>JAADIR010000059.1:0-5706 GCA_013151245.1 Chlorobiota bacterium
AAGCGGGAACGGTGAAAATATTTACTTTCGGAATCGGCAAACCGTTTTGGGAATTTCTAACGACGCCTTGCAAATCGCCGAAATACCGCGATCCGGTAGAATCGGTTTTTTCCATTATAAAATCCGCGATGGTTTCGGCGCCGGCGGTAACCGTAACGGCAACGCTCATTGTGTCGTAACCGTTTTTAACCGCCGTAACTGTGTAATCGCCCGGTTCGACGGTCGTAATTCTATACGCTCCGTTTGCGTCTGTCGTTACAAGACTCGTAGCCGGTTCGGTGAAAACGCTTGCGCTTTCCAAAGCTATTCCGGTTGTCTGTTCGGTAATTACTCCGGAAATTGTTCCCGTTGTCGGTGGATCAACAGGCGTGTCTTCTTCTTTGCTGCACGAAAGTCCCATTACGCCAAGCGCAACAATAATCGAAAATAAAATAAATCTAATTTTTCTCATCGTTATTATCTTTTCCAATTTTACTTTTATTATCGGAAATATTCTTTAAACTTTTAATTTTTAATTAGAATTAATATCCGCTCTATATCTAATCAATTATAGCGTCCTAATTAAAACATCTTGCTTTATTCAAAAAATATATGTACAATAAAGTTGTACAATTAAAAAGGATAATATTATGTATAGCAGTTTAACGTATTCGCAAGCGCGCGCAAACCTGGCAAAGCTTTTGGACAAAGTATCTCTCGATAAAGAAATAGTTATTATTAGGCGAAAAAATTCGGAAAACGTAGCGATGATTTCGGAAAGCGAACTCTCCGGCATTTTGGAAACCGCTCATCTACTCCGTTCTCCAAAAAATGCGCAGAGATTATTGAAATCATTGTTAAAAGCTCAAGCGGGAAAAGAGAAACCGCAATCGTTAGACGAATTGAAAAAGGAATTCGGACTTGAAGAGTAAATCTTTAAAAAATCGGGAAACGGTTTTTCATTCCGAGTTTAGAGAGGATTTAAAGTTTTGGGTGAAGACCGATAGAAAAATCGCGCTTAAAATATTGGAATTGGTTGAGGCGATAATGAAAAATCCGGTCGAGGGAATCGGCAAACCGGAACCGCTTCGTTATTTGGGAAGCGGCGTTTGGTCGCGTCGTATTACGCAAGAGCATAGAATTGTTTACGTCGCATCCGACGAAAGAATAGATTTCGTACAATGCAGATATCACTATTAAAAAAGCCGCTTACCTACTCTAAATCGGTAAACGGCTTTTAAAATATAAATTTCGATTATTTGTTTTATTCGTATTTCTTTTTGTAGCTTATGAAAAACTCGCCGATTCTTTCGTAAGCTTTTTTCAGAACGTCGTCCGGCGGAAGGAAAACGAGACGGAAATGTTTTGTTCCCGGCGTCTGTCCGAATCCGCTTCCGGGCACGACAACAACGCCGGTTTCTTTAATCAATTCAGAAACAAAATGCATGTCGTCGTGTTCGATCTCTAATTTCGGGAAAGCGTAGAAAGAGCCTTCCGGTTTTACGAGAGAAATACCGTCAATCGCATTCAGCATTTCAACCGTCATATTTCTTCTGCGCGTAAGTTTTTCCATCGATTCGGCAATGTGCGTTTGATCTCCGAGAAGCGCCGGCGGAATGGCATACATTTCGGGGTGATTTGCCGAAAGACGCGAACGGAGAATTTTATTTATCGCTTCGATGTAATCTTTTAATATATCTCGGTTTCCGCTTACAATTCCCCAGCCAATGCGCCAGCCCGGAGCCATATAATTTTTGGATAAACCGCCGAAAGTGATAATCGGAACTTCCGAATTCAACGAAGCGAGCGCAATATGCTCTTCGCCGTCCATCAAAAGTTTGTCGTAAATTTCGTCTGCGAAAATCACCAAGTTGTGTTCGAGCGCCAAATCAATAATTTGTTGCAGCGTTTCTTTCTTGGCGTTGGAACCTGTCGGGTTGTTCGGATTGATTACAATAATCGCTTTTGTCTTTTCATTGATTTTGCTTTTGATATCGTCGATATCCGGCTGCCATCCGTTTTCTTCGCTTAAGTAATAAGGATTCGGTTCCATTTGCAGTTTGCTTTGAATCGCCGTGTAAAGCGGATAACCGGGAGTGGGCGTCAAAATATTTTCTCCGGCGTTTACCAGCGAAGTCAAACAAATGTCAATCGCTTCGCTCGCGCCGGTTGTTACAAACATATCTTGAATGTTTTTGATTCCTTTTCTTTCGGCTTCAACGCCGATAGCGTCGAGCGCTTCTTTGGTTCCCGAAGAAGGAGAATAACCGTTGTGATTGTCGAGCATCGCTTTGTATGTCGCTTCAATCAAATGCCGCGGCGTTTCGAAATCGTAAATATTCGGATCGCCGATGTTCAGGTAGAGCATCTCTTTTCCGCTCTTTTTCACTTCGTCCACAATCAATAAAACGTCGCGGATAGCGTATTTAATATTTTCCGTTCTGTCGGCGGCTTTGATAATTTTTTGAGCCATTATTCCTCCAAATTTTGATTATCAAAACATACTTTTTTACCGCGATTTTAGCAAAGGAATTCAGCCGAATTTTTCGAAAGATTTTTACTTTTCGGAGAGATTATTTTTCGAAGCGTCTATCAACTTTTTTAACTTTCTACGATATTTGTTTTTGTTTATTTCGCATTCCCACAACCTGATTACCGTCCAGCCTTTCTCTCTAAGCGTTTTTGTAACGAGCTTGTCGCGCTTCTTATTCCGCCCGATTTTTTTATTCCAATATTCGGCGTTGCTCGAAGGCTTGGTGTTTCTGCAGTTGTGCCCGTGCCAAAAGCAGCCGTCGGCAAAAACGACGATTTTTAATTTCGGGAACGCAAAATCGGGTTTGCCGAACGCGGGATAATTTCTGCGCCAGCCCGTTAAATTATGCAGCTTAAAAATTTCAATGAGTTTTAATTCGGTCGATTTGTTTCCTTTTGATTTAACGGCTCTCATTATATCGGAGCGTTTCTTTTTCGTGAAAGTGTCGGTCATTATTTTTCAATATTTAATTTTAAAAATCATTCAGCCAAAAAGGGAGAAAGGAATCGATAACCGCTTTAATCATATTTACGGGAACGGCGTTGCCGGCTTGCCTGCGCGTTTGATATTCCGAAACCGCAATTTTGAACTTCTCCGGAAAGCCTTGCAGCCTCAACATTTCTCTCGGCGTCAATCTCCGCTCGCCGTTCACAAGCAAATAGTTATGCGACGCGCCGGCTCTCAACGCGCAGGAATAATCATAAGAGCTGATATGCCCCGCTTTGTTTTCATGCCAAATCGAAAGCGTTTGCTCGGACTTATGAGCGGCAAGCCTCTTTTCTCTAATTCGTTCGGAAACAAAATATTTTTCATCGACTTCCTTTTCAAGAATTTCCTCCAACGTTTTTCTTTTTTGGCTCGGCAAAGGCCAATTAAACGACAACGGTTTATAATATCCCACAATTATCGCTCTTTCCCTTTTTTGAGGCAACCCGAAATTCAACGCGTTCAACACTTTGTAATCGACAAAATAACCTAAATCTTTCAGAACTCTTAGTATCGTCCGTAAGGTTCCGCCTTTATTGTGCCCTACTAACATTTTAACGTTTTCAAGAATAAAGGCTTTCGGTTTTTTCTCGGAAAGTATTCTGGCAATGTCAAAAAAAAGAGTTCCGCGCGTATCGTCGAAACCTTTCTTTTGCCCGATAATGCTAAAGGGTTGACAAGGAAAGCCGGCGAAAAGAACGTCGAAATCGGGAACGGTTTTTTCGTCGATTTGCGTAATGTCTCCGGCGGGATATTCTCCGAAGTTTGCAAAGTACGCTTCCCGCGCAAATTTATCAATATCGCTCGAAAAAACGCAAACGGGCTTTATCGAATATTTCTTAAACGATTGTTCGGCTGCAAACCTAAAACCGCCTATGCCGCAGAAAAGATCTATGAATTTTATTTCCAAATCGATTTGTCTGAAATAGTTTTTATTCCGTCAAAAATATAGTAAAAATAACTCGGCGAAAAAATCGCGTTTCCTTAATTAAACTTTCTTATTTTTTTAACGGCAAACTAACCGAAACAACTTTTCCGTAAAAATGATTGCGAATGTTTTTATATTTATTTCTGCATAAATAAATGAAAGGTAAAATGGCGCTGCGATTAGTTGAAATTACTATTCCGAACGACAAACAGGAACCCGTCAAAGAATTGATTGAAGCTGAAAATCCGGCGGGAATGTGGAGCGACAGACTTTCGGAACACAAAACGCAAATGAAAGTTTTATTTCAAGCAAACAAAACCGAAGCGCTGCTCGACAAGTTGGAACGCGCGTTAACCGGCGACGATTACAGAATTATTCTTCTTCCCGTTGAAGCGACTCTTCCGAGAATTAAAATTGAAGACGAAGAAAAAGAAAAGAAAGAGGAAAAAGAGAGCGAAAAGAAATCTCATCTGCGCGTCAGCAGAGAAGAACTTTACACGGAAATAAAAGAAAGCGCTTCTCTCAATTCGGTTTTTGTCGCTATGGTCGTTCTTTCCACAATCGTCGCGTCGATCGGTTTATTGAAAGATAACGTAGCCGTAATTATCGGAGCGATGGTGATTGCGCCTTTGCTGGGTCCAAACGTGGGACTTGCGCTTGCCACGACTTTGGGAGATTTTCAACTCGCGAAACATTCTTTAAAAACCAACATTGTCGGAATTGCTATTGCGTTTCTTCTTTCATTCGCAACCGGATATTTTCTCCGCATCAAAACTCTCAATCCCGAACTGCTCGCGAGAACGTCCGCAGATTTATCCGACATTGCGCTTGCGATTGCAACCGGAATTGCCGGAGCTCTGGCTTTTACCAGCGGGCTTTCGGCGACGCTTATCGGCGTGATGGTCGCCGTGGCGCTGCTTCCGCCGCTCGCGTCTGTTGGAATACTTGCCGGCAGCGGGTTTTACAAAGAAGCGCTCGGCGCGTTGATTTTGCTTGGAATAAATTTAATCAGTATTAATCTTTCGGGCGTTGCGACTTTTTACATTCAAGGCGTACAGCCGAGACGATGGTTTGAAGCCCGTAAAGCAAAAAAAGCTACTCTTTGGGCGTTGTTTATTTGGACAATTCTAATCGCGGTTTTGGTTATTCTTTTACTTTTCAGATAAGAGCGGTTATCAATCACATTCATTTTTAGTTCAAACTTAAATTAACATTTTTTAACCCCGTAGGGGTGATATTATTGTAGAAAAAGATAAAATAGAATGTTAACAAACTCCGTAGGAGTGACATTATTCATCGCCACTATTGGCAATTATGTCACCGCTTCGCGGTTTCGCATATCCGGGGATATATCGTTGTTATAATCATTTCACCCCTTCGGGGTTTGCGTAACGCAGATTGTTTGCAATCTACCGGTGGCAATTACAATCTGCGTTACAATTTTTTTTGTCGTTCAGTGTGAGCGCTTACATGGTAAACCGCTGAGGCGGTTTGTTTTTCATGTTGGTTGGGCGTTTAGTAGATGCGCTGAAGCGCGTGGTTAATGCGTGTTGTGAAAGCGGTGAAATACGTGATTAATGTTGGTTTGTAAGAACGCGGATGCGCGAGGTTAACGCCGGCTTGTGAGAACGCTGATAAAATCAAATTGGTTTGCTGAAGAATGGGGATTTGCCGTAAAACCTATGCGCCGCGCAAGCTGAAGCTTGCGGCTACAACTCCTCTTACCTCTTCCTTCTTACCTCTTGCCTCTTACGCAATGTGTTTAAGCGGCATATTGCAA
>JAADIR010000059.1:5721-8869 GCA_013151245.1 Chlorobiota bacterium
AATTCCGCAAAATTTATTTGTTCATTATTCATTGTTCATTGTTATTTGTTCTCATCTCCGCTCCGGGCTTCAAGATTACGCCTTTGTTTGAACGCCCGTCAATCTTGACTATTATCGGTTTCCTAAGTCTAAAGTGCGTCGCGTATTTCATTTTCATTACCGGTTTTTGTTCTCTCAGCCATTTCCAGTCTATGAATCCTTTTCGTTTTTTTGTGTCCACCGTTAAGTAACCGACTTTAAACGCGGTAATATTCTGAAAGAAATGCGATCCTTGCGAGGGAGTAACGTCAAAATCTCGGAAGTTAGATTCAATAATAGTACGGGCATAAGAAATCATATCCCACGTAACCGGAACGCCCAACCAAGGGTCCGTCGATCCCCAGCGTCCCACGCCGATTAAGAGATATTCCCTTTTCTTCTCGCGTAATTTGGAATTTAACGCCGCTAACTCTTCGGCGGCTTCTTTGCTTTTGGAACGATCGAATGTTTCGATATCAAGGAAGACAACGTCTTTCATTTCCTTTTGAACCCCGTTGCCTAAAGCATATTCGCTGTACGCCGCCATATCTTCCTTATAATAATCGCGGAAGGAAACTTTCTCCGTCTCTTCATTTACAACAAGCGGACGCATTTGTAAAAGATAGAACTCTTTCTTTTGTTTCGGCGGAACCGAAAGTTTTGCTGCAAATTCAATCTCAACGTCGGATCCCATCCCTTTTTTGCCCATTACGGTTATATAATTAATAATGTCGGGCAGAGGGAATATTTTGTGTTTTAAAATCGGCGCAAAGGTTATAAGACGAATGCCCGAACGCGAAATTCCGTCGTAAATGGCGTCGTTCTCATAAGAATACGTCGAGCCGACAAAATTAAGCGTTCCATCCTTTTCGGCTACGCTTAAATCATATTGACGCGTAAGATTTTCGCAACCGTCGAAGCACACGTTTTCTTCTTCGGATAATTTTAGGGCGTAAAATTTTGTCTGACTGTAATTGAGCAAATCCTCCGTCGTTAATGAATGAAGCGGTTTTTCGGGATATTTTGCGCAGAACCTTACGACCTTTTCCCCGTCCACAACTGATTTACCCAACCCCAAAGCTACCGAAACAATACCGTCGGTCGGTTTGATGGGCGGAGAAGGATAAAAATTGATTGATTTTGCAACTCCGGAAAGTTCGGGATAAAATCTTTCTTCGTGAACATTTCCGACAATCTTTTGAATAATTATCGCCATCTTCTCTTCTTCCAAACGATAAGAAGTCGCTTTCAAATATTCTTTTGCAATTTTTGAAAATATCGAAGCGTAAATCAGTTTAATGGCGGTAAGCAGATGCTCTAACCTCACCTGGATATCCGAATGAAAGTTCGGCAGCATAAACGTATCGTAAACTCCCGCGAAAGGCTGACCTTGCGAGTCTTCCAAAAGACTTGACGAACGAACGGCAATCGGTTCGCGAATTTTATCGAGCAACGCAAAAAGTTTCGAACTAACGTCAACGGGAAAATTCTGCGCGCTTAAAAAACGCGCTTTTATTTTTTCGTCGTCCTCCTCGGTAATTGCAAAATCACGCAAGTTGTTTGCGTCAAGGAAATCGTCAAAAACGTCCGTTCCCAAAATCACCGTTATAGGTATGCGCAAATCGACGTTGGGAAATTTGTCCTTATCCAAAAAGTTTTTCATTAAATAACTTATGAACGCTATGCCGCGCGCCTTTCCGCCTATTGAGCCGCTTCCGATTCGCGCAATTATGTTGAGGTTTTCAAGGACATTCGCTTGGAAATCTACGATTACGCCCGATTCTCTCTCGACTAAAAAGTTTTGCAGCATCTTGATTAGATGGTCTCTCAATTCTTCGGGCGAATCAAAATCTTCCAGTTTCTGCGGTCGTAAGATTTTTGCAAGTTGAAATTCAGTTCTAGCTTTCAACCAATTTGAAAAGTGGTTTCTCTTTGAATGATAAATAATACTTTCAATCGGAACTTTATGAAGCTGATGTTCAAGTTCCACTAGGTTTTTCGCGCGCCCTTCTTCGGTTCCGTTTTCCGTTCTGAAAATAAAATCTCCGAACCCGAAATGATTACGGATAAATTTTTCTAATTCTTGAATAAGAGTGGGAGAACGCTTATTTAAAAATCCCGCTTGAAGCGAATATGCCGTTTCTCTTTTATCTTCGTCGTTCGATTGAAGAAGCACGGGAATATCGGGATGACGTTTTTTAATATTTCTCGCGAGAGTTAAACCCGCTTTCGGGTCCTTCTTTCCCTTTCGCCAAAAATTAATGTCCGAAATTACGCCGAGAATATCTTTTTCATATTTCTTGAAAATTTCCCACGCGTCTTCATAAGTCGTGCAGTGAAGAATTTTAGGACGCGCGCGCATCCGCAGAAATTTATGCGAAAGATTAACGCCTTCGGAAATAAGAAGCTGATTATGAATTAGCACCTCGTTGTAAAGCCTGGGGAGATACGATGAATAAAAGCGAATATTGTCTTCCACAAGAAGAATTACTTGGACGCCGATACTTTTCGTATCGTGTTCTACATTATATTTATCTTCAATTGATTTGATTATTCCGATGATCAAACGGTAGTCTCCCTGCCATACGTAAATATTTTCAAAGAGCGCCGATTTTGGATTTTCGAGAAGTTCTTTCATTTCCCTATTGTCGTAACCAATGTGAACGACTGGAATACCGGGGCAAATCTCATTCATTTTTTCCACCAGCGAAATCGGATTCATTCCTTCGATATGCTGAGTAACAATAATCAAATTGAATCTCTCTTCGTTTTCCAAAAGCTGCAGAGATTTCTTCCCGCTAGCGCAATGAATCAGCTCAGGCGAGTGGCTTAAGTTCAAACCATGATATTCTTTTCTGATCAATTCGTAAAGCCGCCCGTCCTCTTCAAAAATAAAATAATCGTAAAGGGAAGAAACAAGAAGAATGTCCCGCACGCGGAATTTCATCAATTCTCTAAAATCTTGGAATTTTGAATAGCGCGGTTTTTTAAGAATTTCGGATGGGGAAATGATTTTTTCGTTTTTCATCTTCGCAACAATCTATTTATAAAATATTTTCCGCAAAAAAGTTTGCAACCAAATATAAAGTTAATTTGCAAATTTAACGAATGTTCTCACAGAATTGTAGCG
>JAADIR010000229.1 GCA_013151245.1 Chlorobiota bacterium
TTCAGTTCAACCGATTTGAATTTTTCATTCAGTCCATCATCCATTCATTCATTCTTAAATTAATCTTCAAAATTTCTTTACATAAAAAACAGCTTGTCCCGATTTATCCCGATGCTTTTTGTCGGGGTGTTTTTTATCGGGAAGGATTTAATTGACAATACTATAGTCCCAGTTCCTTCTTAAACTTCGCCGAAAAAAGTTTGCCGCCTTGTTCGTTTAAGTGGTTTTCGTCGAAAAAGAGATTCGGATCGTTGACAAAATCTTGATCGAACGAATGATCGTAAAATTCCACATTATATTCTTTTTCTATTCCGCGCATAATATCTATTGCGCGGTCGATATATTCGCCTTTCCGTTTTTCAATTATTTTTGTGTAAGATTGATAAATCGGCGGAATAAAATAAATGACGCGAAGACCTTTTTGTTTTTTCAAAAATTTTACGCTTTTCTTGAAACTTTTCAAGACCTCCTCGCCAACGTCGGGATAATTTCTCGTTATTTCATTGACAAGCGCGATGTGAATGCTCGCCCATTTACCAATCTTTTCCGGCGTAATTCCGTCGTATCTTTTTCTGCCGATGTTGCCGTATTTGTCTATTGCGTGCATCTGTTTTACTTTTTCCGATTCGCCGAAAAGGAGATTTCCGAAAACCGCTTTCCAATGGTCGCCGCGCGCAAGCGGAGCCAAAACGCCGAGGACGAAATTGCGGAAGTCGTCGTTTATCAATCCCCAATAACCGACGCTTTGAAGAATCACATAATAACGAACGCGCAAATCTTGACGGGTTTGAATTTTCCCGTTGTCCTGCACAAAACTAAAAAAAGCCACGGGGATGAAAATAGTTTTAAGATTCGGCAGTTCGGGAACGGCGATCCTCGCCATTTTATCCGTTTCGAAAAGATCCGTTCCCCCTTTCCATAGGTTATAGCCTTTTAGTCCGAGCGTTTCAAAATCGATAGCGCGGCAGCCGGAATTCCCGATAGCGAGAGCCGTTATTTCGTTCCTTTTAGTATAAAGAGAATCCATTCTATCTTTTTCAGTTTTATAAACCGGAGCGATTGCGTTGCTGACTGCCGTTAAAATTAACGCTAACGCAATCAGTCCCGATAAAAAAAGCGCGATATGTTTAGTAATTTTTTTCAAAACCGAAAATAGATAAAAGGCGTAACGCCGTACTCGCCGAATAAAACCACGACAAAAATCATTAAATAATAAACCGCCCAACGTTTGGGAAGACTAAGTTTCAAGATTTCATTTTCCGCGTTATAATATTGACGGAAACGTTCCCCAAATTCGAGAGCGATAATCGCTAGAACTGCAATCGTCAATTCATACGCTTCAAATTTATAAACGAAAATATTGTGCGCGGTGAAATTCCAATTTTTAAAAATTCCCGTAAACAAATAATAAATATTTTGAGACGAAGAAGAACGGAAAAACATCGCGCCGACGACAAAAACATTCAGACCAATAAAATATTGAATATACTTGTAAATCGTTTGCGCTTTGGGCGAATCTTTCGGGAAAATATGTTCGGCGATTTTATTTCTGAGCGGTCGCGTCGCCTGCCCGAAAATCAAAATAATTCCGCTGTAAACCCCGAAGAAAATAAAATTCCACGCCGCGCCGTGCCAAGCGCCGATCAAAAAGAAAACAAACAGAACGACAAAAGCGCGCTGAACCGGCGAACGGAATTTTCGCGCGAGCGGATAATAAACGTAATCCATCATCCACTTTGTAAGCGATATGTGCCAGCTTTGCCAAAACTCGTTTGCGGAACGAACGACCGTGGGACGCCGGAAATTCTCCATTAAATCGAATCCGAGAACGCGCGCCGTTCCGCGGGCAATATCCGTGTAGCCGGAAAAATCGCAGTAAATCTGATACGCGAAAAAATAAGACGCAATCAAAAGCTGAATGCCGGAATATTCCGAAGGTTGGCTGTAAACTTGATCGACGTAAATTCCCACGCGGTCGGCGATAACAATTTTTTTGAAAAATCCCCAGAGGACGAGAATCAGTCCGCTGCGTATTCTGTCCCAATCGAAATCCATTTTTTTGTAAAACTGCGGAATCAAACGCGAAGCGCGCTCGATTGGACCGGCGACCAACTGCGGAAAGAAGGAAACGTAAAGCGCAAAAATCCAAAGATTCCTTTCCGGTTTAACTTTCCCGCGGTAAACGTCAATCGTATAGCTGATTGTTTGAAACGTATAAAACGAAATGCCAATAGGAAGCAACACGTGCAACGTAGTGTACGAATAATTTACGCCGGCAAATCCAAGCGCGGTTTGAATCGATTCATTTACAAAGTTAAAATATTTAAATATAAACAAAAGCCCGAGATTTACGGTTAAACTGGAAAGGAGAAAAATCTTTCTAACGCTTTTCTTTTTAGTGGATGAAATTCCGATTCCCGCAAAATAATCAACGAGAGTAGAAAGAATAATCAGTCCGAGATATTCAACCTTCCAATAACCGTAGAAAAAATATGAAGCGACGAGAAGGAGATAAGCGCGGTATTTATGCGGCAGCAAAAAATAGATTGTCGCGACAAGCGGAAAGAAGACCAGAAATTCAAGCGAATTAAATAACATACGTTTCCGCCGTTAATTCTTGTTAAACATCAGAGAAACGGAATCGAGTTTTGTTTGCAGCTTTGAATTTTTTGCGTTCGCCGAAAGAGATTTTTTCCAATGCTCAATAGCCGAAGCGGAGTCTTTTTTCGCGATAAAAATATCGCCGAGGAATTCTTCGCCAAAACGGTCGCCCGGTTTTATTTCCAACGCTTTTTTGATTTCCTTTTCCGCTTCGTCAAGACGCCTTAATTCCAACAACGCTTTTCCCTTCAACAAATACGCTTGACGGTACTTATCTCGCGTTTCCGTTTTCACCGGGAAATTTTCGAAACGGTCGATCTCTTTCAAGACGTTCTCGTAAACTTTCAAGTCAATCCAATTTTGGGCGTTATATAAAAATTGCGAAAGATAGGAATACTCCGCAATCGATTGTTCGCGAAAATCAAAATGACGTTCAGCCCAAGCGGGATTTATTCTAACCGGAGTGAAAGCCGAATCGAACCGCTCGTTCAGCGGAACTAGCCGGCTTACCAATCCTTTCGGAACGATTTTATATTTATCGCGCAACACTTGAACCGGAAATTGTTCGAACGTAATGTAAACCGGTCTCTCTTTGAATTTCTTCTCAATCAACGATTTCATTACGTTCAACATAATCGCTTCTTTTTCTTTGTTGCTTCTTTGTTGGAATCCCGGCGCGCGTTTCGCGTAGTTTGCAAGAGTTGCGTTGTTTTTAATTTCCACGTCCCGTCTTAAATTTTCCGTTTGAATGAAAAACCGCGGAAGAAAATATTCTTCGTCTTCCGAAGTGAAAAGGACGGCGTTTTTTTTAAGCGGCGCGAGTAGATCGCGACCCAACGAATCGGCAAAATCATCGCCGCGTTTATTATTGTCGGAAAAATTAGCGGCTAAAATCACAATCGGAAAAACGGCAAGCGCAATTCCTTTTACGTAATTCGATTGAAGAAAGGAAAACCCCTTTTCCGATAAAAACGAAACAATCTCTTTTAATCCAACAGCGATAAAAAGCGCCCAAACAAAAAACGCGACGATAAAATGCGCGTCGAAATCGGCGTAAAGTTTAAGCGAACCGCGAACCGTGTTGAAAACGTTTATCAAAATTATCGAAAGTAAAAAGAGAAGAAGTTTTTTGTTTTTCCGTAACGCGGCAATGCCGATAAATCCCAAGACTCCGAAATACCAAAACTCTTTCGTTAAAATATCTTTTGCAAACCAGCCGAGCCGCTCTCCAAAATGCGCCCAGCCGCCGCCGGTTTTAAAAATCTTTTTCGTTATCCCCACGCCGGGCATTATATATTGAATCATCCTTTTTAACCGCCCTTCCCCGCTGAAAACCAAAGCGGCGTTGCTTGAAGAACGATAGATCAAATAAAGATAAACGGTAACGCCGATAAAAAAGAAAAGGAAAATCCAGCGCATAAGACTCATATCGAAAATGATCTTATATTTTTTCATCGCAACGAGAAAGAGAATGCTCAAGACAAATACCGCGCCGGTAATATGCTGCCCCAAACCCAATCCGGCAAAGAAAGCCAACGGAATCAAATAAAAATCGTTCTCTTCGAAATACCATTTTAGGATGAAAAACATTCCTATCGCAACGAAGAGAGCGTTTAAAGTATAAATTTCCGCTATCGTCGCGCGCGACCAAAAGGTGTAAGAAAAAAGAAACATAAGCGTTGAGAAAAACGATACGAATTTTTCTTTCGTAAGAAGCAAAGCCGATTCGTAGAGAAATATTCCCGTAGCCGCCGCGGCAAAAGCGGAGAGCAGATTAACCGCCGCGGGCGTTGAAAGGAAAAAGAAAAGAATCGTAAAAACCCTTCCGAGCAGCGCGTGAAGCGGATATCCCGGCGTGTGGTTTATTCCGAGCGTTGCGGCGTTGCTTGTAAATTCGCCGCTGTCTCCCACGTAAACATAACCGGTCATTGTCATCGTATAAACGACTAACGCCAAAACGAAGATCGTAAAATGCGGAATATATTTTGAATAATTTTTAATCATCTTTTAAACAATACTTTAACCAAACCGAAAAAACTTCCGAACGCGGAAGCCAAATTATCGAGAAAAATCACCAAGTAAATAACCGGCGCGTAAATCGCTCCGTAATATTTCGAAAAATATTTTACGAACGGAAAATTGAGAAAAAGAAAAACCAAAAACAAACCGAGAAAAGCGGCTGCCGCTTCGCAGCAAAAAAAACTTCCAACCAATAAAAGCAGCATGGGAATCGAAAGCGCGGTTGAAAGGATGAATTTGGGATAAATGTTTACAAACCCTTCCTTAGGAGATTTTTTTATTCCGTTAAAATCCTTCGCCAACGCAACGAACCAGCGGCTGCGGCGGAAATCGTTTTTCAGCAGCGCGCCGAGCGTGAAATGACGCAGATGCTTTCCTTCGATTTTTTCGTTTATCTCAATCGCGTAGTTTTCGCTCGCCAAACGTTTGCCCAATTCCAAATCGTCGGTTCCGTTTTGGGAGTGAAGATCGCGGTTGAATCCTTTCACTTGCAGAAAGACGTTTTTCTTTATCGCGGAAATCGCCCCGAATATCCAATCGACCGAAGCGTCGCTGATAATGTAAGAGTATCGAATCCAGAGATTTTTATAACGGCTGACAAGATTCTCATAATCGTCGGAAACCGAATAAACGCCTACAATCGCGTCGAGCTTCCCTTCGGAAAATATTCTTGCGACTTCGCCGAGCGTTTCCGGCTCGACAACGACGTCGCTATCCACAAAGAGAAGTATATCCCCTTTCGCTTCGTCCGCTCCGATATTTCTGCAATAGTTCGCCGATTCTCTTTTTTTGAGCTTTATTAAATTGACGTCAAACTTTTCTACAATCTCCACGGTGTTGTCTGAAGAAGCGTCGTCCACAATAATAATTTCGTAATTATCATAGCGCGAAGCGCGTATTCCTTCTATACACTTGCCGATAAAAGCGGCGTTATTGTAAACGGGAACGACTACCGAAATGAACGGAATACCCGAAATATTTTCTGTCAACAAAACCCTCGAATGATGAATTAGATAACAACGCTTCCAAATGGAAAAGCAAAAATAATAATTTTATTTATTATTAACCGATGAATTT
>JAADIR010000269.1:0-5645 GCA_013151245.1 Chlorobiota bacterium
CCGTTCCGATATTGGGATTCCCGAATATAACAAGAATCATCGGGCGCAATTCTTTTCCGACGCTTTCGGCTCCCTTCGTAAAATTAATTTGATTGAAAACGGTCATTCCTTTTTCATCCAAAACTTTCACTAATTTTTCCGCAGTTGTTTTTACGTTGTTAGAACTTTTAATTTTGATCATTCCCGCGCCCGCAAAAATGATTGACGCGGTAAAAAGAATAATTGAGATTATCATTGTTTGTTTTTTCATTTCATTCCCTTTTTTATGAAAATAATATTTAACAATTTTAAACTAAATATTTTTATGTTTTATTAATGTCGCGAGTCGGACAAAATTTTTCCAACTCTTTTTATGAACAACGACACAAGTAATATTTTTTTCTTATTTTACGTTTATAAAATTTTAGACGTCTGAGGAGATTAAAATGCTACGCTTTTTATTACTTCTGCTTTCTTTGTGTTCCACAATAACTTTTGCCCAAATAAGATTTACAAATAAAACCGACGACTTTTTAATAAACCGCGAATACTCGCCCGCTACTTTTATTCAAGAAGACCCGGAGCTTTTCCCAATGGGAGACAAAGGGTTTTCCGTTTTGTGGAAAGATTACCGCGAAGGAGAGCCGAAAAATTACGTTCAGTTTTTTAATTTCAACGGCGAACCGGTTGACACGAATTTTGCGAGCGACTATTCGAATTTTTGTTATTCCGACAGCGGATGCACGCTTGAAATAAGATCGCAGACTTATTACGACGAAGTTCTCGGAGAAGGATTATACGCGGTTTACGGCAACATTGTCAAGCCCGATAATTCATCTTGCGGCGAAAAAGCGTTGGCGTTTGTAAACCTTCCCTGGTGCGGAACGGGATGGATGGGAATTCACGAAGACTTCAAACCCGCGTCAAACGGATTTCTCTATTTTTTAAACGCCGGCGGCTCGGTTGGAGTAAAACGGATTGATGAAAATTGCAATTTAGTTTATGATTCTTTTTCCGAAGAACCGAAATCGTACCTTGCCGCAAATATTTCCGGCGCGGTTACTTCGGACGACGATTACGCGCTTTTTTATTATCAGTCTTCCGAAAAAAAATACGCCGACGGATGCGGAGTTTACGGAATATTTTACGATTCAAACAATAATGTTCTCGCCGACACGGTTAAAATATTTGACTTTAATTACGGCTTCTTAATTTTTGACGAAGCTCCTAAAGTTTACGCCGCCGCGTTGAGTAACGATCAATATCTGGTTTTGACTATCGATCAAATGGCAAAAAAAATCTATTATCAAACGTTTTTAAAAAACGGATTTCCCGCCTCCCAGCCGACTTCCGTTTCGCTCGAGGGAACTTTGCATACTGCGGAATATTCCAGAATTACTTCCTTCTTTTCTTCCCCGATTTCGGAAGACGGTTTTCAGATTTTCTTTTCAATAGCCGACGGTAATTACGATTCCGAAAAAACCGAAAGCTATATTGTAAAATTCAACGGAGACGGCTCTTTGTTCGGACAGATATACAAATCGGATTACGTTTTCCCGGATATCGGAAAATCCGTCGTAAATAAGTCCGGCAATATTTTTTACGCTCCTTTTTCCGACGGGAAAGATGTTTTTCTTTCGGACTTAAACGATTTTGATTTCATAAACAACAGATTGATAAACGACGATACTTTCGGAGGAAATCAATCGCATCCCGCCGTTTCAATTAGAAACGACGGAACTTTTTTTGCGATGTGGCAAGACGAAGAATCATTTTACGGAAGAACGATTAATGAAAACGGCAATTTGATTGGCGACGAGTATGAACTTTACAACACTCACGCAAAGTTCTTCAAAAACGGCGGCGCAATTGCCGCGTGTAAAAGATTCTGCGGCAGCGAATGGAAAGCCGGCTACCGGATTTTAGATTCGAATATGGTTTCGATTCGCACGGAGTTGATTGCCAGAAACGACGACGGGTACAAACTTGTAATTACCGGCGAAGTGATTTCCGACGATTTGGCTCTCGTTGAATACGCAAACAACGACAGCCTCTTTGTCCTTCTTGTCAACGGCGCCGGAGATATTCTTAACGAAAAATTCTTAACCGAAATCTCTTTCCCCGACGGTTTGAAAATCTACAAAGAAAACGATAACGTTTTTTGGATCGCTTGGCACAACGGCGCAAAAAAAATTGACGCCGATTTAAATATTCTGGACGAATTCAACGGTAATTTTACTTCTTACTTGGGCGACGATAAATTTTTGTTCGCATATTACGACGACGATTTAGAAGAACTCCGCTTTTCAATTCTGGACAAAGATCACAACATTGTCGTTGAAAACGTTTCCGCCGCGGAACAAGTTTCAAATTGGCGCGCCGAACGGCTGACAAAAGATATTTTTCTTTTTACGTATTTTAGAAACAACTCTTTATACGCTAAAGCTTTTACAAATAAAGGAGAAATTGCCGGAAGCGAAACTTTAGTTTCTTCGGACAATACGTCGAACAAAAAAGAAGCGGCGTTTGGCGTAAGCGGCGACAAAATACTTTTTACTTGGGTTGACGATAGGCTCGGAGTCGCCGGTTATGATATCTTCGGCGCCGTTTTCAATTTTGAAGATATAATTTCCGACGCGGTTGACGAGACGACAATCGCAAAGTTTGAATTGAAGCAAAATTATCCGAATCCGTTTAACCCTTCAACGACAATAGAATATGTCATTCCGCAATCTCTTGCCGGAAAGAAAGTCGCGCTGAAAGTTTTTAATTCTTTAGGAAAAGAAGTTGCGGTTCTTGTAAACGAAACGGAAAATTATGGGAAACACAAAATAACTTTCGACGGAAGTTTCTTGGCGAGCGGCGTTTACTATTTTTCGCTGCGCGCGGGCGACAAACAGATTACAAAGAAAGGAGTTTTGCTTAAATAGGGTTGCCGTTTTTAATCTTTGATATTAAACCGCGGCGGTAATTTAAACTTCCGGATTTATCTGCGTTGGAAAATCATTCCTCGAAAACAAGTTCACTTTCGAACTAAATATCTTTTGCTTTTTTCCGATTATCATTCAATAAAAATTATTGTCTGATATGCGCATTTTATATTTATTATTTTTTTTGATTCCGGCTTCTCTTTTTTCGCAATATTATTCGGGAACGGACGGACTTTACGGAAACGACCTGAAACTTGTTTTACACAATAAAATAAAAAATCACGTCCGCTATCCTTATACTTCAACCGCAACCGACGCTTGGGATATCCTTAAAGAAACCGATAGAGATCCGAATAATCCCGATAACGTAATTCTTGTTTACACGGGGTTTTCCGTTAACGCAGCGCAGGAATATAACGGGGGAAGCGGCTGGAGCAGAGAACATACTTGGGCTAAATCGCACGGCTTTCCCGACGAATCCGACACGGCTTACACGGATCTTCATCATCTTAAACCGGCTGATATTTCTACGAACTCCACCCGAAGTACGCTCGATTTTGACGACGGAGGAAACGAATATTTTGACGACGGAAATTATACCGGATGCTTTTACGATTCCGATTCGTGGGAACCGCGAGACGCCGTAAAGGGCGACGTAGCGCGTATGATGCTTTATATGACGGTAAGATACGAAAACGTTTCTACTTACGATTTGGAGCTTGTCGAAACGATTCCCACTTCAACCGAAACGCCTTTCTTTGGGAAAAAATCAACGTTGCTTGCCTGGAACAGAATCGACCCGCCCGACGATTTTGAACGTAACAGAAACGAAGCGATCTACGGATATCAAAACAATAGAAATCCCTTTATCGATCATCCCGAATTTGCCGACAGAATTTACAATTCCGCCGACCTTATCGTTGAATCGACGGAAACGATTTCATTAAACGAAGTTGTGGTTACGTTTTCCAAAGAAGTGGAAACGGCGTCTGCGGAGAATGTTTCAAATTATACGATTTCCAATGGAATAGGAAACCCGATTTCAGCGCAAGCCGGATACAACGGCGACAACCGAAAAACGATTCTTGAAACGCCCGCTTTAACTCCGGGAAGCGTTTACTATATTCAAGTTTCCAACGTTAATTCTTTATCAAAAGAAAGCGTAGTAAACAATTCGATTGGCGCGATAGACGTTGATTCCTCGCTTCCGGTTGAGATTGTTTCTTTTACCGGACGCTCCGAAAAAGGCGGGATTTTTTTACGCTGGGAAACCGCAACGGAAGTTGATAACTACGGGTTTGAAGTTCAGCGTTCGGCTGATAGCGGTCGGCGGTCGGCGTTTGAAACTATCGGCTTTGTGCAAGGAGGAGGCAACAGTAATTCTCCGAAAGAATACTCATTTATAGACGACGATAATTTAAGCGGAACGATTCAATATAGACTTAAACAAATAGACGCCGACGGAGCGTTTGAGTATTCAAATATTGTCGAACTTAAAATCGGCGTTCCGGAAAAGTTCGAGTTGTCGCAGAATTACCCGAACCCTTTTTACAAAGGAGCCGGCGGCAGTCCGACCACGTTTATCGAATATACTATTCCCTCCTCTTACGACGGAATTGTAACGCTAAAAGTTTACGATTCTCTTGGAAAAGAAATCGCTACCATAACGAATAAGCGCGAGCCGCCGGGAATTCACAAAGCGGCATTCAACGGAACGGGACTATCGAGCGGAATTTATTTTTTCGTATTAAACGCCGACGGACATATTATGATAAAGAAAGGTCTTTTGTTAAAGTGAGAAAGTTAAATTCAATTTTTCAAATGAATTAACAATACGGAAATGTCCGAAGGCGAAACGCCGGATATGCGCGACGCCTGACCGAGCGAACGCGGTTTAATCCTCGATAATTTTTCCCTGCCCTCGGTGGAAATAGATTTGAACGCGTTGAATTGAAAGTTCTGCGGTATTTCAATGTTTTCCAATTTATCCAATTTTTTAACCATTTCATTTTGACGCATAATATAGCCGTCGTATTTTACTTCAATCTCCACTTGACCTAACGCCCGCGGGTCGGAGAGCAACGCGTTAACAATCGGATGTTCCTCGGCGTCGAGAAGTTCCAAAACGTCTTTTGCCGAAAGCTCGGGACGCTTTGCCAGCTTGCCGAGAGTTTCTCCTCCGTTAACGGTCGAAAGATTTTTCTTTTCAAGAAACGGATTGATTACCGAAGGTTTTAATCTTGTTTTTTCGAAAAACTTTTTGCTTTCTTCAATCAATTTTTCGCGTTCAAGAAGTTCTTCGTATAATTCCTTTTCAATCAAACCGAATTCATATCCGAATTTCATCAAACGTCTATCCGCATTATCCTGCCGGAGAAGCAATCTGTGCTCGGCGCGGGAAGTGAACATCCTGTAAGGCTCGTCTGTTGACTTTCTTACTAAATCGTCAATCAATACGCCGATATAAGCGTCGCTTCGTTTCAAGATAAACTCTTTCTTTTTTTGAATTTTCAACGCGGCGTTAATTCCGGCAATCAAACCTTGTCCGGCGGCTTCTTCGTAACCGGAGGTGCCGTTAATTTGTCC
Source organism: Chlorobiota bacterium (assembly GCA_013151245.1). Lineage (GTDB taxonomy): Bacteria > Bacteroidota > Ignavibacteria > Ignavibacteriales > Melioribacteraceae > JAADIR01. Next base: position 5,496 of record JAADIR010000269.1, read on the forward strand.
CGCAAAATAAAGCCCTTGAATTAGTTTTGTTTCCAAAGTCAAATCAACTTGATACGGCGGAAAGTAATCATATTCAACCGCGTAGCCGGGTCGAACCATTTTTGCGTTCTTCAATCCGGGTATTAACCTCATCGCTTCTTCCTGAATATC
>JAADIR010000269.1:5725-10473 GCA_013151245.1 Chlorobiota bacterium
TTGGGTCTGTCTGAAAATCTAACGATTTTATCTTCGATTGAAGGGCAGTAACGCGGACCGGCTCCTTTGATAACCCCTTTGAACAAAGGGGAATCGGCAAATCCTTTTTCCAGAACTTTGTGAACTTCTTCGTTTGTGTAAGTCAAATGGCAGCTTACCTGCGGAAGAATGGGAAACTTATCTCTTTCCGTGCGGAGCGAAAACGGTTCGGGTAATTCGTCGCCGGGCTGTTCAATCATTGCGTCATAATCAATTGTTTCGCCGTCGATGCGGGGAGGCGTTCCGGTCTTGAGTCGGGACGCTTTAAAACCCATTTTCACAAACGATTCTGTCAATCCGTAAGACGCTTGCTCTCCGTATCTTCCGCCGATCATCACTTCGGAGCCGATGTACATTATCCCGTTCATAAACGTGCCGGAACTAACTATCAGCGCTTTGCATCCGTACTCCGTTCCCGAACCGGTTGCAACGCCTGTAATTTTTTTATTCTCTTCGATTGCGTCAATTACCAAATCTTCAATTATTTCAAGATTCGGAATTGAAGCGACTATTTTAACAGCTTCAACCGAATACAATTTTCTGTCGGATTGACAGCGCCCCGCCCAAATTGCGGGACCTTTTGATTTATTCAGGATTCTGAATTGTATCCCCGATCTATCCGCAATCAAACCCATAATTCCGCCGAGCGAATCAACCTCGTGCACAAGATGACCTTTTGCGCTTCCGCCGATTGCCGGATTGCAGCTCATTCTGCCGAGCGCTTCTTTTTCCATCGTTATCAAACCGACCGAACATCCCATTCTTGCGGCGGCAACCGCGGCTTCAATTCCCGCGTGCCCTCCGCCGGCAACTATTACGTCGTAACTTTTCATGCTAACTTTCTATAAATAAATAATTTAAAGATTTTAAAAATAACAAAATTAATGCTGAAAGATGGGATGCTGAAAAATGCCGGAAGTCGCCGGATTTCATTATTGCATTCGTCCGCTGAAACATTCCAAAAACTTTATTAAAAGTTTTTGTGTTGAAATTTGCTTTGTCGTTAACGTTAATTCTACTAAAACGACAAAAACAAAAATATTTGTTTGTTGAAAAAACATTATTGGCTTAAATTACATATCAAATACGGATTTTATCTCAAACTGAAAAATCTTTAAGCAAGAAAATTCACGGATGTTTTTACTCATGAATTTCGGGAGGGCAAAATGAAAAACGATATGACTTTTCTGTGCATTGCCAGTTACGAAAAAGGGCGCGATTTTATGCGTAAAGCGAAAGAGTTAGGGAACAACGTTTTGCTTCTCACGTCCAAAAAATTAGCGGGATCTCCGTGGCCTCGCGAAAGCATTGATGAAATCTATTACATTCCCAACGAGAAAAGCTGGGAAATTCCCAATCTCATAAACGCCGTAAGTTATCTCGCCCGCTCGGTGAAGATCGATAGAATAATCGCTCTCGACGATTTCGACGTGGAGAAAGCCGCTTCGCTGCGGGAACATTTGCGTATTCCGGGTATGGGCGAAACAACCGCGCGATATTTCCGGGACAAACTTGCGATGCGGATTCGCGCCAAAGAAATCGGCTTGAACATTCCCGATTTTGTTCGCGTTCTTAATTACGACGAGATAAATGAATTTTTCGGAAGAACCGAACCGCCTTATATTTTAAAACCGAGAATGCAGGCGGGCGCAATCGGCATTACGAAAATCGAATCAAAAGAGCAATTCTGGAAACGAATTGAAGAATTGGGAGACAAACAATCGTATTATTTATTGGAACAATTTGTCGCGGGAAAAATTCATCATGTCGATACGATTCTTTTCGACAGAGAAGTAAAATATTCGGTCGCCGGCGAATACGGTTTGCCGCCGTTTGAGGTGGCGCATCAAGGGCGCGTTTTCACCAGCCGTTTAATGGAATACGGCTCGAAAGAAGCCGAAGAGTTGCGCCTCTTGAACGAAAAAGCGCTGAAAGGATTGGGGCTTGTAAAAGGCGTATCTCACACGGAGTTTATCCGCTCTGAAAAAGACGGAAAACTTTACTTCCTCGAAACTTCCGCGAGAGTCGGCGGCGCAAATCTTTCCGAAATGATAAAAGCCGGGACCGGCGTAAATCTTTGGGAAGAGTGGGCGAAGTTGGAAACGCTTGAAGACGGCGATAAATATGAACTTCCGGAGATTGAAAAAAATTATTCTGCGATTATCACGTCGCTTGCAAAACAGAAAGGACCGGATTTGTCAATCTTCTCCGAACCGGAAGTCGTTTGGAAATTAAAAAAGGATTATCACGCGGGATTGATTTTGTCTTCGCCAAAGTATGAAAGGGTTTCGGAACTTTTGGATAAACACACAAAATTATTTTACGATAATTTTTTCACGTCGCAACCGATGAAAGAAAAAGCGGCGGACTGAATATTTTATGATGACAAACATTCTCGACAAAATAAAATCGGTTTTTAAACCGGGGAAACTTGGGACTTTCGGCGGCGTTTTTACGCCGGACGTTCTTACGATTCTCGGCGTGATAATGTATCTCCGTCTCGGCTGGGTTGTGGGCAACGCCGGACTTCTCGGCGCAATTGCAATCATCGTTCTCGCAAAGCTGATAACAATTTCCACAGGCTTGTCGATGGCGTCGATAACGACCAACATCAAAATAGGAGCGGGCGGCGCGTATTCAATAATCACGCGCTCGCTGGGTTTGGAAGCCGGCGGAAGCGTAGGAATTCCGTTTTACGTTTCGCAGACTTTGTCGGCGGCGCTTTACATAGTGGGTTTCACCGAGGGCTGGATTCTTATTTTCCCCGCGCATTCGCCGCTTGTCGTAGGCGTTGCGGCGTGGGCTCTTCTTCTCGGCATTTCTTCGGTTAGCGCGAACTTCGCAATCAAAATTCAATACGTAATTATGGCGATAATCGGAGTTTCGATTATCTCTTTCTTCTTAACGCCGGAACCGGCGGTTAGTAAAATCACTCTCGTCGGGAAATTTGAAGACGCGGGCTTTTGGAAAGTTTTCGCGATATTTTTCCCGGCGGTTACGGGAATAATGGCCGGCGCAAATCTTTCGGGCGATTTGAAAAACCCGCGGAAAGCCATACCGCAAGGGACTTTGAGCGCGATAGGCGTTACGTTTATTATTTACGTCGCGCTTGCGTGGGCGTTAGCCGCTTACGCGACTCCCGATGAATTGCGCTCAAACGAAATGATAATGGCGGAAAAAGCGCTGTCGAGCAAGCTGGTTATTTTCGGGCTTCTCGCGGCTACGTTTTCATCGGCGCTGGGAAGCATGATCGGCGCGCCGAGAATTCTGCAGGCGCTCGGAACTCAAAAAACCGTTCCTTTCGGAAAATTTTTCGCAAAGCGGACGAGCAAAGGAGAGCCGGTAAGAGCCGTGCTCTTTACCGCCGTTATTGCGCTTGCGGCTCTGTTGCTCGGCAATCTAAACGCATTGGCAAGTTTAATTACGATGTTCTTTTTAATCACCTACGGCGTTTTGAATCTCGTCGTTTTTATTCAGCAGAGCATGAACATCATCAGTTTTCGCCCGACGTTCAAAATTCCCCGATTCGTTTCCCTCTTCGGCGGAGTCGGTTCTTTTGTAATTATGTTTTTGATTAATCCGATTTTCAGCGTCGTGGCGTTCCTTACTATTATCGGGCTTTACATTTATCTCGCCAAAAAAGGATTAACGGCTAATTTCGGCGACATACGCGGGGGAATGTTTTTAGTTCTCGCAGAAAAGGCGTCTCAGCTTGCTTCCCGTTTCCCGCGCCATCAAATAGCGTGGAAACCCGACGTGCTTTTGCCTATTGAAGAGCCGAACATTTGGGCGGCGTCGCTTCTGTTTATTAAAAATCTCGTCGCGCCTTCGGGAAGTCTTTTTGCTTTTTCGGTAAAAAGCGAAAACATCGAAGAGACAAAGAAAGATTTGAACGCGCTTCTCGAGCCGCTAGTAAAAGAAAAGATTTACATAAACTCCGCCGTGCTTGAAGATTACGACTTTCTGCACGGCGCAAAACTTGTAATGCAGATTCTCCACGGTCGCGCGCTGCGTCCGAATATGCTTTTTTTAACGCTCGGTTCCAACGACAGAAAAGACCCGCTGATTCACAATTTGATTGACGAAGCGGAACGTTTTGAGCTGGGCGTTGTAATTCTTCGTCAGCATAAAAGAATGGCGTTTGGGCTGCAGAAGAATATAAATCTTTGGCTGCGGGATAAAAGTCCGAACTGGAATTTGGCGATTCTTCTTTCTCTACAGCTTCAGTTAAATTGGGGCGGAACGATAAATCTCGTTACCGTGGCGGAAAAAGAGGAAGACGAAGAGCGGCTGTTGAATTTCTTGAATAGATTAAGCGAACAGACGCGGCTGCCGTCCCAAGTGGATTTCCACGTATTGAAAGGAAATTTCAAAGACGCAGTTAAAACCGCGCCGCGGGCGGACATAAACATATTCGGTCTCGCGGAAGACCCGTCGTTCCAAGCGATGCGCGAGCGCGAACTCCCCGAATTGACTGCGTCTTCGTGTCTTTTTGTGAAAGATTCCGGATTTGAAAACGCGTCGGTTTAAAGTAAATTGTACGAAGGAATTGTGTTTGTTAAAAAAAGTTGAGTTTTTGAATGGCTGTATGATTGAATGAATTCAAATCATTCAGCCATTCATCCATACAATTATTCTTTTAATAAGATATGAGAAAACTGATACTATATACGACGTTTTTATTTTTCCTTGCCGTTTCGCTATCGTTC
>JAADIR010000007.1 GCA_013151245.1 Chlorobiota bacterium
AAAAACATTCGACTTGTTACCGTGGCAAAAACAACGACGGAAGAACAACGAAAAACCGAGTGGATGAATTACGAAACGCTCGAAGATTTTTTGGACAAAAACAATCCCGAAAAAACAATCGAAGGTTACCCCGCGCCGACCCGCGCGATAATGGTTTGCGAATCGCCGTAGTAACGTAGGATGTAACGCAGATTGCTTGTCTGTCGCCAAGACAGGCTTGCAATCTGTGAGTTAAAAAACCGCAGATTGCCCGTCCCGATAAATCGGGACTAAGCAATCTGCGTTACACCTAATCCTACAAAAGCGTTTACTCTTCAACGACAATGCTATCGGCAACGACGGAATACGCGCCGAAATAACCGAGCGCGTCGTTGTCCCAATTAGATTCGGGATTTGCGGGAGCCACAGAACCGCCGCGCTGATTGGCGCCGGAGTTCGCGGCGGACGCTTTGTTCAATGTTTTGAAATACAAATAAGTCGGCTCGTCCAGCGTCAGCATTTCAACTCTGATTTTCGTCCCGATTTTCACTTGATATTTGTCCGTGATGAATATTCTGAAATCAATCTCGTTTCCGTTTGTCAGTCTGTCGTCGTAAACGATAAAGCCGGGAATTTTAACGCCTCCTACGTTAGGTATGATTCGCGCGTAATCTTTTTTATCCGGATTGTCGGTAAAATGGACGTGAAGAATATATTGAACTTCTCCGCCTCCGCGCGCCGGTCGCGTATCTTTTTCGAGCGTGAGAGAATCGATTAGCGCCGGTTCGTTCATGTGCGATTCCGCGCGGTATTCTTTATCCTCCGCCGCAACGGTTATTGAATAAGTTTTATTCACGTCTCCGCCAAGCGATTCGGAATAATAGACGCCGGGCTGAACTTCGGTTAAAACCTCGGAGTAGCCGTCGCCGTCTTCAATTTTAACGAACGCGTTCGAAACGGTTTCGTAATTCGCCGGTTCGTAAAAATCGCCGGTCTTTGTAATCTTCACCGTCTTCGGCTGAGTTGTATTTGTCACTACGGCTTCTATTACTATTCGCGGCTCAGCGTTTCGCAAATCGAGGTCAATCACGTCTTCGCAGCTTGTCAGCGTTAAATTCAACGCTATTAAAAAAACGGAAAAATATTTTACTATATAAACTTTTTTTATCTTTTTCATTTTAGAACCTAAAATTAAATGTTATCGAAGGAACATAAGTAAAAAGCGCAAGTCGCACGGCTTCCGTGTATGAAGGATTCGTTTCGTTTTCCCTGAAAGAAATGGAATAAGCGTTTCTTCTTCCGTAGGCGTTGAAAAGAGAAAAGGTCAAACTCATTTCCGTGTTTTCATTTTTCTTCAAAAGCCACGTTGCGCCAAGGTCGAGTCTGTGATAATCGGGCATTCTGTAACCGTTTCTTTCGGTGAAAAGATTGATTGTCGTTCCGTCAATCTCATATTTTCCGCTCGGGAAAGTGGCGGCGTCGCCGGTGTAATAAATCCAATTTGCGGAAAACGTCCATCGTTTGCTGAACTGATAAATAAGCGTAATCGAAACGTCGTGAGTTCTGTCCTGCCGCGCCGGATAAGCGTTTCCGTTGTTTATTTCGGCGAACGTCCTTTCCGTGCGCGAAAGAGTGTAGCTTATCCAGCCGGTTAAATTGCCGACATTCTTTTTAACGAAAAATTCAATTCCGTAGGAACGTCCTTTCCCGAAAGTTAATTGCGATTCCACATACTCGTTGAGAATTACGTCCGCGCCGTTTTTATAATCAATTTGATTCTGCATATCTTTGTAATAAATTTCCACCGAAGTTTCAAACGCGTTTTTGTTGAAGTTCTTGAAATACCCGAGAGAAATCTGATCGCCTATTTCCGGCTGAACAATGCTCGTGCTTGGCTGCCAAATGGCTATTGGACTTGACGACGAAGAAGTAGTAAGCAAATGCACATATTGACGGTTTCTGGCATAGGCTAGTTTTACGGAACTTGTTTCGTCCAATAAATAAGCCGCGGAAATTCGCGGTTCTATGCCGCCGTAGGATTTGATAATATCGCCGGAAGAATAGACCGTTGTGTCAATCGGATTTTCGTTCTCGTCGAACGAGTAAACGGTTCCCGGTCCGACGACCGTATAATTGGAATACCGCAGCCCGTAATTTAATTTCAGCAGCGGAGAAACTTTGTATTCGTGCGAAACGTAAAGCGCGCCTTCCAACGCGTATTTCCTTTCTATCTCTTTCGAATTCAAACTTGAAGTTTCCGCGGCTTCAACCACGCCGGGGATAAAGGTATGATAATACAAGACGCCGCCGAATTTTAACGCGCTGTTTGAATTCAGGAAATATTCGAAGTCGCTTTTTAAATTCAAGTCGCGTATTCCCGAAGTAATGTTAAACAGTTCGTCCCGGTCTTCTACTTTCACCACATAATTATAATCGCTGTAAATTAGCGACGTGTTCATAAACAATTTATCGCTGAAGAGGTGATTCCACCTTAACGTTCCCGTAATATTTCCCCAATCGAACCCGAACTGATCTTTGAACATAAAATTATCGCGCCCAAAATAACCGGAGAGAAAAAGTCTATCGGCGTTGCTAAAACGATAATTTGCTTTCAGATTAAGATCGTAAAAATAGAGGACGGAACTGCTCAACTCCGCGTCGTTACTTATCTTAAGAAGCAAGTCGGCGTAAGTTCTTCTTCCGGAAATAAGAAAAGAACCTTTGTCTTTTACGATAGGACCTTCGACCGTAAGCCTGGAAGAGATGAGTCCGATTCCGCCGTTAACGCCGAACCTCCTCATGTTCCCCTCTTTCATGTTTATATCCAAAACCGAGGCAAGCCTTCCGCCATATTCAGGCGGCATACTTCCTTTAATCAATTTCGCGTTTTTAATTGCGTCGGAATTAAAGACCGAAAAGAATCCGAGCAGATGGGAAGCGTTGTAAACCGTCGCTTCGTCAAGCAGAATCAAATTCTGATCCGCGTTTCCGCCGCGCACAAAAAATCCGCTGTTGCCGTCGCCCGCCTGACTTACGCCCGGCATAAGCTGAATGGTTTTCAGAATGTCCTGTTCGCCGAGAAAAACGGGAATTGATTTTATCTCTTTAGGAATTATCTCGCTCGTTCCCATCTGCGTTGAAGTTACATTTTCGTCGCCCCGCTCGGCTTCAACGACCACTTCGTTCAGATTGACGGATTTAACGCGCAGCTCCACGTTAACGCTTTTGGAAGCGAACAAGTTAATTTCCATCGTCTCCGGTTCATAGCCGATATAGCTGAATTTTACTTTATATTTTCCTTTGGGAAGAGTTAACGAATAGAACCCGTATGCGTTTGTAGCCGCGCCCATTTGAACGGCGGGCAGAAAAACGTTTGCGCCGATAAGTTCTTCTCCGCTTGCTTTATCTCTGACGTATCCGCTTAACGTAACCGTTTGAGCAAAGAACGCGTTCGAAAAAGCCAAAACAACAATCAGCGCGAACATTATTCCAGATCGAATTTTAAGAGGCAATTTTTCCCTTGATCTTAATTGTAAGAAATCTAATATTTATCGTCATTTGACATGAGGCTTTGAATAACCTCTCACTAACCGTCATTCCGTGATGTTTTTACGCGGGATCTATCCTTATATGAGAGAACCCGGCTAAAAGATTGCCGGAATTACATAAGATTTTATGTTATTCAAAGCCTACTAACAATCTTAAATCCGAACCGGTTTAAAATAAAACAATAATCGTTGTCTTTAAAGATCGGACAAGCCGATTCTTTTATTCAACTTTAATTTTAATTAACTTTTAAATAAGAATCGGAAAACCAAATTAATAATTACTTTTGTAATAAACGGCTCAAAAAATATTGACTTATTCCGATAGTTTACTTTCAGTTTTTTTATTTAGGATTCAATGGAATTAATTCCAATCATAAAACAAGCGTTGTATATTGTTACGGCATTATTTGTTGTAACGGTTATTGTTTCATATATAGCGTCAAAATTTAAAAAGCCAAAAAAGGAAATTTCCCCTCCGGCAATTAAGCCGAAAGCAGTTGCGCCAAAAACGTCCGGCGCATTAAAAACAAAAGCCAAAACTGCGGTCAACAATAAAACCGGAACTTCCGTTACTAAAACAAAAACATCCGAATCTAAAAGCGGAAAAATAAATCCCGAAGAAATTAAACTTCCGCCGAACGTAGTTCGCAAAAAATCTTCAAGGAGAAAAGAGCGAAAAACAACCGAGCCGAAAACGCAAAACGTAAAGAAAAAGAATCGCGAACCGAGATTTGAAGTCGTTAAAGATCTGAAAAAAGCGGGCAAAAAGTTTAACGACGGAAATAATAATAACGATATTGAATTCAGATAATTTAATAACTTCCTTTAATCAAAAAGTATAATCCCTCATAATATTCATTGGAATTTTTTACCGGAACGGGAGCTAACTGCTCGCCCTCTTTCAATACTATCGCTTTCATTCCGCGAAAAGAATTCTTTTTAAATTCAGGTCTTTCCTTTTGAAAAAGTTTAAGATTTGCCTCTATATCGGGATCCGGATCGACTATCAAAGTTTCGCCGTTTCTCGTCTTATAAAAATAAAATTCGCCAACAAACCCGCTCATTAGATTCCTTTTTTATTTTATTATCGAACGGCAAAATATTTTTTTAAATGAAAATAAAAATATTTATTGATTGACAAAACTTTACCGACGCCGAAGCGTCTTAACTATTGAACATCGTTACTTTTATTTTTAACCGATAATTTTATAATGACTTTTCACCGGGGGGAAACATGAAAAGAATATTTGTAATACTCGCCTTAATTTCCGTATTGTTTACGGGAAATATTTTTTCAAAAGACGCGGTCAAACCGCAAAAAACTACCGACGTAAAAATTGCAACGGATAATTTACTGCGCGGCGTTTCGTCCGATAATGCGGGGTTGAGATTAAGTTCCGCTTACTTCCTCGGGGAATTAAAATCCGAAGAAGCTTTAATTCCGCTGATGAAAATGCTGCGCGGCGACGAAAAAGAGAGCGGCAGAATAATGGCGGCTCTTTCTCTGTTCAAATTAAAAAGCGCGCGGGCTGTTTATATGCTGAAACGGGAAGCCTCGTTTAACAGTTCGGAAAGAACGCGCGAAATGTGCAAGAAATTTTACAACGCGTTCTTAATGGACGAACGCGCCAAAAAATTGAAGCGAAATAACATAACTCCCATAATTGCCCAATCACTCCGATAAACGCCCTCTATAAAAAGGCTGCCTAAATTAGGCGGCCTTTTCTTTAACTTGTTTAATCCGCCGTATTAAAAATATGTTTTCATCACAACAGATAACGCCGCGTAAATAGATAAAGCTAACCCAAACAATAAAACAACCTTCAATTTATTCGTCATAATTATGAATTCTTCTTTTGGAAAATAGGATTGCAAATCGAAAAAAAAATTAGCGTTAAACATTGCATTCTCGCGTGACGCAAATCACAAATCGGGTTTTGATGTTAAAATTATTTTTTCCGTCTTTGCGAAATGAAAGTTTGCGCAACAAATCGTTCCAATTTTTCGTTTCAAAAAATCCGCAAATATCAGTACGAGTAAGCTGTTTACAAACTTATCAAATAATCCCGATGAATCGGGAAAAGCAAATCACAACCGATTAATGGACAATGGATA
>JAADIR010000227.1:0-5639 GCA_013151245.1 Chlorobiota bacterium
TGAAGAAGGTCCCAAGGGTTTGGCTGTTCGCCAATTAAAGCGGTACGTGAGCTGGGTTCAGAACGTCGTGAGACAGTTCGGTCCCTATCCTATGCGGGCGCAGGATACTTGAGAAGAGTCGCTTCTAGTACGAGAGGACCGAAGCGAACGAACCTCTAGTGTACCAATTGTCACGCCAGTGGCATTGTTGGGTAGCTACGTTCGGAAATGATAAGCGCTGAAAGCATCTAAGTGCGAAGCATACTTCAAGATAAGGTATCCCTTCCCGATGTAAATCGGGACTAAAGACTCCTTGGAGATGACAAGGTTGATAGGCTGCAGGTGTAAGTGCGGTAACGTATTTAGCCGAGCAGTACTAATTGGTCGTGAGGCTTAATCAATTTTTTATTAAAATGCAATTAACATTTCAGATTCAGTCGCTCTTTCAAATTTTTATTTAATGTTTGTGCTGGAAAAGTTTTCTGGCAGCTATAGCTAGGGGGAAACACCTCTTACCATTCCGAACAGAGAAGTTAAGCCCCTACGCGCCGATGGTACTGCGTGGGCAACTGCGTGGGAGAGTAGGTCGTTGCCAGGATTTATTTTAATCTCCGTTCATTGATTGGGCGGAGATTTTTTTTGTTTAAAATGTAAATGCTCTATAATCATGCTTAATGAAAACGAATGCGCGTTTTACAGAGATTTAAAACTATGACTAAATTTTCGGAAGGTTTGATTTTTATATTATTTAAAGGCGACTCTAAAAACGCTTCCTTTTCCTTTTTCCGATTCCACTATTATATCGGCGTTGTTTATTTGACAATATCTTTTAACGAGCGCCAAACCTAATCCGTTTCCGTCGTAACGTCTCGTGTAGCCCTGTTCTTCCTGAGAGAATGACTCAAATAATTTGGGGAGATATTCTTTCGAAATACCGATTCCGGCGTCGGCTACTTCAATTGCTAGTTTATCTTCTTCGGTTCGGAAAACTCTAAGCGTTATTTCACCTTTTTCAGTATATTTAATGGCGTTATTTAGAAGGTTGGCTACAATTTGATTTATTGTATATTCGTCTCCTTCAATTAGAGTATTATCAGCGTCCTTTATGAAATTTAATTTTAATCCTTCGGCTTTTGCGGCTTGAGAATACTCTATATATAAAGGTTTAAGTATTTCTTCTGTCAAGTCAATATTTCTAAAATGTGTTTCAAAAGTGTTCGTTTGAATTTGCGACATATTTAAAATTAAATCTATTGTTCTTACTACGCGCGCTCCGGCTTTTTTAATGGCTCTAAAACTCTCCTTTAGTTCGTTGTTTAATTTATCCGATAATTCAAATTCAAGCAATTGAGTAAAACTTAGTATAGTATGTATTGGAGAGCGAATTTCATGCGACATTTGGGCAAGGAACTCGCCTTTAAGTTTCTCAGATTTTTCGGCGGATTCTTTTGCTTTCCTTAGAACAGAATTAATTCTTTTTCTTTCTTCCAACCGCATACGAAGATCAATGTTTTTCTTTTTTATTGATCGCGTTCTAATATATATTAGAAAAATTCCTAACAAAGTAAAAAGGAAGAAAATTATTATTTTGAACAAGATAGTTTTTTGAAACGGCGCGTTTATTTTAAAGTCGATGGAGGCTATAAGTTTTCCGTTTTTATTCCGGTGCGAAATGGTTCTTACGCTGAACGTATAATTTCCAGGCTCAAGATTGTTATAATTAATAGAAGTCTCGTAAGTCGGTTTTGACCATTTTAACCCGCTTAACTTATAAGAATATTTTGTTCCATGAGAACTTGGGAATGTTAGTCCGCAAAAATTTATTTTGACGTTATTTAAAGTATTCGGCACATGATATTTTATGTTTTCACCCGTATCCATAAATAAAAAATCATTCGAGAAAGTAACGGTCGTATCCAAGTTAAATGCCTGAAGACTAACAATTTTGGGAATCGGTTCTATTTTCAAATTCCGAAGATCGTTCGGATAGAAAGCAAGTAAGCCCATAGCCGTAGCGATCAAAAGTTTTCCGGTTGAATCAATTGAAGCCGATTGCTGAACGCATTCATATCCCAATAATCCGTCGCTTCTGTAAAAAGGAATAATTGCCGTTACCGAATCTGCGTTATTTAAAACAATTTTATTCAAACCTTTATTTGTGCCGACCCAAATATTTCCGTCAAAATCTTCAACAAGGGATAAAATTGAATTATCGTTCAGTCCTTCCGGGACCCCATAGATTCTCGCTTTTCCTCTTGATGAACCGGTCGGTAGATCATACCTCACAACGCCCTTGCCGAAAGCCGCTCCCCAGATAATATTTCTATATCTATCAATCAGCAAATCGTCAATTCCGTAACGTTTTACGGCGTTTAGCTCTTCAGGATAAGAAAAATTATTTCCGTCAAATTTATAAATACCGACGTCCGTTCCGATCCATAAGTTATTTTTCCTATCTTCAGCGAAAGACTCGACGTCTGTAACAGCGCTGTCAATTAGGATACTCGTAAAATGTTTTCCATCGAATTTATAAAGCCCATCATAGTTTACGCCGATCCAAATATTATTTTTTCGATCCTTAAAAACCGAATAGATATTTTTCTTTTCAAACTTTTTAAGTTCTTTTTTTAATGAGGGGGAAATCTGTCCGCTGTATAGTAATCCTCGGTTGGTTGCGCCCCACCAAGCTCCGTTATCGTCTTGAATTATTTGATAAAAGATTCGATCTTCATCAGCTTCGAGTTTAACTTTTCTGAAAGAGTTGTTTTTAAATTCGAAAAGCCCTTTTTTAGTCGTTCCTATGTAAACTTTATTGTTTGGGGAAACAAATATCGACCAAAGATCGGAAATCAAATCGTTGTTTTCATAAAACTTCAGTTTAGAATGGTTCAAAAAGAATAAACCGTCGTCGGTTCCAAACCATAAATTTGAATCTTTATCCTCGATGATAGACCAAACGCCTGAATTAGTGAATCCGTTTTTTTTATTATAATTGACAACTTCCCGCTCATTGATTTTATAAACGCCCTTTCCGTAATCGCTTACCCAAAGGTTGTTTTGAGAGTCCTTAAAAACCGAGTAAATATTTTCGTATCCGCTTCTATTAATTAAATCTATTCCGAATATCTTTTTGTCGTTGTATGAAAAGAGAGAATCGTTCGCATAAATTAAAATATCGTCCTTGCCGATTTTAAATATCCCGTAAATGTTTTTTCGTGAAAACTTTTCGATTTTATTGATTTTTTCATTGTCATATTCCCAAACATTTTCCGCCGAGCCGAAAATTAACTTCCCGGAAGCTGTAATTAAAAGAGCATAGACTCCAATTTTTTTATGGAGAAGAGTTTTGGTGATATTTTCAAATGTCTTACCGTCGTATTTTATTAAGCCGTCGCTAGTGGCTAGAAAAATATTATCGTTTTTATCGATAGCTATTCGCCATACGGTCACCTTTCCCGCTCTGTCATAATGATTCTCAAAATTTTCACCGTCAAATTTGCTTATGCCGTCGTCCGTAGCGATCCACAGATTTCCTTTTGAATCTTCTTTTATGCCGTTTACAGTAGAGTTAATAAAACCTTCGTTCATGGAAAAATTATGGAAAACGCCTCCGTTATATAGACTTAATCCGCCGCCGAGCAGACCTACGGCAATAGCTCCGTTAGAATGTTGATAAATCGTATATACTTGCGATAGCGGCAGTCCGTCCGATTCCCTGAAGCGGATGAAATCGTAAGTTTGCCCTTCATTAAAAGTGAAAGCCAATAGGAATAATATCGCAATATATTTTTTCATACGCGGTTATGGTTGTTATAATGTAAATAAAATAGATTTAGTAATTATTATCGCAATAAGAGATAAAATATTTAGAAAATACAATAATCAAGCGCTATCAGTTGGAGAACCGTATTTTACTTTTATGACAATTTGGATGTGAAAAATTAAACATGATAGGTTTTTATTTGAAAACTGTAGCATGATTTTATACTAAATATATTAAATCTCTTTCCCTCCAAGCTCTTCTATTATCGCTTTTATCAGCGGGTTTTCTTCGGCGGAAGTTTTTTGCGTTCTGTTATCGGACTGCGGGGACGCGGCGGGAGTTGAATCGGCGAAGAGTTCTTTTTTGATTTCGAATTCGCATGTTATTCCTTTGCCGAAAATCTCGGCTACTCTTTGATGGAGATAATCTTTTTCATCTTTTAAAATGGCGAGATGTTCTTCCGTGGCGACGTAAAGTTTGAGAACGTTGTTTTCAATTCCGCCCAATTTCACTTCGTTGAGAACGGGACCGAAAATAGTTCTTTTTCCGTTTACGGTTTTTACGAGTTCGTCCCATTTTTCGTGAATGTCTTTATCCGGCTCGGCTGCCGGAGCGGTTACGGTTTGCTTTTCCGACGTCGGTTCGCTTGCGGGCGATTTTACTTCTCCCGCCGCCGCGGGCTTTGGCGGTTCGCTTTCAATTATCTTTTTTTTTTCGGCGGGCGCGGAAGGGAATTCTCCCTTTTTTACGAATTCAATCAATTCTTCAATTGTGGAAGATTTTTCGAGCGCGATTATGTTTGCAAGCGAAATTTCCGTTTTCAATTTTTGATTGGAGGAGCTTTTTAATTCGTATTGATACGCGTTCATGTAAGCGAGCAGTTTGATGATATCCGCTTCGGAGAATTTGTCTTTGTATTCGAGATATTTTCCGGCGATGTTTTCGGAAACTTCGAGAAGTTTGCCGTCCTTGCGTATTATGACTGTAAGAATGTTTCTGAAATGCTCCGTGAGCCCGTTGGCGAAATCGATGAAGTTCCAGCCGTTGTCGTAAATTTTTTGAGTGATATTGAACGCCGCGGAAAAGTTTTTGCTGAGAATCGCGTCGGTGATTTCAAAATAGATTTCCTCGTCGATTAAGTTGAGCATTTTCGAAAGGACTTCAAGCTCTACGTTCTTTCCGCAGAAGGAAACCACTTGGTCGAAAAGGGATTCGGCGTCGCGTAGCGCTCCGTCGGCTTTCTTCGCGATAAATGTAAGGGAGCTGTCGTCGATTTTTATGTCGTCTTCATCCGCAATTTTTTTCAGCGTTCCTTTAATCGCGTTAACTTCAATTCTCCGGAAATCGAAACGCTGACAGCGGGAGGTGATTGTAGCGGGGACTTTGTGAATGTCCGTAGTTGCGAAGATAAACTTCGTGTGTTCGGGCGGTTCTTCCAGGGTTTTAAGAAGCGCGTTAAACGCTTCTGTTGTAAGCATGTGAACTTCGTCGATGATGTAAACTTTGTATTTCGAGTGAGTGGGAGAATATTTTACCGACTCAATCAAATTGCGGACTTCCTCGATTCTTCTGTTGGACGCGCCGTCAATCTCAATAATATCAAGCGATTTACCGTCGAAGAAAGATTTGCAGACGTCGCATTCGTTGCACGGCTCGCCGTCAACCGGATTTAGGCAATTTATGCTGCGGGTGAAAATTCTTGCCGTCGTGGTTTTTCCCACGCCGCGCGGTCCGGCGAAAATATAGGCGTGCGCGATTCTGCCCGATTGCACGGCGTTGCGCAAAGTTTGGGTAATGTGTTCCTGCCCCACAACTTCCGAATATGTTTTTGGTCTCCATTTTAAAGCCGTAACGAGAAACGACATGTCAATATACCTTTAATTCGTTGTTCTGTTTT
>JAADIR010000227.1:5716-9092 GCA_013151245.1 Chlorobiota bacterium
TCCATTCATCCATTCATCCATTCATCCATTCATCCATTCATCCATTCAATCATTCTTCTTTTTATAATTTTGAAATTGAAGATAACATCTTTTTCAATTCCGCGCCGAATCTTGAAATAAATTCATGGACAAATTTTTCAAGAAAGAATTTATCTATTTCGTCGAACGCCGCCAAGTCGTAACTGTCCAAATCCAAGACGCCGAGAAGCTCGTCTTTTGAAATTAACGGAACGACAATTTCCGAGCGGGAATCGGCGTCGCACGCAATGTGACCCGGAAATTCGTTCACGTCTTTTACGATGACCGTTTCTCTTTCAGCCGCGGCAGTTCCGCAAACTCCGCCGCCGATTGTAATTGTTGTGCAAGCGGTTTTCCCTTGGAACGGTCCGAGCGTAAGTTTTTCTCTTTCCGTTTTGAAGTAGAAACCGATCCAGCTGATTTTTTCAAAGCTCTGATTTATCGCCGCGATAAAATTAGACATATTCGAAAGAACGTTTTCGTCTTCGGAAAGGAGCGACCGAATCTGCGGGAAAAGCTCCTCGTAAATTTCCTTATCGCCCGTCGCGTTTTTGATTGCGATTTCCTCAGACATTTTATTTCCTTTTCACCGCGGCGGTTTTTCTTTTTCTCTGCTGTGCGAAGATATATTTCACCGCGTCTTTGATATATTCGATCGGAACGATGTTCAAACCTTCTTTTACCGAACTTTTTATTTCGGTTAAATCGCGTTCGTTTTCTTTCGGAATCAGAACTGTTGAAATGCCGCTCCGTTTTGCCGCGAGAAGTTTTTCGTTCAATCCGCCAATCGGGAGAACGTTTCCGCGCAAAGTGATTTCGCCGGTCATCGCTGCGTCGTTGCGGGCGGGACGATTTGCGAACGCGGAATACATCGCCATCGCAAGCGTGATTCCCGCCGAAGGTCCGTCTTTCGGAATAGCTCCTTCGGGAAGATGAATGTGAACTTCTTTCCCTTTCTGGAAATTTTTCGGAAGCCCGAAATCTTTGTAATTTGAACGGAGATAACTCAACGCCGCAAGCGCGGATTCTTTCATTACGTCGCCTATTTGTCCGGTTATCGTAAGTTTTTCGCTGCCCGCCATTATTGTGGCGTCCACGGCGAGAATTTCCCCGCCAACGCTCGTCCACGCCAGTCCGGTAACGCTTCCGACGCGCGGTTTCTTCTCGGTGGATTTTTCCCTAAATCGCGGAACGCCGAGAAATTTTTCGACTTTTTCTTTGTCGATTTTAAAAGTTTTTAAAAGAGAAGCGTTTCCGCGTTTCCGTTTTTTTATTACAATTTCTTTTGCTGTTTTACGGCAGATCGAAGCGACTTCGCGTTCCAAATTTCTCACGCCCGCTTCTCTGGTGTATAACGAAATGAGAGTAGTCAACGCTTCGTCCGAACATGTGACTTTTATTTTATTTAATCCGTGCGCGTTCAATTGTTTCGGGAGGATGTGCCTTTTGGCGATTTCGATTTTTTCGTCGATCAAATATCCGGGCAGTTCTATTATTTCCATTCTGTCCTGCAGCGGCAGCGGGATGTTGTATCGCACGTTTGCCGTCGTTATGAACATAACGTTCGAAAGGTCGTAATCGACGTCGAGATAGTGATCGTTAAACGTGTGGTTTTGTTCCGGATCGAGCACTTCGAGCATCGCCGAAGACGGGTCGCCGCGGAAATCCATGCTCATCTTATCAATTTCGTCCAGCAATATTACGGGATTAACGGTTCCCGCTTTTTTCATCGATTGAATTATTTTGCCCGGCATAGAGCCGATGTACGTTCTGCGATGCCCGCGTATTTCCGCCTCGTCGCGAACGCCGCCGAGACTGATGCGGACGAACTTGCGTCCCAGCGCCCGCGCAATTGATTTTCCGAGCGAAGTTTTTCCCACTCCCGGCGGTCCGACGAAGCACAAAATTTGTCCGCGCATCTGTTTTACCAAGTTCAGCACGGCTATGTGTTCGACTATTCTCTCTTTCGGTTTTTCCAAGCCGTAATGGTCTTCGTCCAAAATCTTTTTAACGTAATCGATATCGAGATTATCTTTTGTTATTTTGAACCACGGAACGTCGAGCAGCCAATCGAGGTAATTTTTGATTACAGTGGATTCCGGCGAAGATGAAGGAGTTTTTTTCAATTTGTTGAATTCTTCTTCCGCTTTTTCGCGGACTTCTTTCGGCATTTTCGCTTTTTTCATTCTTTCTTGGAGCTTCGTAAGCTCCGGCGAAACTTCGCCCTCTTCTCCGAGTTCGTCTTGAAGAATTCTTATCTGCTCGTTGATGATAAATTTCCGCTGGCTCTTCGCGATGTTTTCCTGAACTTTCGCTTCAATCTCTTTTTCGATTTTAAGGATGTCGTTTTCGGAACTAAGTATTTTTATTACTTCGTAATATTGCTCAACCAAAGTTGATTTCTGTAAAATCTTCTGCTTTGTGTCAATCGATTGACTTATGTTTGCCGCGACGTAAAAAAGTTTTCTGTCCGGTTCCGATATGTTTTCGTACGCGCCGAATGCTTCGTGCGGAATGTTTCTGTTTATTTTCACATATTTTTTGAATTGCGTGTTCAACTGTCGCACTAACGCGTTCAGCTCTTTATCGTCTTCCGGAAAATTGTAAACGGGTTCAATTTCAGCTTCGAAAAAAGAGTCGTTCTCAACGAATTTCGTTATTCTTGCCTGAACAATTCCGTCAACCAAAATTTTAAGCAATCCGTTCGGCAGTTTCAGTATTTGCACAATCTTTGCCACAGTTCCGTCGAGATAAATATCTTCCGCTTTCGGTTCTTCAACGCTTGATTTTTTCTGCGCGGAAAGAAAAATATATTTCGAGTTGTCAAGCGCGTAATTAGCCGCGCGAATAGATTGCTCGCGTCCAACGAGAACGGGGAAAATCATATATGGAAAAATTACCGTATCGCGCAGAGGAAGCGCCGGAAGCCGTTTCGGAATTTCTTCAAGAACGGTTGCATCTTCAAAAATATCAATTTTTTTTTGATCCATAATTTCTTTTCAATAATTAAAATTTAAGGGACGCAATATACCAAAATCCGATTGGGCGGACAAGAAACGGAAAACTTTAAAATACAAAGCTGTTATTTTGTATAATAATATTTGGATTGGTTTTTCACTTGCTTTTGCAGTTTTTGGCTTGTCGGATTATGTAAATTACTTTATATTTGTAAGTAAGTATTTACTTAATTGTTTATTTGGCGTTTATTTGTGAAATGGAGAGACGTATAATTATTTAAGAGTTCGCTCTAAAATGGTCGTTTCCGTCATTGCGATTCCGACTTTGTCGGAAGAAGCCTGTCCGCCGACAAGGCGGGCAATCTGTTGATTTTAAGCTGAATTCAAAAGAGCGCTTCGCG
>JAADIR010000081.1 GCA_013151245.1 Chlorobiota bacterium
TATTTATGATCAGGATCATCGCTATTGTTTTTATCCTCGCCGCATAAAAGCACTTCATTCTGTCCGTCGTTATTTACGTCTATTAATCGTGAATAATATTTACGTTCATGCGCAAATATACTTTTTTCTAACCTCTCCGGTCCGCTTTTTGTCGTCCAAAGCGTATCGCCCATTCTATTTAATACATTTAAATAACCGTTTTTATATTCTAAAAGCGACGGATTGTCGTCGAACTTTTCATAGAGCAGCGCGGCGACCATTAAAACCACGGCAAGCATAAACGTAAAAGCAAATTTGGGCGTGTAGGCTTTTTTCGCTGAATAAAATGCAATGTTTTGTTTCCTAATATCAACCAAATCGCGGCGCATCAAAATATCGTCCAAAGTTTCAACCGGGACAACTTTGAGATTTCTTTTGGGGAATTCTTTTTTCAATTTGTTTAATTTGTCAAGCGCGGCATTTTCATCTTCTTTAGGAACGACAAAAATTTCCGCCGACGAAAAGAAAACCGTTTCCGTTTTTTTTGAAACGATCCCGTCGGTAACTTCGCCCACTTCGCCGTTTTCGCGCAAACTTCCGGTAAACGCGGCGGCGGCGCTTACGGTAATTTGTTCGCGCGCGTTGTGCGTTTTTAACAGTTCGCCGATAAAAGCAAGAGTCAGCGCGGCTCCGAGAGAATCGCCGACGTATTCGCCGTATTTATTATTGAACCTAATTATTGCGGTATGACTATGCGTGATTTTTATTTTGCCCGCGACATATTTCTTGGCAACATTCCACGAAGAGTGAATTTGTCCTTTTAGTTTTTCATCCAACTCCCGTGAACCCGGAATAATTTCAAAACTATTCGGATCGTTTAAATTCTTTTTTTGAATCATTACGGAAAGATTTTCAAGCAAACCTAACGAAACGTCTTTATCAGTTACTCTTTCCAAAACCGGGAACGATACAAATGCTTTGACGCTTTCCGCTAACCTTTTCCCTTCGGCCGTATTAAAGCTTATTTCTTCTTCTACGTCGGCGCCGTCAAGAACAGCCTTAAGAAATGAAAGACCGGCTTTTATTCCCGCAACGGCGTCCTTAATTTTTTTCTTTTCTTCTTCGGATAAACCGGCGGAAAGAATTTTTTTCGCGATTGAAATTATTCTTTCAGTCTTTTTAGGATGCAGCCCCTGCGGAGAATAGGCGCGTAAATATTTGATGTAATTAGGAATAAACTCCGGAAGATAGGCGCTCAAAATTGTTTGATCTTCGTAAGATAAAACTTCTTCAAAATAGTCGGTAATTAATAGCAAACAAAAGCGGGGAGATTTTTCCTCGGTAAGTTTTTGATTTAGGATTTTTCTTATTTCTTCTAATTTGAAGACGTTCATTTATGATTAGCCCAAAATCATAGAATGTTGTTCATCTAAAATACCATTTTTTTTGAAAACTCTTGAATGTTTTTTGTTATGATAAAGAAATGTAGGCGCAGACTTCACAAGAGTTTGCGTCCCACAAAATATAGCCGCAGACTTTATGTCTGCGTGCCGTATGTAGCAGAAACACCGATAATGTGTGAGACAAAAAGATGGGTCGGAGCAGTTTTAAAAATGATTTCCACGGCACAATCATTCACGCGGGAATAAATCCCGCGGCTACAATGGGAAATTGTATGCGCAGATTTTCCCGAGGTTACTTTCATAAAGTATTGTTCCGTTTTAGAAATATTTTTCGTCTTAATTTTTATTCAAAAAAAAAGCGGGAAAAGATTTCCCGCTCTATAATTCATTCTCCCCCAAAAAAACTTTTGCTGCATCGCATCCAAAATCGCATTCAGCGTTACGCCGGATAGCATTATTTTTTCAACCATTTTTCTACAGAAACATCAATATATCCATATCATAATTCGTATTACAGCTTGCTAATCCAAATTATATTTCGTATTATTACTAATAAATACTAAATATAATTAGGATAAAACGATGGAAAAGGCAATAATCCTTCAAAATCCACATTGGGTTAAACCGTATAAGAATTTATTTGACAGAAAAATACTCTCAAAGTTAATCTTTCAACTCAGCGCAAAGGAAATTCAAGTTTTGCTTGGAATCAGAAGAAGCGGTAAATCAACTATCTTCAAGCTGCTAATTAATCATTTATTGAAAACGGTTTCTTCCAAAAGTATTTTATATATAAATTTTGACGATCCGTTTTTTGCGGAAATTATCAAAAGTCCTCAAAATGTTGAAAAATTACTCGATCTATCGGAAAAAATTACAAACGAGCCGGTTCAATATTTATTCCTTGACGAAATTCAAAGTATGCCTCAATGGGAAAAGTTCGTCAAAAGCGCATACGATAACGAACGGTTCAAAAAGATGTTCGTTACCGGTTCAAACTCTTCTTTATTAAATGCGGAATACGCGCGGCTGCTTTCAGGTAGATACATAGCGGACGCCGTTTACCCTTTGTCATTCGACGAATATCTTTCGATAGAAAATTTATCGGATAGAATTGAAAGATTAAAAAACAAATCGAGCGTTTTGCGTATTCTTGATTCAATGATGGAATACGGCGGTTTTCCGGAAATTGTTAAAAAGAAAGACGACTTTTTAAAAAGGGAAATCCTTTTGAATTATTACGAATCAATAATTTTGAAAGACTGCATAGCTCTCGGGAAAATCCGCGAAGTGAAAACGTTTCAAGAATTAACGCACTATTTGATAACAAACGCGACGTCTTTATTTTCATACCATAGCGCGGCAAAAGCCGTCGGCGGAAACGAAAACAGCGCGAAAGAATTTATTCGTATTTTGGAGAATAGTTTTCTGATTCAAGAAGTAAGAAAATTTTCGTTTTCCTTACAAAAACAATCGAAAGCGAAGAAAAAAATCTACTGCGCAGATAACGGTTTTCTTGCAAACGTTTCATTCCGTTTTTCGCAAAATAGAGGGAAACTTTTTGAAAATCTTGTTTACTCCGAATTGAAAAAAAAGAATTACGAAATATTTTACTTTGCCGACAAAAACGAATGCGATTTTATCGTGAAAAAGGAAAATAAAATAAAAGCGCTTCAAGTTACTTACGAACTTACCGACCGAAACAAAAACAGAGAGATAAACGGATTGATAGAAGCAATGGAAAAATTACAAATAGAAAACGGAACTATTATTTCTTTTGACCAAGAAGAAGAAATAAACGGCGTAAAAGTCGTTCCGTTTTGGAAATATTTTTCATCTTAGTTTTTATCATTCAAAAAAAAAAGCGGGAAAAGATTTCCCGCTCTACAATTCATTCTCCGAAAAAAAGATTTTGCTACATTGCGTCAATTATCGCGTTTAGAGTTGCGCTCGGACGCATAACTTTATCAGCCATCTCGTCGTTCGGGATGTAATATCCGCCGATATCTTGCGGACTTCCCTGCGCGGAAAGCAGTTCTTCGGTTATTTTCGCTTCGTTTTCTTCGAGCTGTTTTGCGACGTTTGCAAAACGTTCTTTCATTTCCGCGTCTTTATCCTGCGCCGCCAAAGCCTGCGCCCAATATAAAGTTAAATAGAACGAGCTTCCGCGGTTGTCTATTTCATTCACTTTGCGTGAAGGATTCTTTCCGTTTTCAAGATATTTTTCAATCGCTTTGTCGAGCGTTTCGGCAAGGAGCGCGACTTTTTTGTTGCCGGTTTTTTCCGCCGCAAGTTCAAACGACGGAACAAGCGCGCAATATTCGCCGAGGGAATCCCAGCGCAAATGTCCTTCGGCAAGAAGCTGCTGAATGTGTTTAGGAGCCGAGCCGCCCGCGCCGGTTTCAAATAATCCGCCGCCGTTGAGCAACGGAACAATCGAAAGCATTCTTGCGCTCGTTCCCAATTCAAGAATCGGGAAAAGGTCGGTTAAATAATCGCGGAGAACGTTTCCGGTAACGGAAATCGTGTCCAATCCTTTGCGGATTCTTTCCACTGAAAATTTCATTGCGTCAACCGGTTTCATAATTTTGATTTCAAGTCCGGTCGTGTCGTGTTCGGGCAAATATTTTTCAACTTTTTTGATTACTTCTCTGTCGTGCGCTCTGTTGTCGTCGAGCCAGAAAATTGCCGGAGAGCCGGATGCTTTTGCTCTTTTTACCGCAAGCTTCACCCAATCTTTAATGGGAATATCTTTCGCCTGGCACATTCTGAAAATATCGCCTTTCTCAACGACTTGTTCTAAAATCGCTTCGCCCGCTTGGTTAACCGCGCGGATTACGCCTGCGCCGGCGGCTTCGAAAGTTTTGTCGTGCGAACCGTATTCTTCGGCTTTCTGCGCCATCAACCCGACGTTGGAGACCGATCCCATTGTGGAAGGATCGAACTGTCCGTTTCTTTTTGCGTCTTCGATTATTTCGGCGTACATTGTCGCGTAAGAGCGGTCGGGAACCATTGCAATCGTATCTTGCAGCTCGTCGTTTTTGTTCCACATTTTTCCGCCGTCGCGCACGACAACCGGCATCGATGCGTCCACGATAACGTTGTTCGGAACGTGAAGATTCGTAATTCCTTTGCGGGAATCGACCATCGCCAAATCGGGGCGCGTTTCATAAACCTTTGCAATGTCCGCTTCAATTTCCGCTTTCTTCTCAGCCGGAAGTTTGCTCAATTTTTCAAGAACGTCCGTGAGACCGTTATTTACGTTTGCGCCGATTTCCTTTAACGCGTCGGCGTGTTTATCGAGCGCGTCTTTGTAATAAACCGAAACTGCGTGACCGAACATAATCGGGTCGGATATTTTCATCATCGTCGCTTTCAAATGTAAAGAAAGAAGTACGTCGTCTTTTTTAGCTTCTTCAATTTGCTCGGCGTAAAATTTTCTTAATTCCGCAACGTTCATAACGGCGGAATCGACAATTTCGCCTTCGAGAACCGGAAGATTTTCTTTTAATACGGTTACGCCGCCGTTTTCGTCAACGTATTCAATGCGCAGATTGTCGGGCTTTTCCATTGTAGCCGATTTTTCGGTTCCGTAAAAATCTTTCTCTTTCATAAAAGCCACGCGGGTTTTGGAACCGGATTCGGGCCACGGTTTCATCATTTTGTGAGGATTCTTTTGCGCGAATTTTTTAACGGCGGCGGCGGGTCTGCGGTCGGAATTTCCTTCGCGCAAAACGGGATTAACGGCTGAACCTAAGGCGACCGCAAATCTTTTCTGCAAAGCTATTTCTTCTTCGGTTTTCGGTTCTTCGGGATATTCGGGAACGTCGTAACCTTTTTCGCGCAGCTCTTTGATAGCCGCTTGAAGCTGCGGAATTGAAGCGCTGATATTCGGTAGTTTAACAACGTTAGCTTCCGGTTTCTTAACCAATTTTCCCAATTCCGCCAAGTCGTCGGGAATTTTCTGTTCTTCGGTTAAATTATCGGGAAAGTTTGCCAAAATTCTTCCGGCTAATGAGATGTCTTTCGTTTCAACGTCAATTCCGGTTCCTTTTGTAAACGCCTTAACAACCGGAAGAAGAGCGTAGCTGGCAAGCATCGGAGCTTCGTCAACTTTCGTCCAAGTAATCTTATAATTTTCCATTATTTATCCTGTTTTGTTTCTTAATAAAACTGTTTTTTTTAAAATTTAAGAATGAAAGTTAAGCATCTTTCGAATGATTAAAAAAT
>JAADIR010000273.1 GCA_013151245.1 Chlorobiota bacterium
CTTCAATAAGAAGAAGCTGACGCCGACATGAAAAAATGAAATAAAAACATTTACCTCAAATATCCAAAAACATTCGCGGAACGTCATTAACACCGCGCTTTAACGCGGAGACTAACCCGACAAATCCACCCAAAATCAACCGCTTTGCCTGTGCGCCTTTGGCGTAGCGGTTTGCAAAAATATTTTATAATGTAAAACTATTTTTCCAATCTAATCTTTTACGTTATTTAGAGTTTTCTCGGCGCAATCAATAACGCCGCCGCTTTCCGTCTTCGTTTCGATCTGTAGTTGCCGCGAGGTTCAGCGCGCAGAATGTTTGCGGAATACGACACACAGTAAAAAGGTTGCTCATGAATCTAAACTTTATCGCGACAAGCGTATAACGAGTTTTTCAACTATCATTTATCAGCACATCCCAAAAGAACGTTTGGCGCTTTTACTACTATATTTAAACATGCGTCAACGCATAATATTCATGTAATAAAATGTTAAATTTGAAACAGGGTTATTCTTTCTGTTGAATTTATCCGCTTGAAAATATGAAAGGGAACAGATGAGTTATTATTATAAAAAACACTTTACGCCTGAAGAAGCTAACAAAACTCTTCCACTGGTTAAACAGATTGCGCGCGATATTTTGACGCACGGTTTTGAAATAAAAGCGGTCGCCGACTCGCTGAATAACGACGTCGAACAAATGAAGGAAGACGAACGTATCGCAAAACTTTCGAAAAAAATCCGCGGATTTATCGAGGAGTTGGAAGAACTCGGCTGCTATTATAACGATTGGAATTTCACAATCGGACTTGTAGATTTTCCCGCTATAATTGACGGAGAAGAAGTTTACCTTTGCTGGAAAAGCGATGAGGAAGAAGTCAAATATTTTCACGGGTTGGAAGAAGGTTACGCCGGAAGGAAGTTAATTTCGGAAGCGTTTTCAACTTCGGTTTAAGGGGTTTTTATGCGGAAGTTATTTTTCCCCTTTGTTATCTTCCTTTTCGTCCTTTATTCATGCGGCAATCAAGAGCATAGCGGCGTTAAAGCAAGTAATAACGACGTTTTAACGATTGTTGACGATTTAAATGATACGCTGCAATTCAAAAAATTTCCTAACAAAGTCATTTCGCTCGCTCCCAATCTTACCGAAATGGTTTACGCATTGAGAAGCGATGAGAAATTAATTGCAAACACCACCTATTGCAACTTTCCCGCGGGCGCCGAAGATAAAGAAAAAATAGGGGATATGTTCTCGATTGATTTTGAAAAAATCGTCGCTTTGAACCCCGATCTTATTTTGATAACAGTGGAAGGGAACAATAAAGGTTCTTACGAAAAATTGATTGAATTAAATTTTAAAGTGTTCGTTTCAAATCCGCGCGATTACGAAGGAATAGTTAAAACGTTTACCGATCTCGGAAAATTATTCGGAAAGAGTTCCCTTGCGGATTCCGTTATCGCTTTATGGAACGAACGTTTGACAAATATAAAACAAGAAAGCGCCGCCCGCGTTAAACGGAAAACGTTGTTTCTTATTTCCGTAAATCCGCTGATGTCGGCAAGCGGAAAGACTTTCATCAATGAATATTTGAAGTATTGCAATCTTAAAAATATCGCAGAAGATTCTCCGGTTAATTATCCCGTTTTCAGTCGCGAAGAGATCCTTCGGAAAAATCCGGAAATAATAATTGTTCAACAAAAAATTGCCAAAGATGATTTGCTTGCGCAATTTCCGGAATGGAAAAATATTGACGCGATTAAAAATAATAAGATTATTGAAATCGATCCTGATTTATACTTTCGTCCCGGACCAAGATTTATTGAAGCGTTGGAAAATTTGAATGAACAAATAACAATGAACAATTAACAATTTGTTCCGATGTAGCGCAGATTGCTGAGCGCAGCGGGCAATCTGCGGCGCTGTAATGTGCAGATTGCAATTGCCAGCAGCAAATTGCAATCTGCGCTACACAAACCTTGAAGGGGTGAAATTTTAATAATAACGGCAAATTGTTCCGCCGCGGGGAATTTGTAAGAAAAAAAAAGAGTAAATCGCGCGCGCGTTTTTGTAAACGCAGATTGACCGTCCCGATGAATCGGGACTAATCAATCTGCGCTACGCCGAGATAAATCCGTCTTCGCTGCGCCGAAATAAATTCTCCATTCTCAATTATCCATTGTCCATTATTACATAGGTTCCCAATCAAATCCTTGGCAAGGGATATCGCCGGGTTTCGGGTGCTTGTCGTATTTCATACAAAGGACGGCGGTTTCGTCGAAATGTCTGCACGAGGCGCAAATAGTGTCTTCCAAAATTTCGCGATTTTTTTCGGTGAACTTTTTATAGTGAACGTAAGCGGGATGAATTACAACGACGTAGATTATAACGAAAGACCAAATCTGCCAATATTTGTAGTTGACAAGATCGAGTAAAAACCAAATTACCGGTATTACGATAACTATTCTTATCATAGTCCAATAAACAATTCCGCCCATTTTTTCTCCGTTTGTGATAAATCCTTTCGATTGTCAGATGTAAACAGCCGAAAAGTCTTTATAATTAATAATAAATAACCAAATTGATTTTAGAAAATTATTCCATTAAGTTTATTAGTCACTATAAAATGAAATTTTTTAATTAAAGTTATAAAGAAATTGGAAGAAAACAACGTAAAACAGAATAATAATTCCGCGCAGTCTCAAAATAAACCGGTTGAGAAAAAAAGCGGAGACGAAAATAAAAATCAAAATAGAAACCGTTCGGGCAACTATCATAAAAAGCGTTATTACGGAAACAGGAATTATCATAAAAGCGATAAAAATAAAGGCGAGAAGAAGGAAGATATCAGACAGCCATCGAGAATAAAGAAATTCGGTTTTAGAAAAGTTTCAATCGTAGTTCCGCTGCTCAACGAAGAAGAATCGATAAAACCTTTATATTCTCAAATCAAAACGGCGGTCGATTCGATTTCCTCAGATTACGAAATAATTTTTGTGGACGACGGAAGCTCCGACGATTCGCTGAAAAAAATAAAAGAACTCGCTTCGCGCGACCGGAAAGTGCGTTACATCAGTTTTAGAAAGAATTACGGAAAATCGCCCGCGCTGAACGCCGGATTCGACAAAGCGAGCGGCGACGCCGTTATTACAATGGACGCCGATTTGCAGGACGATCCGGCGGAAATACCAAACCTCTTAACAAAACTTTCCGAAGGCTACGATTTGGTTTCCGGCTGGAAAAGAAAACGGCACGATCCGTTCGTTAAACGGTTTTCTTCAAAGTTTTTCAATTACATGACGCGCATAATGAGCGGAATAAAAATTCACGATTTCAACTGCGGTTTGAAAGCGTATCGCTCCGCGGTGGTAAAAACCGTTGACGTTCACGGCGAGCTGCACCGCTACATTCCCGTGCTTGCCGGTTGGAACGGATTCAAAGTCGCGGAAGTCGTCGTAAAGCACCATCCGCGCCGTTACGGAAAGACGAAGTTCGGAATCTCCCGATTTTTCAAGGGTTTCGTAGATTTACTAACGGTTATTTTTACGACGCGATATATTAAACGTCCGATGCACTTTTTCGGATTTTTCGGATTTTTATCTTTTATGCTGGGATTTTTGGTTAACGGTTATCTCAGTTACGAAAAAATCTTTCACGGAAGAGCGATCGGCAATCGTCCGCTCCTTTTTCTCGGTATGTTATTGATTATCGTCGGCGCGCAGTTTTTTTCCGTCGGTTTTCTCGGCGAAATAATCGTTCATTACACGCGCGACAAAAAAGCGTATTCGATAAAAGAAAAAAATATTTGATTGTTAACAAATTATTCGGAAGCGTTTGAGTTTATCACAATTAAAAACAAATTGCAGATTTTTCAGAGGCGACGTTCCATGCCGTCCGCACAAAGAAAGCGGCGTTCATTGCTTTGACGAAAAAGGCGACGTCTGCGAATTCTTTGACGAAGTAAAAGAAAACATTTTGATTATAAAACTCGGCGCGATCGGCGACGTTATCCGAACCACGCCGTTGTTTGCACGCTTAAAGAAAGAACATCCGCAAGCTAAATTTTATTGGCTTACTAACACGCCTGTTGTCGTTCCTAAAGAAGTCGATTCCGTTTTGCGCTACGATTTCAAATCGGTTGAAATTTTGAGGGGAATTCCGTTCGACGTTTCAATCAATCTTGATAAGGATATTGACGCGTGCTCGATTCATTCCCAAATAAATTCGAAAGAGAAACTCGGCTTTACTCTTACAAACGGAATAATCTCTCCCGCCGACGAAAAAGCGGAACATAAATTTTTCACCGGCATTTTTGACGATCTAAACAAAGCGAATAAAAAGAATTATCTCGAAGAAATTTTCGAAATCGCCGGATTGAATTATGAAGGAGAAAAATATGTTCTCGATACATTCGACGCTTTTGCCGAATCGTGGGAGATAGACAAAAGTAAAAAGGTTGTCGGCTTGAACGCCGGCTGCGGCGGGCGCTGGACTTCCCGCTTGTGGCCCGAGGCATACTGGATTGAACTTGCGAAATCTTTGAAAGCGAAAGATTACGAAGTCGTTCTTCTCGGCGGCGAGTTGGAACACGAAAAGAATCTGCGAATCGCCCAAGCCGCGAACGCCAAGTATTTCGGGCATTTCCGGCTGGAAACGTTTATAAGTCTTGTGAACAAATGCGATTTGGTCGTTACCGCCGTAACAATGGCGATGCACATAACGTTGGCTCTGAATAAAAAAATAATTCTCTTCAACAACATATTCAACAAAAACGAATTTGAACTTTTCGGTCTCGGAGAAATTTTAGAACCGAGCAAAGAATGTAAATGCTTTTTCAGTCCGAAGTGCGTAAATGAAGAATATCGCTGTATGGAACATCTCGAACCGAGCAGAGTTTTAACCGCAATAAAATCGCTTCTTCAATGAAGATTACCATAATATCCACGGCTTATCCGCTGCGCGGAGGAATAGCGCATTTTGTCGGTCTGCTTTACAACGAGCTAAAAAAAAATCACGACGTAAATATTTTAACGTTCAAAAGACAGTATCCCGAATTTCTATTCCCCGGCAAAACTCAGATGGATAAAGAAGATAACGTCGAAGCGATTGATTCGGAAGTCGTCGTCGATTCGGTCAATCCTTTTAACTGGCTGAAAATCGGGAAGCGGTTGAAACGGGAAAAACCGGATTTAATTATTTACAAATATTGGATGCCTTTTTTCGCGCCCTGCTTCGGAACAATTTCGAAAACTGCGGCTAAGAACGGAACGACGAAAACGTTGGTTATTTGCGACAACGTTCTTCCGCACGAATCGAAGCCGGGCGATAAAGTTTTTACGAAATATTTCTTCAAACACTCCGATTATTTCGTGACAATGTCCGAAAGCGTGAAAGCCGATTTGCTGAAAATAAAGGCGAACGCGAAATACGCGCTTCTGCATCATCCCGTCTATTCGAACTTCGGCGAAGCGGTTTCAAAAGACGAGGCAAAAAAGTTCTTAAATATCGAAGGAGAAAAGATTTTGCTCTTCTTCGGATTTGTGCGTAAATACAAGGGTTTGGACGTTTTGCTGGAAACGCTTCGAATTCTAAACGAAAAAGAC
>JAADIR010000168.1 GCA_013151245.1 Chlorobiota bacterium
AATCAGTCAAACCTAAACATCAATTCCAAAATTCCATCATTCCAATTATCCATTATCAATTGCGGTTTGCCGCGATAGGGTTTAAAAAACAAAAAGCCCGACCGCAAAGCCGGGCTTTTCAATGTTAAAATAATTCTCGGTTACGATTTCATTCTCATTCCTTCTTCTTCAACGATGAAAATCCAACCCACTACTTTTCCAATATCAATTGATTCGAAGTTTTTCCAATATCGCTTGTTTCGCACGTGCATTGAACTTGTATCGTCGTCGGAAATGCTTTCGGCTTCGGAAATGATTTTGTTAATTCTGTCTTGCCATTTGATGATATTCTTTACCCGAAGGTCTATCCAACCGTCTTTTGCCCACAAGTCGATATTTTCATCGGTGATTGAAAGTTCGTCTTCGCCGCGGTAAGGCGGAATTTTCATCAAATTTCCGCGCAGCAGTTTTTTCCCGTCGGGGAAAAGAACCGGAATACCGATTGAAATAATTTCGTTTCTGAGTTCGGCGTTATCTTCAATAATCTTCATCATTTCCGAGGAAAGAGAATCGGGGGAAGATTTGAGAACCGATTTCATATCCTTTGCCACCATTTTAATGAGGTGAAGTTCGTAAAGCAGTTTCGAAAGCCGCGGCGGTCCGAGCAGTTCGAAGGCGACGCTTTTTTTACCGTGGATATCTTCGAGTTCTTTCAGCTTTTCCACCGCCGAGTGCTGGAGGAAACCGGCTCTGTAAGTCGGCTCAAGCGTTGCGTTATCGAGCGCGTTGATGATGTCGTGTCCCGTGTTTCCGCCTATAATTTCGTAAATAACATCGGAGGCAATCTCTTCCGGAGTGACATATTCCATTTGCCCTTGAGAAGTAATAGTTTCAAATTCTCCGCGGGAAAAAGTTCCGTTTTCGCCTGTGTCGATGTAAACCGATTTCAAAGTTTCGCCCGCTTTTTTGAAACTTTTTTCCGGTTTCAATATCAGTTTGTTTTCCAACTCAATTGCGTCGGAAAGACCGACGTCGTCCAATTCAATTGCCTTTCCTCTTTTTTTAATTTCTCCGAACGCAATTTTTTTCCAAGCGATAGCCGCGGTCGGTTTTATCTCTTTCGTAATGGGACCGGGCGTTCTTCCCATAAGGAAAAGCAGAAGGGTGTGCGCTCCGGCAACGGATGATTTGCTGAGCAGAACTCTGGACGGTTTTTCTTCGCTGTGCGTATATGGAATGTTAAGTCCCATTCCGCCGGTTCCGCTCGTCCCAATTTTCAAATAAATTTTCGTGTCAATTTCATTCATTGAATTATAAAGGATTTGAACGTGGCGGATCAACTGCGGAACGTAAAGGGTGCATAAAAGCTTTTCGGTTTCCGCCTGAAGAAATTCCGCCGTAGGTTTCTCGGTGAATGATTTCTGCAATTCTCTATAGGTGGCGTAAATATCCTGATATGCAATTCCCGTTGCAGAATTAATACAATCAATAATAATTTCCGGCTTGTAGCGCGTAAGCAATTGATAAATTGACGAAGCGTGCAGCACATCGGGCGTTAAGTCGTCCATCGTGTCCGAAAGTAAAACTTTTCTCTTTTCGGGGTCGGCGAGGATCGAAAATCTATCCTCGTCTTTAAAATCATTTCTTACGAAAATGTTTCCCCACCAAGGAATAAAATATTCATCCGGCAAGTCGGGAAATTCTTTTTGAAGTTTTTCAACCGCTTCGTAAGCTTCTTCTTTTTTAAGCGACGTAACAATAATCTGCCTCGGTTTTTCGGCGACAATCTTTCTTGTGAGAGCGGTGCCTACTAATCCCCAAGCTCCAAGAACTAAAACGGTTTTGTTTTGAATATCCATATTTTCAGCCTCGATTTACTTAGAAATATTTTAACGAAAAATATCATTTAATAAAGTCTATCACAAGGAAAAAAGCAATGGAGAATGGAGAATTGAAAATGGAAAATTTATGATAGCGAAGCGCAATTGCCCGTAAAAAAACTAACAACCAATGAATGTTGACCGCTGACCAATGACTTTAAAATAAGAGAGTTAAATAATCATAATTACTCAAAAAAAATTATCCTTTTAACCTTTCGACCTCTTTGCCTTTAAACCTTTCCTGTTCTCAAATTGCTAAAGTTTTATTAGTTTTACGGTTCTTAATAAAAAAAAGATTTGAAATGAATATTTCCGATATACTTACTGTTGAAAGAATTATTCCCGAATTGAAGGGAAGAACAAAAGAAGAAGCGATTAATGAAATAATAGATTTGTTAAACGACGACGAATCAATTAGAGATTTGGAAACGGTGCGCAAAGCGGTTATTGAAAGAGAAAAAATAATGTCAACCGGCGTCGGTTCCGGGTTTGCTATACCGCACGGAAAAACCGACGGAGTAAGGGGAATTGTCGCCGCGTTCGGTAAAACGTCTAATCCCATTGACTTTGAAGCGATAGATAATAAGCCGGTAAATTTGATCTTTCTGCTCGTCGGAGAAGAAAGTATGGTTGCCCCGCACATAAAAATGTTAAGCAAGATATCTCGTTTGATGAACAAAGCGGAGATAAGAGACCGGTTATCTCAAAGCAAAACCGCCGAAGAAATTTATGAAATATTTAAAACCGAAGAAGAAAAACTCAGCTATTAATAAAATCAAACGACTATGATTAAAGCGATTGCCGGGACAAAAGATATTCTTCCCGAAGAAATAAGAAATTGGACGCTGCTCGAAGAACTTGTAAGAAAAGTAATGCGGGCGTATAATTACGAAGAAATCCGCACTCCGGTTTTTGAAGAGACCCGTCTTTTCAGCCGCGGGATTGGGGAGAGCGCCGACATTGTGAGCAAAGAGATGTACACGTTTACCGACCGGAGCGGAACGAGCGTTACGCTGAAACCGGAAATGACCGCTTCCGTTGCGCGCGCGCTCCTTGAACACTCGCTCGACAAACGGCAGCGGCTGAATAAATTATTTTATATCTCCCCGATGTTCCGCCAGGAAAGACCGCAAGCCGGAAGACTTCGCCAGTTTCATCAATTCGGCGCCGAGGCGCTCGGAAGCGTTAACCCCACATTGGACGCGGAGATGATACTTATTGCGTACGGCGTTTTGGAAAAACTCGGGTTGAAAAATTTATCGATAAAAATAAATTCGCTCGGCGTTCCGTCGTCCCGGGAAAAATATAATACGACGTTAAAGAATTATCTTTCAAGTAAATTCGAATATCTTTCGGAAGAAAGCAAAAAGAGATTCGATACTAACGTTTTAAGAATTTTCGACAGCAAAAAAGAGAACGATCAAAAAATTATGGAAGACGCGCCGAGACTGCTCGAACATCTCGACGACGAAAGCCTCGAACATTTTGAAAAAGTAAAACAAATTCTTCTTTCGGCTAAAGTTCCTTTTCAAGTCGATTCGGCGCTTGTGCGCGGACTCGATTATTACACGCACACGACGTTCGAAATTTTAAGCGGCAGCGTAGGAGCGCAATCGGCTCTCTGCGGCGGCGGCAGATACGATCTGCTTGTTGAGCGGCTTGGCGGAAGAAACGTTCCCGGCGTAGGATTTGCCGCCGGAATCGAACGGATTCTGCTTGCTTGCGAAAACGAAGGCGTTCTGGAAATTCAAGATAAAAAAATTGACTTGTATATCGTCCGTTTGGACAAAGATGAAAAACTGGAAAAGAAAGTTTTCAAATTGGCGCAGTTTTTTAGAGCTTCCGATATTTCCGTTGAAGCCGACTATCTTTCGCGCAGCGTTAAAGCACAGATGCGGGAAGCGAACAAACTTAACGCAAAATTTGTTTTGATGATTGGCGGCGAAGAGTACGAGCGCGGCGTAACCGTATTAAAAAGTATGGAAACCGGCGAACAGAAAGAGATTGAACTTTCCGAAACGGAAAAAATCATCGGCGAATTACAATAACATTTTTTTAATTTGCCTCCGGTTTTTTCTTCCCTTCCAATTTTCACTTTCGCGTTTTGGTTAATCCCCCTTTTTTTTGTTATTATACTTACGTAAAATAATTTCTCAATATTGAATCGTCGGATTTGAACTCAATGCGTCATTTAAAAATAATACTCATTATTATTTCCGTTTCGTTTCTCATTGTCTCTTGCGGGAAAAAAGAGAAAGCGGACGCAACAAAAAGCGACGATCCGTTTGCTTTGGCGGACAGTTTAACGTTCAAAGCTCTTTACGACAGTTCGAATTCAATATTGCTGTCCCAACTTGAAAAGTTTTCAGCCGATAGTAATTACGGTTTTTATATTGACGCCGTAAATAGGATTGCCGCTAATTACAGAAAGGTCGCCAATTACGACGGCGCGTTCGCCTATGTTACAAAAGCGATTGAAATTTCGGAAACCCGCCGCGATACCGTAAACCTTCATATTGCGCAGACTTACTATCTACTCGGGTTGATGTACAAAGATTATCAAATAAGCAAGGACGCGCTGCTGTATTTAAACAAATCGTTAAAAATTCGCGAAACTCTGCTGCCTGAAAACGATCCGCTTATTGGGGACGTATATAACAACATCGGCGTGATATATTACATAAAAGGAGATTTGGAAAAAGCCGGAAAATATTTTCACGAAGCTCTCAAGCTGAGAAAGCAACGCGGCTTTTTTGATAAGAGCGTCGGTTCGACTTATATGAATCTCGGCAACATTTACTCTGATTTGAATGATATTACTAAATCGCTCGCTTATTTTGATACGGCGTTGACAATTCAAAAAAAGGTTCTTGGAAATAATCATCCCGCGGTCGGTTCAATTTTACATAACATAGCCGGCGATTATAATTCTATTGGAGAAATTGACTCGTCTCTAGTCTATTACAAACGCGCGTTGAAAATATATAAAAATGTTTTCGGGGAGAATCATCCGCTGGTAGCTAATGTTTACAACAATATCGGCTTATATTACAAGTCGGTTGGAGATTACGAAAACGCGATCAATTTTTTTGAAAACTCGGTTAAGATTAAAAAGAAATTAGGCGCGGCGTTTAAGAAAGAACTCATCGATAACTATGCGAATATCGGAATGGTTTACCGGCTTTTGAAGAATTATGATTTATCAATCGAAGCGTATAAAAAAGCGCTGCGGATAATTGAAGAGAGGGAAAACGATTTTAGCGTAAAGAAATTTGCAAATGTCGCAAGAGGACTAAGCTTAACATATAAATCGGCGGGGAAAAACGAGCTTGCTTTGGCTACGATAAGAGAAGCGGTAAGACGCGCCGAAGAATCTTCCGGCAAAGATGATTTCCTTCCGTTTCGCACAAAAATTTTCCTTTCGAGCGTTTTGAATAAAACGGGCGGATACGGAGAATCGATAAAAAATTCAAAAGAGTGCGTCGAATTTTTCAAATCGAAAAATGACGTTATTTGGCTTGTTTTTGCTTATGAGCTTCTTGCCGAAGGCTATTTAATGAACGAAGAATTTGTTCAAACGCTTGCGGCGCTCGATAGTTTGGAAGTTTTATTAAGCGACGGGAAATCGGGTAAGTTTGACATAAACAAAATAAATAGTTATTCGGACGTCAACGCAATGCTTTCGGAAACGCTGGGCTTTGCGGGGAAGGCGTGTTCCGCTTTGTTTGAAAAAACCGAAAACCGGAAACGAAAAATATCTCGACCGCTCGCGCGATATCTATTTGACAATCGTAAAACTGTTTGCCGGCGGATACGGAAACATTTTGATCGAGTCGTCCAAAATAACGGGCGCGGAAAAAATTAAAAATTATCTTTATACCGGAATGAATTTGGCTTACGAAAAATTTATTCGCCTGCCCGATGAAGATAATTTTACGTACGCTTTGAAACTATCGGAATTTGTTAAAGCGATTACGGTGCTTGAAA
>JAADIR010000225.1 GCA_013151245.1 Chlorobiota bacterium
CCGTAAGACTAGGAGTAAAAAACGAAGCGGACGATAAAATGATTAGGTTGATAAAAGATATGTTCGGGTTTTCTTTGAAAGAATAAAAACTTCGCAGATCGCAAATCGTTGATCGTTATTCTTAAATCGAAAAGATAAACGAATACGGATTTACGAATAAGGAATTACGAAGAAGAAAAAATTTTAAGAATTTTGACTATCATACAAAGGAGGAAAAATGGGAGCGCTTTTAATTTTTATAGTAATAGTTATAGCCGCGGCATTGTTTTTTGTATCTGTTTACAACTCGCTGGTCAGGCTTCGCAATCAAGTTAAAAACGCATGGTCGCAGATTGACGTTCAGTTAAAACGCCGTCACGATTTGATTCCGAACTTAATCGAAACCGTCAAGGGCTATATGAACCACGAGCGGGATACGCTTGAAAATATTACGAAAGCGAGAAGCGAAGCGATGAGCGCCGGAACGGTAGGCGAAAAGGCGAAAGCCGAATCCGCGCTGAACGGAGCGATGAGTAAATTCTTCTTGGTCGTCGAAAATTATCCCGACTTAAAAGCGAATCAGAATTTTCTTTCGTTACAGGAAGAACTTTCATCGACGGAAAATAAGATTTCCTTTTCGCGTCAAGCTTATAACGATCAGGTTTTGAGTTATAATAATAAAGTTGAAATGTTTCCTTCAAGCATGATTGCGGGGATGTTCAACTTCAAACATGAAGAGTTTTTCGAGATTGAAAACAAAGAAGAACGGGAAGTTCCGAAAGTTAAATTTTAAGGCGGATTTATGTGGGAATTAATCAGGGCTAACAAACGTAAGTCGTTTATACTTTTCTTTTCGATGGGTATGGTCTTGCTCATACTCGGTTATATAATTGGAGAAATGTGGTTCGGGCAGGGCGGGGGAAGCGTAGGAATTTTCTTTGCTTTTATCATTTGGGTTATCCTTTCTATCATAAGCTATTATTCGGGGAGTTCAATTCTGCTTTCCATAAGCAACGCCAAGGAAGTTACCAAATCCGTTCATCCGCAATTATTCAATGTTGTTGAAGAGATGACTATTGCGTCCAGTCTTCCGAAAATGCCGAAAATTTACATCATCAACGAAGAAGCTCCGAACGCTTTTGCCACGGGAAGAAATCCCGAAAACAGCGCGGTTGCCGTAACGGCTGGATTATTGGCGAGGATGAACCGCGACGAACTGCAGGGCGTTATCGCTCACGAAATGTCTCACATTGCTAACCGAGATATTTTGTTCATGACTTTTGCCGGAATTATGCTCGGCAGCATTGTTCTAATTTCCCAGGTGTTTCTACGCAGTTTATGGTTTACCGGCGGTTCTTCTAACCGATACAAAAGTTCCGAAAGCGGAGGCGGACAAGGGCAGATGATTATGATGATCGTTGCAATTGTTTTTGCAATTCTATCGCCTATTATTGCGCAGCTTCTTTATTTTGCAATTTCGCGTAAAAGAGAATATCTTGCCGACGCAAACGGCGCGCGCCTTACGCGCTATCCCGAAGGACTTGCTTCCGCGTTGGAAAAACTTTCGCAAAACACCAGCGATCTGAAGTCCGCTAACAAAGTTACCGCCGGAATGTATATCGTTAACCCTTTGAAGAAAAAGGGAATGAAACTCTCAGACTTAACGAGCACACACCCGCCAATTTCCGAAAGAGTAAGAATTTTACGAACGATGAATTCCGGCGCCGGATTCCTTGATTATCAGCAGGCTTACGCCGCGGTTAAAAGAAAGAACGAAAAAATCATCCCCAATTCCGCGATAAAGGCAAAAGAAAAGGTAGAAATACGCAAACCGTCCGAAGGCGCGCGGCAAGCTAGCGCAAAGAAAACTAAGCGCGATATCGGCGACTTGATGATGAATTTGAACAACTATCTTTTCATAACTTGCGTATGCGGATTAAAGATCAAGGTTCCGCCCGATTACAAAAAGAATCAAATCGTATGTCCCCGATGCGGAAGAAAACACGCTATTCCTTTTAATGAATTGAAGAATATTGCCGCCGTCGCCGCGGCTAAAAATTTGTAATTCGCCATATTTTAACTTTTAAATTAAAACTTCGATAGTATTATCTAGAATTAATTGTTTACTTTTTAAAATTTTCAGAAAGTTCGAATATGAAAATATCAGATAAACTTCTTTTGACTGCATTCGTTTTCCTTTTGCAAACCGTAATTGTTCGCGCGCAGATCGGCGGAATAATCAATGAAAATAGGATAACGGATTGGCATAATTCCGGTCTTCAGTATGAAATACCGCAGCACCATATAGATTCAAGCGTGGATATAAATTCTTTTTTCAATCCGGATTCGGACGGAACTTTTTTCAACGACGCTTTCGCGAGAGCGCTTCGGTTTTTATCGGGGAGCGAAAAGTATTTGGTTTATTTCCCCGAGGGAGAATATCATTTCAACGCGCCGCTTCAAGTTCCCGACGGAATTGTTTTGAAGGGGGACGGCTCCGACAGAACAAAATTATTTTTTGATTTTGGCGACGAGAAAGCTAATTGCATAAATGTTACCGGCGCAGGCGGAGATGAAGTTTTTGTCGATCAGCCGATAACCGCGGGGGAAAACGAAATCATTATTTCCGGAGCCGATGGAATTTTTACCGTAGGCGGGTTGATTGAAATCAAACAAGGGGAAAACGAGGGGGGCGAAACTCATCTGCCAAAAGAATATTTGAAGGGGCAGATATTTGAAATTGAAAATGTGTCGGGCGACGTCGTTAAAACCAAAAAAAATATTCGACTGGGATACGACTTATTCAATCAATGGAATAAACCGTTAAAAGCGGTTCCGCTTAATCCCGTTGAAAACGCCGGAATAGAGGATTTGTTTATCACGCGGACAACTCAGCCTGCAAGCTCCGGCGGCGCTTTGGTCAATTTCGGAATCGCTTATAATTGCTGGCTCAGCGGCGTTGAACTCTTTATGGGAGCAAACAATGTCGTTATGATAGGCAGAAGCAAAAATATCGAAATACGAGGATGCTATTTACACGAAGCGTACAATTACGGCGCGGGCGGGAACGGATACGGCGTTTCAATCGGCGGAAGTTCAACCGACTGCTTGGTTGAAAATAATATTTTCGAATCTCTCCGCCATTCGATGATTTTAAGTCAAAGCGCAAACGGAAACGTTTTTGGTTATAATGCGTCGGTAAATAAGCCGGACGGAAATTGGGATGAATCTTCCCTTAATTGTCACGGGCATTATCCTTATTTGAATTTGTTCGAAGGGAATTATGCGGAGTTTGCAGAGATAGATTTTGTGTGGGGAGAAAACGGACCTTTCAACACATATTTCAGGAATTACATTTATCACGAAGGTTATTTCCTTGGCACAATGCACAATCAGCAAATTGAAATCGAGGACGGAAACAACGGCGCGAACGTTGTCGCAAATTTGGCGAAAGTATCGCCGGCGGGAGAAGATAATTTCATCGCTGCGAACTTTAGGTTTGAAGATATTCCCGAAGATTCGACTTACGAAGAGATATCGTATTACAAAAACGAAAAGCCCGATTTTATCGACGGGAATTTATCATGGCCATGTTTCGGCTTAAAACCGAATACGGGCGCGGTTGTTTTGAACGACATACCGGCAATGGAACGCTTAAACGACGATAAAAAAACCGTGTCGGCAAAACCGTTAATTGTCGGCGTTGAAAATATTGAAATTGTTCCTACCGCATTTAAACTTTATCAAAATTATCCGAATCCCTTTTCAAAAGGAGCCGGCGGAAACTCTTCGACTACAATTAAATATACAATTTCAAATTCATTCTCCATTCTCCATTCTCAATTATCAATTTACGACGTTCTCGGAAGAAAGGTAGCTACTTTGATCAACGAAGATCAAATGCCCGGGAACTATTCTGTTGAATTTAATGCGGGAAATTTACCAAGCGGAATATATTTTTATAAATTAACTATACGGTCAAACGCCCGTTATTTTTCCGACGCAAAAAAAATGTTAATTGTGAAATAGTTAATTTTAATTTGCTTAAATTTTAATTATATTAAAGATAATCTCTTTATCTTCGATAATATTAAATCATTTTATAAATTAA
The DNA here is from genome assembly GCA_013151245.1 of Chlorobiota bacterium. Classification (GTDB taxonomy): domain Bacteria; phylum Bacteroidota; class Ignavibacteria; order Ignavibacteriales; family Melioribacteraceae; genus JAADIR01. Next base: position 4,091 of record JAADIR010000225.1, read on the forward strand.
ATGAAGAAAGCGAATTCAATTTGTCTAATATTTTTAAATATAAATTTTTTGCCGAGAAATATAAAAAAATCTTTTTTCTGTTTTTTCTCGCCGCTATAATCTTTTCCGGCTGTATTGATTTCCCTAAAGAGATCGTTCTTCCCCGTTACAACGTTACGCTTTCATTCCCGATTTCGGATACAACTTATACTTTGACTAAAGCTATCGAAAACGATTCCAACATTGTGGCGTCCGACGATCCGGCAACGTTAGGACTTCTCTATTATGTAACGTCGGAAAAAATTTCCACTGTAACGGTAGGCGAATCAATAAAAATCGAATCTTTTACAGGCAATTTCTCCCAATCCATCGGCGATATTACAATTGAAGAAATACCTCCGATTTATGCTACTATACCTGTTGAACAATGGATCCCCGGCGTTATCAGCGGCGTAAGTTCAACGGTGCCGGAAACTTCAGCCGAAACAATAACTAATTTTAACGCCATCGAACAATTTGAATCCGTTACGTTCGGAAGAGGGGAAATTTTTATTAAAGTTTATAATAACCTTCCCGTTAATACTGAAATACGGGGATTCCGGCTTGTGAATGTCGATGACGGTTCGATCTTTTTGGAAAGATCCGCTTCGGACGTTGTTTTTATCGCGCCGTTCGACAGCGCAAGTATTTCGCTTGATCTTGCCGGTCATACGGCGCACAGTTCTCTTCGTTTTATTGGAACGATGTACACTCCGGGAAGCAATGGAGCGGTTGAAGATATTCCATTTCAGGCTGGAACGCTAATTGCCGCCGAAATGCGTAATTACTCGGTTTCAAATGTAAGAGCCGTTCTTCCGCCGCAAGAGCCGGTTTTAATCGATTCGGTTTTTGTTATTGACGATTCTACCTTTATTGATAAAGCGGTCTTTGAACAAGGTTCGATGAAATTAGTTTTTAACAGTTTCATTGACGTTGATTTGGTTGTGTCGCTTGAATTGAAGAATCTGTTTAACGCGCAAGGACAAGTTTACACGACGCAAATTAATCTCGCACGCGGAGAAACGAATCAAACCGTTAACATTCCGAGCATTGCCGGATGGGAAATTCGCTCGCAGAATCAGGGCGAACTGTCCAATGAAATCGCTTTCGGCGCTACGGTAACAGTCGTTACTTCGGATGAAGCGAGAGAAATAAGCAGCGTTGACAGCGTGTCGGTTCATTTTGCGCTTAGTAACATTGTACTGAAAAGCATCAGCGGAAAAGTTAAACCGACTTCTTTTGCGCTTGAAGAATCAACTTTCGGATTTGATTTGGGAGACTTAAAAGACAATTTTACTTATGACAGTTTAAGATTTAACGATCCCGAATTTATTTTGAATTTGAATTCAACAATTGGATTCGGACTCTCTTTTAACGCGCGGCTTAACGCTTCAAACGGAATTGCGGAAAGTTCAATTAATCTTCCGATAACCATGCCTGCCAATGGAATTACGAGTTTTAATCTTGCCGATTACGGCTTCACGGAAATGCTGAACGGTTTTACAATTCAGCTTCCCGATTCATTCAGGTTCAGCGGCTCGACTGTAATTAATCCCGATTATTCAACGGGCGACGTTTCAAAAAATGATTCAATCAGCGGATGGCTTGACATGTCCTTCCCGTTTGATTTGGGAATTGCGGGAGGAACTTTCGTAGATACGTTTGACGTCGATTCTTCCGGGATCAGCGAAGACGATATTAAATCCGTTAAAAGTTTAGAATTAACGCTGGAATTTGAAAATGGAATTCCGGTCGAACTTTCATTTGTCGGTTATGCGCTCGACGAAGACGGAAACGCCCTTTTAAGAATTCCTCCTTCTTATAACGCCGCCGACAAAATCACAATTGCCGCTCCGAGCGTTAACGGACAAGGCTTTGTAATATCTCCGGCAAATAGTAAAACGGTTATCGCGTTTACCGGAGAGGATGCAAAAACTTTTCTTAGGAATAATAGAATAACAGCCACAATCAAATTTTTAACGCCTCCGATTAATTCAAACAATCCGGTGAAGTTCAGAGTTTCCGACAACGTAAGATTAAAACTGTACGCAAAAGCAATCTTAAAAGTTAATTCCGATTGAAAGTAGTTACTATGAAAAAAATCCTCGTGATATTTACGCTTTTAATAAACGCGCAGCTTTTCGGGCAGATGAGCGGTTCGATCGGCGCGACCGACGCTATTGCAATGGCGATGGGCAAGTCTTCCGTCGTCTTTTCTAAGGGCGTTTATTCAATTAATGTTAATCCCGCTAACTTAGCGTTAAAACAAAATCACTCGTTTGAAATATCGTCGGTTCTTCCAATACCGAACGGAGTGTTTCTGGTAGGCAACGAATTTATTTCGTTCGAGGATTTCAATTATTATTTCGGCGGCGAAGTTGACGAATTTGGCAACGTAGTGGGAAGGGAAATTTCCGAAGCGGACAAGGAAAGGTTGTTGAATTCAATGAATGACGGCAGCGATCACTTTGCCTCGTCGAGCCTCAATCTTTTTTCCATTTCTTATGATTTGCCGAACAGCCTCGGCGCAATAGGATTTTCAATTAACGAATTTGCCGCCGAGCGCGGCACGGTTCCGCGGGATCTGGTAGATTTTATGCTGAACGGAAATGAAATCGGGAAAAAATATTCATTAGACGCTCTCCAATTCCGCAGTCTTTACATGAGAGAATATTCCGTAAGCTACGGAATGACAATAAAAGGATTTCTTTCTTCGCTGTTCGAAAATTTTTCCGCCGGAATATCGCTGAAATTAGTTCACGGATTCGGTTATTCAAATATCGAAAGAGCGGATATTTCCCTCGAGACAATGGACGATTATTCTATTCGGCTGGCAAGCGATTTTCTTGCGAAGATTGCGGTTTCCGAAGATTATAATATCGAATGGGATTTTCTTAACGTTCCCAGAAAAACTAACTGGACTCCCTTCCCTTCTCCCGCGGGAACAGGCTTCGGCTTTGACATTGGATTTACCGGAGTAATCAACGACAAGTGGAGAGTAGCCATGGCGCTTTCGGACGTGGGGAGTATCAATTGGAAAAATGAAACCGTCGCATACGCTTCCAACGGCGAATATACAATTACCGATATTACCGACGGTACGCTATCCGACACGTTAAAAGTTCTTTTAGAGCCGCAAGGATCATTCACGGACGGTTTTTCCACGCCGCTTCCTTCCGTTTTAAGGATGGGCGTCGGTTACGGCAAAGAAAGACTCAACGTTGCCTTCGGATACGAACAAGGATTGAACGACCAACCCTCGAACACAACAGCCCCAAGGTTTTCGCTCGGCGCCGAATTTTACGCGTTGGAATTTCTGCCTATACGCACCGGTTTTTCTGCCGGAGGCGTCGCCAAGTTTGAATGGAGTTTAGGATTTGGTCTCGATTTCGGTTTGATTGAAATGAACTTTGCGACTTCTGACATAGTAAGTTTTTTCCAAGGCTCCGGCGCCAAAAAAAGCGTATTTGCTTTCGGCTCCCGCTGGAAATTTTAATAGTATTTTTTTTATTAATAAATTAGAGCTTCTCAAAATAAGATGTTGTCATTCAGCCGGAGGCTGACAAGTTTGACCGCGCGCAGCGTTCCGCTAAAAGGAGAATATCTCTTAATAGTACGTAATAATTAAAAGATTTCTCATCAGGCGATTGCCGGATGAGAAATGACGGAACGTTTATTTTGCAGAAACTCTATTTCCTCATTTTTTGTTCAATTTAAATCATTGTTTTATAATTGAAAAACATTTAAATTTCCGTTTAATAAGACGTCTAAATCGTGTTTGAAATGAAAATGAAATATAAAATAGCGGTTTTTATACTCGGCGCTATCTTGATCTGCAAACCAGCCGGCGCCCAGGATAAAGAAGAGACTCATTTTTCCGTTGAATGGATTGATAATTTCAGCAGTGAGAAAGATATTGAAACCGAAAAAGGAGTTGTCTCTCAGTTTCTCAGTTTAGTTACAGGAGATACCGAAGAAAAACTATTGAAACCTTTTAACCTGGTCAAATATGCGGATGATTCTTATTTCATTCTTGACCAAGGACGATTTCTCCCGCTCATTGTTAGCCCCGAGGGGTTTGAAGTCGTGAAGAATGACGATTATAAAACGTTCCCTTCATTAGTGGGCGTCTGCAATTTTTTAGACGGGAAAATTCTTTTTACGGATTCAAAACTGTCTAAAATTTTCATTTATGATTTTAACGAAGATGAATTAAAACAATTTTCAACCTCCTTGGATTTAGAACAGCCCACGGGAATTGCTTTTGATATTTCCCGCAAAAAAATATATGTCGCTGAAACCGCCAAGCACAGAATAACCGTGTTTAACGAGAAAGGCAAACTGTTAAAATACATCGGAAAAAGAGGAACGGGAAAAGGGGAATTTAATTTTCCAACATTTGTTACGGTAGATAAACAGGGCAATCTTTATACGGTTGACGCTTTAAATTTTCGCGTTCAAATTTTTGATAAAGAAGGGGCGTTCGTCAGCTCGTTCGGCGAAGCCGGAGACGCAACCGGATATTTCAACAGACCAAAAGGAATTACAGTTGACAGTTTTGGTCACATTTATTTGGTTGACGCGCTTTTCCATACCGTTCAAATCTTTAATCCCGATGGGAGTTTCCTTTATAACTTTGGGGGAATGGGTCAAGTAAATTCAAGATTTTGGCTTCCCGTCGGTATTTTTATAGACGACGATAACAATATATTTATTGCAGATTCATATAATGCTAGAATTCAAATTTTCAGGTTAGTGGATGGTAAAAAGTAAATTATTTTATGCGGTTATAATTATTTCGATTGCGTTTAATTTAAGTTTAAATGGACAGAACTTGTCTTCAACCGTGCACAACCTTTCAGTCTCTGGTCCCGGCAGTATTAAGGCGACAAGCGAAACGGAATTGTGCGTCTTCTGTCATACTCCGCACAACAGCAGTCCGAGAGCGCCGTTGTGGAATAAAAGCGATCCCGGCGTAAGCTATACATTATACAACAGCTCCACTTCCGAAGCCGCAATAGGGCAGCCGGACGGCGCGTCAATATTGTGTCTTTCATGCCATGACGGAACTATCGCCCTCGGATCCGTGTTAAGTAAAACTACCGATATAGGATTTAACTCCGGCGTTACTACAATGCCGGCGGGAGAAAGTAATTTATCGACCGATCTTTCGGACGATCACCCTATTTCGTTTATATATAATTCAACGCTTGCATTTAACGACGGTCAATTAAACGATCCTTCGGCTCTTCCGCAATATATAACTTTGGAAAACGGAAAGCTGCAGTGTACGAGTTGTCATGATCCGCATAAAAATGATTTCGGAAATTTTCTGGTTGAGGATAATCAATTTTCAGCCCTCTGTTTAGCTTGTCATGATAAAACAAATTGGGATATTTCAAGCCATAAAACTTCAAATGCAACTTGGAACGGAAGCGGAGTCGATCCTTGGCCTAAAAGCGACTATACAACGGTCGCCGAAAACGCGTGTGAAAGCTGCCACGCTCCGCATAACGCCGCACACTCGCAGCGGTTGTTAAATTATAGCAAAGACGAAGACAACTGCATTGTTTGCCATAACGGGAACGTCGCCTCGAAAGATATTCAAAGCGAATTGGTGAAACCGTATTCGCACGACGTTTATTCTTATGACCAACTGCACGACCCGAGCGAAAGCGGTACGATAACGACAAAACACGTCGAATGCCAAGACTGTCATAATCCTCATCAAGTAAATAACATAACAGCCTCTGCGCCCGCCGCTTCGGGCTACATTGAGGGAGTAAGCGGAGTAAGCACAACGGGAACGGCGGTTAATCCGGTTCAGTATCAATACGAACTGTGTTATAAGTGCCACGCCGATAGCCCCGATAAACCGAGCAGCCCGACATACCGTCAGATTGAACAGAATAACGTTAGGCTTGAATTCGACGTTAACAATCCCTCCTATCATCCGATAGAAGCCGCGGGCGTGAATCAAAATGTACGCAGTCTCATTTCTCCCTATACCGAGTCAAGTATTATCTTTTGCACCGATTGCCATGCAAGCAATGAAACCGGAGCTCCGAAAGGTCCGCACGGTTCGATTTATCCGCAGATATTAAAATATAATTACGTCCGGGTTGACGGAACGAGCGAGTCGTCTCAAACTTACGAACTTTGTTATCAATGTCATGATAGAAACATTGTAAACGGCGCGGGACGTTTTGCGGGAAGAATTCATAGAAGACACATAATAGTGGATAAAGTATCTTGCAACACATGTCACGATCCGCACGGAATAAGCAGTTCCCAAGGAAACAGTACAAATAATACGCATTTGATAAATTTTGATCTTTCGGTCGTTTCCCCCTATAACGGACGTTTGGAATTTGTCGATCAAGGTAGTTATAGAGGGAGTTGTTATTTGAAATGCCATGGCAAAACACATAATCCGAAAAGCTATTGATTTGTATTTGATAATAAAGATTAGTTCTTTCGGCTGAGTTCTTAAGAATAGAGCAATTTTAAAACTTTGTTTTGAGCTAAAGCCGCTCTTTGTCAATAATGTTCTTTACCGTCGCTTATCCAAAGTATCTTTCGGAAAAGCGACGTCGATTGCCGTTGCCTTCATACAACGGAAAATATAAAATAAAAATATTTTCGGCTTTAGCCGAATAATGCCGTTATTATTAGAGTTTAGCCGTTCCTTTTAACCGAGCGGCGAATAAACATACTTTTTGGAATATATGAATAAACATAAAAACAGATTGAAAAAAACATTGTTTAAAGAAGATAAATTTTTAAAAAGAAGATATTTTCTGTTTGTCGTATTTTTATTTATCACTGTAATTTTAATTCTCGATTCCGTTATAGATTATTTAATTTACGATGAAAATGATTTAATGTATTTTTTCTTCCCTCCGCTAAATTCGCATGATTTTTTCAACAAAATAATGATATTCGTAACTTTTTCTTTTTTTGGAGGCGTTCTATATTACCTTTTGAAAAAAAGGCTGGTCGATCAAGAGTCGTTAGTTAAAAGCGAATTAAGGTTTAGAACTATCGCCAATTTCACGAAAGATTGGGAATATTGGATATCGCCGCGAAAAGAAATAATCTATATGTCTCCGTCGTGCGAAAGAATAACGGGCTTTTCCAATAAAGAATTTTATAAGAACCCGGGGTTGTTAAATAACATCATTTTGGAAGAAGATAAAAAGCTTTTCATAGGACATGAAACTTGCGCCTTGTCCGAAAACGAACTGGACCCTATTGAATTTAGAATTGTTACTAAAGATAAACGAATTGTTTGGATTGATCATTCTTGCCAATCCGTATATGACGAAAGCGGTAATTATGTCGGTCACAGAGTTTCGAACAGAGATATCACATCGCGTAAAGAAGTGGAAGATAAACTTAGGGAGACTACTAAACAATTAGAAGAAAAAAATATTCTCTTAAAAAGAGAAGTCGATTTTAGTTATCTGGAACTCGAGGCTATTATCTCTCAGTCTCCATACGCAAAAGCAATATATGATAAGCAAGGGAAAGCGATTAAAGTCAACAAAGCGTGGAAAAAATTGTTTCAAAAGAAAATTCCAATGGATTCTGTTTACGATATCTCGCGGTATAACGAAAAGCTGACAAAAAAGATAGAAAAAGTTTTAAGAAATGGAACGGCTTTCAAATCTGAACCTCTTTATATAGAGCCTCTTGATAAAATGCTTCAAGTTTCAATTTATGCAATTAGAAACTTAAATAATGAAATAGAAAAAGTCGTCTGCAATTACGAGGACATAACGGATCAGATGCTGAGGTCTGATTACGACAGAGAACTTGAGATGCAGAAAATTATCTCAAAGAAAATGTTCGACTTTTTGGAAACGGAAAGAAAGCATATTTCAAAAGAGCTTCACGATCAAATCGGGCAAAAGTTAATGCTCATTAAACTTAACGCCGAAATGTTGAAAGAGAACGCTCCCGAGGAAAAAGAAAAAATAGACGCTATAATTAATCTTTTATTAAGCACTAATAAAGAGATTAAAGAAATAATCTATTCCCTTCATCCCGCCGAATTGGAAAACTACGGACTTGTCGCCGCGCTCGATTCGATGGTGCAAACTTGCTCGTCAATCGGGAAATATGAAGCGTCCATTCATGTTTACGGAACATACGAAACGATGGGCAGAGATACCGAATTGGCGATCTATAGAATTTGTCAAGAGATTGCAAGCAACATTACAAAACATTCCAAAGCAACCGAAGCCAGTTTTGAATTCCATTTTGAGAAAAATGAATTCATTGGCATAATTACAGATAACGGAACCGGGTTTAATATTAACGAATATCAAATAGAAGGAAACGCGCCGAGAAGTTTCGGGTTAATTTCTGTAAAGGAGAGAGCAAAAATTCTTGACGGTTTTTTAGAGGTTCATTCAAAGCTGAACGAAGGGACAACCGTTTACTTTCAAATACCATTAAAGGAGAAAGCCGATGCCAAAAATTAAAGTGCTGCTTGTTGACGACCACAAAATGGTTCGGGAAGGTTTGAAATCAGTTATCAATTCAAGAGACGATCTGAAAGTGATTGGCGAGGCGAACGACGGCGAGGAAGCGATAGAAAAAGCCATTAAGCTTAATCCGCGCGTTGTTGTTATGGATATAAATATGCCGGGCGTGAACGGAATTGAAGCCGCTAAAAAAATAAAAGAAGCGAAACCGAATATCCGTATTCTTATGCTTACAATGATTGAAAATGAGAAATTTATTATTGACGCGCTCTCAAGCGGCGCCGACGGCTATCTCTATAAAGACGCCGACATAACTGAATTGATTACGGCTATCAGAAGAGTAGCCGAGGGCGAAGAGTACCTAAATAAAGAGATAACCGAAAAAATATTGAGGTATGTTGCGGGCAGAAGTTTGACTTCGCATAACGACGGAAAACTATCTCCTCCTCCGCTGACGCCCAGGGAACTAGAAATTGTCGGGCTGATTGCAAAAGGTCTTACCAGCAGAGCGGTCGCTGAAAAACTGTTTATCAGCGAATATACGGTTATTAAACACCGGAAAAATATTATTAAAAAATTGAAAGTTAAGAATTTTACCGAGGTTGTTAGTTACGCTATATTAAATGGAATTATTTCTTGAAAAGACTCAAAAATAACTTCTGATTCCCGATTTTTCCGCATACCCCTTTCGGGCTATATCCGGCATACCCCTTTAGGGGGATGCGTAAAATAGACACTCAAGGTGTATTTCCCAGTTTCCCATTCTTCTTTATTATTCAATTGTAAATAAATAAACTCTTGTAATCTATTCGACAAATATAGATTAGCTAGCTTCAAAGAGTACAATTGATTATAAATTAAGGAGAAAAAAAATGAAAAAGTTAATCGCACTAATCGCTCTTTTGTTTTTAACTACCACCGCTTTTGCGCAGATTACAGGCTCGGCGCATGACTTTTCCAGCGAATCATGGAATTCAAGCGGCGAAATATGTATTACATGCCATACTCCTCATGATGCCATGACCGGATACGAACCGCTTTGGAATCATGAAGTTACCGCTTCAACATTTACGCTATATTCCAGCTCGACTTTAGACGCAACTTTGGGGCAGCCCGACGGTCCTTCGAAACTTTGCTTAAGCTGTCACGATGGAACGGTAGCGTTGGATAATTTCGGTGGGACGACAACTGGAACGAGCTTCATTACCGGCGACGCATTAATCGGAACCGATTTGAGCAACGATCATCCGGTTTCGTTTACGTATGATGCTTCCTTAGCTACTACCGACGGCGGATTGAACGACCCGACAACGACTTCTTCAGGATTAGGTGGAATGATTGACGCCGATATGCTGTATTCAAATAAAATGCAGTGCGCTTCATGCCATGACGTTCACAACGGAGCGGGAATCGACAATCTTTTGGTTAAATCAAACGCTTCAAGCGCATTGTGCTTGACATGCCATAACAAATAGCGGAAAATAAAGAATTTGTTAAAAAACTTCTGAGAAGGAACGCTTCTCAGAAGTTTTTTTTTATATGATAAAAAATTTTCTCGTTCATTGGCAAGTTAATTATTGAAGATTAAAAGAGAAATTAAAATATTTTTTTTATAATTGTTCAATGTTGCATATTTTAATAGAAGACTAAAATACTCTTTTAATCAAAAAATATACGGATTGACTTATGACAAACTATATTAAATATTTTGCAGGATTATTGGTTCTTTTATTGGCGCTATTAGCGGGATGTTCAGCCGACGTTACTAAAGAAAGCAATAAGGAAGTAATAATATATCCGCCGCCGCCCGATACTGCGCGCATCCAATTTTTAGCGCGGTTCAGCAATTCCCTTGATATTACGGGAGAACGCTCGGGGTTTATGGAATATGTCGCCGGAGACGAAGATCAGGGCAGTCCCATAATTAAACCTTATGGAATTATTATCTATAACGGTAAAATTTATATCTGCGATACAATTTTAGGCGGATTGGAAATCATTGATCTGAATGAAAAAACATTCGACTACTTTCAGCCCAAAGGATTCGGCACAATAAAAAAACCGATAAATGTTGAAGTTGACGATAAAGGAAATCTTTATGTAGCGGACGCCGGCAGAAGGGAAGTAGTTGTATTCGATAAAGATTTGAATTATATCGATAGCTTCGGCGAACCTTCGGAATTGAAGCCAACGGACGTTGTTTTCTACAAGAACAAACTTTATGTCGCGAATATGCTGAATCATAAAATTGAAGTATATGACGCGGATGAATATAATCATTTGTATGATTTGCCGGATACAAATTATAAGTATGAAGACCCGGGATTTCTGAACGCTCCTACTAATATCTGCATTCGGAACGATTATCTTTATGTCAGCGACTTCGGAGCATTTAAAATAAAAAAATATAATCTCGCCGGCGAATTAGTTGACACGGTGGGCAGCTACGGACGCGGACTCGGACAGTTTGTAAGACCGAAAGGAATTGCGGTTGATAAGGAAAACAGGCTTTACGTAGTCGATTCGGGATTTGAAAACGTGCAAATATTTAATGAACAAGGGGACTTGTTAATGTTTTTCGGCGGACCCTATCACGGACCGGGCGATATGTGGCTGCCCGCAAAGGTAATTATTGATTATGACAATCTTAAATATTTTCAGGATTTTGTCGATGAACACTTTAATCTGAAATATTTAATATTTGTAACAAATCAATATGGTCCCGATAAAATTAATGTTTACGGCTATGTAGAATATAAGAAATAGACATGGCTGTTTTTAGTGGGAAAAGAATTGCGGCGCCGGCGTTGTTGCTGGTTTTTATAATTTCCGCGTGCGGCGCTAGTTCTAATTATAATGTTCTTTCATTTTTTTTTGACGGAGTGCCGGACCCGAACGCGAAAAATTTAAAATCGGAAAAGGTCGTTTTCGATTCTACCGGAATAAAAAAGCGGGAAGAGATTTTAAGGAAAGCGACTCCCAAATTTATTCTGCATGGACCTTTCGGCGCAAAGATGTGCGGAGATTGTCACAATGTTGATCAGGGTTTTGCGCTTTTGAAAAAGGAACCGGATTTATGTTTTAAGTGCCATTCTAATTTTGAAACAAAAGTGAAATATCCTCACGGTCCGGTAGCCGCGGGTTTGTGCACTGCTTGCCATAAGCCGCACAAAAGCGTGAACAAATTTCTTTTGGTTCGGAAAGAAAAGGATTTATGTTTTTTTTGTCATTCCGTATTAGGGATAAAACAAAATAAAAAGCATCCTGAAATTGTGAAAGACATGAATTGTGTCTCTTGTCATAACCCTCACGGGAATGATAAAAAATTTTTTCTGCGTCGGTAATGCGAAAGATATTTTTGAAATATCGAATGTCCGGCATAATCAGTTTTTCGATGATGTTGTTTTTTATATTTTTTTTATTAACGGAGAGCGTTTATTCTTCAGGAAGAAACAGATATCCGTTTTGGAGATTGAATTACTTCAAAGGAACAATCGGTTTGGAAAGCAATTTTTATTATATGAAAACAGATTTGAGATCGGGATTTTCCGAGGAACAGAAAAGTTCGCAGTTTAACGGAGCTTTCTCTTTCGAATCGGAAAGCACAATTTTGCATCCGAATTTTTTGGTTGTGGATCTTAACGCTATGTTCAGACCCGGAACGCGGCACGATAATTTTATTGTCGCGCCCGACCAAGCCGCGACGACAACGGCGGAAAGAGTTGGAGCGCGCGCAAATATATTTAATAACCGTCCCCTTAGCGGCAGTTTTTATTTTAATTACGACCACTCGTTTGTCCGGCGAGATTTTGCTTCGAATATTGAAAATTACAGACGGAATTTGGGCGCTTACGCTTATTACAGAACTTTTATCGGAAATTTTAATTTCAATTATAATTATGACGATTGGCTGCAGAACGAAGTTGAGCTTCAGCGTTTTTATGCGTCTAAAATTCATACGTTAAATTTGAGCGTTATTCAAAAATTCGGGAAAGACTTCTCCAATAAACTTTCTCTGCAATACGGAGATTATTACAGAAAATATACGGCGAACAATTTGATTATTGCAAATCAGACTTTTAACGCCGATCTGAATACGTCGGCTGTCTTTAATTTTGCGACTCAGATAAGGTGGTTTTCGCTTATTTCATATAATAAGCAAATTGGATATGACAGAAGAAACCGTATAAATGTCAACGAATCGTTCTCGTCCGAGCTACCGTACAATTTTCAGGCAAGCGCTAATTATAATTATAGCTATTTGAAAGTTGATTTATATACGTCAGAATTGAATATGATTAATTTCCGGCTTGGTCATCAGCTGTACCAAAGTTTATATACCTATGCGGAATTTCAGTATTCGAACTTTCAGCAAAATCTCGCTTACGATAAAACAAACACATTTCAAATCGGGTTTGATTACAGTAAATCAATTCCCGGCGGAAATTTAAAATTATCATACAGCTACAACAGATATGACAAGAAAGCCGAAAGCGAAACAAACGCGGGTTCCGCTTATAACGAAGCTCATCAACTGACGGACGGAAAAATAGAATTGCTCGACAACCCTTTTGCGGTTGAAAATTCAATCGTCGTTACGGATGAAAATAATATTCTGGTTTATCAGAGAGGTTATGACTACGAGATAATAGACCAAGGCGAGTATTTTGAGATTAGAAGATTATTAGGCGGTCAAATTCCGAACAACGGAACCGTGCTTGTCAGTTATGATTATTTGAGGGAGAATTCGTATAAGTATGTTTCTCCGAATCAACATTTTTTTGTCGGGCTGAATTTGTTTGACAATTTTCTTCAGTTGGGGTTTACGGGAGTCGAGGTTAAATATAACAATACGGAGAATGTTCGGTTTGTCGTTCTGAAATTAATTTCTCAGCGTATTTATTCTTTGAAATTGAATTACGGAGGATTTACGGCGGGAGTTGAATATGATTCGTACAAAAGTAATATCGTTCCTTACGAATCATTGCGGTATTTCGGGCAATATGATTATCTGCTCAAAGCAACGGCTCTCTTTTCGTTGATTGGCAATTATAAAGTTATGGATTTGATTGATCAAAATCAGCGGCAAAAATTTGCCGACGCGGTAGGAAGAGTCATGTTTTTTCTCGGCGCAAAATCGAAGCTGATTATTGAAGGGAGTTACAGATTTCAAGAAGGCGTGGGAATAGATTTGGACCTGCTGAAATTTAAAACCGAATATCAAATGATTTATCGCGCTATTCAAATATCGGTTGGAGTGGAACTTTACGATAGAACGTATATTCAGGAATCCAGAAAATATATGAACGGATATATTTCAATACAGCGGAACATATAGCGAGGATGAAAATGAAAATTCAAACCGGTTATTTAATTTTATTGTTAGGCTTTGCGGTTATTACTATTCAAGCGCAGGAAAAAAAAGGTTGTTTGGCGGACGGATGTCACGGGGATTTTCTTCAAATGGAAGATATTCATCCGGCAATTGAAGACGGCTGCGATAATTGCCATGATCAGAGTTATGATAATCATCCCGATAGAAAGGGAAAAGAATTTAAACTGACGGATGATTTAAGCGCGCTTTGTTTTGATTGCCACGACGAACCGGACGACAAAATGGTAACGCACGAAGCCTTTGCGTCGGGAGAATGCGTAAGTTGTCATTCGCCGCATAGTTCGGATAACCCGTATCTGCTATTGTCGGAAAACGTCGGCGAGTTGTGCGCTAAATGTCATGAAATTGAAAATAGCGAAAGAGTTGTCAAACACGGGCCTACCGTCAGCGGGCAATGCAACGTATGTCACGAACCGCATCAATCGGTGAACGCCAAATTGTTAAAAGAAAAATCTCCGCAGCTTTGCTTTAATTGCCATACCGATAAAGAAAAACTTTTGACGATGCCGACCGTTCACGCCGCATACGAAGGGAGCTGTCTCGATTGCCACGATCCTCACGATTCTAAGTATAAATACCTTGTTAACGAAAAGCTGCCGGACCTTTGTTTGGAATGTCACGACGATATGGGGGATGAAATAAAAACGGCTCAGACGGTTCACAAAATAATTAACATCGACAAGAGTTGCGTTTCATGTCATTTCCCGCACGCGTCGGAAACCAAGACTTTGCTGATAGCGGAAGGAAAGAAGTTATGCTTCACGTGTCATAATAAGGAATATAAGGATCCGGATAGAACGTTAAAAAATATTTACAAAATTGTTACAAAGGCAAAATATCCGCACGAAGCGGTTTCGAAAGGGGAATGCACCGGTTGTCATTTCCCCCATTCATCGGATAATTTCTATTTGCTGAACGCAAAATTTCCCTTCGGCAGTTACGCCGGCGGAGCCGATCCGGAGAATTTTGCGCTTTGTTTTAAGTGCCACAACAGCGACGCCTTAAGTTTGGAAAGAACCACAAAAGCCACCAATTTCAGAAACGGCGATAAGAATTTGCACTATCTGCATATTTCAAAAAACAAAGGAAGAAATTGTACGCTGTGCCATAGCGTGCACGGCGCAAAGAAACCGCATATTATTGCAAATACGGTGCCGTTTGGAAAATGGCAAATGCCGTTAAACTATAAAGCTTTGGAAGACGGCGGCTCGTGCGCGCCCGGCTGCCACGGTAAATTAGAATATAAACGTTAGATAATAAAATTTCCAACGGAGGATATCGTGAAATTCAAACATATAATTTGTATATCATTATTTTTACTGGCTTTGTTTCCGGTAGTGATTAAAAACGGGTTTGACGTTTATCCCGGTATTAAAGATAGTCATCATGATTTTCAAGGCGCTTCGTATATGAAAAACGAGATTTGCATTTTATGCCATACTCCGCATAACGCCATCGCAAACGTTACGCCGCTTTGGAATCACGAGCTTTCAACGGCTTCTTACACGGTCTATTCAAGCGCGTCTCTCGACGCCGCAATCGGGCAGCCGAGCGGAGATTCGAAATTATGTTTAAGCTGCCACGACGGAACGGTCGCCATCGATAACATCGGCGGAAACACGGGCGGAACAAGATTTATTAATCCGTTCGGGTATATCGGAACCGATTTAAGCAATCACCATCCGGTTTCGTTTGCATATAACTCCGCTCTTGCCGCAGCCGACGGAGAACTCGAAGACCCGAGCACGGCGCTTTCGGGGTTGGGCGGAACAATAGACCAAGATTTGCTGCGCGCCGGAAGAATGGAATGCAGTTCGTGTCACGACGTTCACGTTTCGAGAAACGATCAGGGATGTATGGGATGCCATTTTGGCAAACCGTCTCTTTCCGTTTGGAAATCGAATGAAAAAAGCGCATTGTGTTTAACTTGTCATAAAAAATAATTTAATTTTTTGTTGAAGGTTAGTTGAAAATGAGGATTCAAAAATCTTTAATAACAATTACGATTTTACTGTTGCTTTCCCCGTTAATTTTGCGTAACGGTTTTAACGTTTATTCCGGCATTAAAAACAGCCATCACGATTTTTCCGGCAGGACGTGGAACCCCGATCATAAATATTGCGAACCGTGTCATACTCCTCACAATGCAAATATGGAAGTGCCGAATTCTCCGCTTTGGAATCACGCGGTAACTTCGGCTAGCTTTGAGGTTTACGTAAGTTCAACGTTAGACGCCGCGGTGGGACAGCCGTCGGGCAAATCGAAGCTCTGTTTATCGTGTCACGACGGAACGGTTTCGGTCAATAGCTACGGGGGAGTTACCGGAACAAACCACATTATGCCTTGGCAGAACGGTTATCTGGGAACCGATTTGAAAAACGACCATCCGGTCTCTTTCGCGTATAGCTCGGCTCTTGCGTCGGCAGACGGCGAACTTGAAGACCCGAACACGGCTCTTTCGGGATTAGGCGGAACCATTGCGGAAGATTTGCTGGAAAACGGACGGATGGAATGTTCTTCATGCCACGACGTTCATGCTTCAAGAAACGATCAGGGATGCAACGGATGCCATAATATGCACGGCGGCTCTTTTCTTAAACAAGATCTTACTCTTAGAGTAGATAATTCGCAAAGCGCTTTTTGTTTGACTTGCCATAAAAAATAATCTTCATTTATTTAAATTTTAAATTTAAAGTTTCGTTAGCGGTCATTCCCATTGTCATTCTGAGGAGCGGAGCGACGTGAGAATCCCTTCATTTAGTTCTATGCGTTCATAATGAGATTTCACATCCGGGAACTGCCGGATTCGAACTTGTCAGCTTTTGGCTGAATGACAGTATCCGTTTTTGAACTGCCGCTTGTGTCTATTCTTTTAAAATCTTTTTCCTATCTGTTTTTTTCATAAATGTTTCATTTATTGAAAGATTTCCGCTAAAGTTTTTCATCTTTTTGCCGATAATTCCCTTAAAAAAGCAGGGAGGCTTTTTATGGAATTTCAAAGGAATGAGAATTTTCTTGCCTTAATAATATTTCTTATTATTATTTTTTCTTCGCTTACTTTTGCGGAGAGAATCAGCAAAAACAACAACGGCTCTCATAAGTTCAATACCGAAGGCGAACGTTATTGTACAACGTGCCATGTTCCCATCGGGTTTTCAAAAATTGAGAATGACGGACCCAGGTGGTTCGAAAAATCCGAAACGGTTGAATTTAAATCATTCGTAAAAAATACTAATCACGGACACGACGGATATCCTTCCGGCAAATCAAAATTGTGCTTGGGATGCCACGACGGGATAGTGGCAGCCGAGGATAAAAATATTTATTCTAATAACAATCAAATTAACGGCGAGATGAACGCCGCTTATTCGTCTCACAATTCCCATCCGGTTTCAATTGTTTATAACAGCGCAACGGCATTAAGGAATAAGCATCTTGCCGATCCGTCGTTTGAACCGTCCGGATTGGGAGGAACAATTGCCGAAGATTTGTTGGAAGACGGAATGATAACATGCACGTCTTGTCACAATATTCATTCATTGGACGGCGGCGACGCCGGAATGAACAATCATTTTAACGGCGGCGGCGCCGGTTATTCCATGCCTCTTAAAATCCCAAACCAAAGAAGCGCTCTGTGTTTAACGTGCCATAAATTGTAGCTGAACCGTTTCGCATTTTATGCGCGAAATATTTCCGGCTCTTTTTTTTACCGCAATTCTATTTTCTCCGTATAATTATTTAGTTTTATATTTATGAATAATTACAAACTCATCATTCAATACGACGGAACCGGTTTTTCCGGCTGGCAGATCCAAAAAAACGCACCTTCGGTTCAAGGGGAAATTCAAAACAAAATTTCTATGATTTTGAACGACGAAATTAAACTGACCGGCTCGGGCAGAACCGACGCGGGAGTGCACGCGCTGGGACAAGTTGCAAATTTCAGAACGGAAAAAGAAATAGATTTGCGAAAATTCAATCATTCGCTTAATTCCGTTTTGTCCGAAGCGATTGCGGTAAGTAAGGTTGAAAAAGTAAACGAAGAATTTCATTCCCGCTTTGACGCCGTAAGCAGAAGCTATCTCTATTTTTTCATCAATAAAAAATCGCCTTTCTATTTTAAGTACGCGGTTAATTCGCCTTTTATTTTTGACGCGAGCGTTGAAAAACTAAACGGGATTTCGAAACTGATTACCGGAGAGCATGATTTCACTTCCTTTTCAATTAAAAAAAGCGAGACGGAAAATAAAATTTGTAAAATCAAATCGGCGCAATGGAGAAGGGAAAAAGATTTTTTGATTTTCCATATTGAAGCGAACAGATTCCTGCACGGAATGGTTCGCGCTTTGACGGGAACGATATCAAACATTGCGAAGAGAAGCGAACCGGAGGAAAACATTTTAAAAATTCTCGAAGCAAAAGACCGCGAAAAGGCGTTCGAATCCTTTCCCGCAAAAGGGCTTTTCCTTTACAAGGTAAAATATTAGCTCCTCATTTTTAACTCTTGTCAAAAAGGACGTTTGCAAATTCAAGCAATATCCCGAAACTGAACATCGCGACTTTCCCTGCGTCCGGTTTCCCTAATATTAAAAATTATACACAAAGCCGAGCCATGGTAAAAAAGGAAAATCGCCTGAAGATTCCGACGACGTCAGAAGTCCGAAATCCGCTGAAATACTTTCTCCGAAAAATCGCGCGCCAAAGGAGAAAATAAACACATCGCCTCCCGTAAAAAACCAATTCTCCGAGACTAATCCGAATGTTTCGGAAGTTCTGATTTCGCCGCCGAATAAAATTACTATTTCTCCATTGGTATCGCTGTTGTCTGAAGAAAATCCATATCCAAGCCCCAAAGTTGCCGAAGCTGCGTCGTTTCCGTAAGTTCCGACGCCGTAAGCAATATTCAGATTATCCCCGTCCGGAACCGTAACGAAAAAATATCCTATTGACGCGTCGAAGTTTTTAACTGAAATAGGAGTTAATTTTGGCGCGAAATAAAACAGCTGACTGTTTGCGCCGGGAAATAGCGACATTCCTCCGGAGAGAGTCAACCAATCGGTAACGCCGACCGCGATAAACGGGAAGAATATTTCGTAAGCCGCAAAATAACCCTCGCCCGCTTTCAGCGCTCTTCCGGTAGGCGCAAAAAACAGTCTGCTTCGATTGGGATTTTCAAACCAATATTCGCCGTCGTGCATTTTTTTTGTAATTACTTCTCTGTTTTTAATTTGACGCGCCGGAATTGTGATCTTCAAATCGGAAAGAGTTTTTAGAACAATTAATGAGTCGCTTTCCTCGATAATTTCGCCGATAAAAACGTCGCCGTTCGTAAGTTCCATCTTAACGAGTTTAACCGTGGTGGAATCTTGCTGAGCAAAGTTGGATTGGTTAATGAATAAAAAAATGACCGCGGCAAGTAAAACAAAATCAATTTGTAATTTCATTTTTTGTTCCTTAAAAAGTTGAAAGATTTACTTCCTAAAACAATTATGTTATACTAACGCGGGAAAATAAAATAATATAAAAAGATAATAATTTATCGATATAAATGAAAATATTTTATGAGTTGCCGCATCAGAGAATCAGAGTTTTCTCATCCTTATTAAGCGCAATTAAAGATGTTTGAGAAGAATCGTCTTTGAGGATGTTCACTAATTAGTTATCTTTAAATGTGAAAAGAAAAATCATATTTTACGGCGATTTTTTCATAGACTTCTATTCTCTTCAAGAACAAAAAATTAGAGAAAAAATTGATTTTGTTCTTGACTTGATAAGAAGCGTTGAAATTGTTCCTATTAAATTTCTAAAGTATTTAAAAGGGACCGATAATTTATATGAAATAAGAGTATCGACGCATAAAAATAATCTTAGAATATTTTGTTTTTTTGACGAAGGAAATCTTATTGTTCTAATAAATGGGTTCTCAAAAAAAAGTCGGAAAACGCCAAGAAAGGAATTAAATATGGCAAAAAAATTGAAAGAAGAATATTTTTTAGAAAAAAAGAAGCGGAAAATAAAATGAAAAAGATTACTACCTTCGACGAACATTTGGAAAAGCAATACGGGAAAAAAGGAAGCAAACGGAGAGAAAAATTTGAGGCGGATTCTTTAGCTTTCCGTTTGGGCGAAATGCTGCGCGAAGAAAGGAAAAAAGCAAAGTTAACCCAAGAGCAACTTGCTGAAAAAACCGGGACAAAAAAAAGCTACATTTCCAGAATTGAAGCGGGTAAAAGCGATATTCAACTTTCAACGTTATACAGAATAATTGAACTCGGACTTCAAAAAGAAATTACAATTTCTATTATTTAAAAGGTTCAACTACGAATTTGATGGGCGGAATTCGGCTAAATACAAGGCGGAGAATATTTGCTTTTAGGGGGCTTCGCAAAATCTATCTAATGTTTAAAATCGATAGTTAAAATTTTTGTTTATGGCGTATAATTAAATTATTCATTTTGCTTCGCCCGCCCGAGTAAAGTGTTTATCGGGTTATTCAAAGGGTTCTTTTATTATTCCCCAACCGCTGCAAAATTTACCTGCTCCGCAGTTGTAACGCTCTTTTTCTTTTTTTTTCTCGAATTTCATTCGAGGCTATTGATAATTCAACTGCTATCGCAGGC
>JAADIR010000086.1 GCA_013151245.1 Chlorobiota bacterium
GAGCTATTCCCGCATAAAAATTTTAAGAACTTCTAAATTCAGAACACTAATATATATATGAAGTTCTATTTTTTCAATAGAAAAATGAAAACATTATTAAAATCTTTTTCGTTCCGTTTGATTTGCAAATATAAAAATTAGGCTGTGAAAATTTTAGGTTAAGAAAAGAATTGACGCGAAATTAAGAATGCCGTTTCGAACTTATTTACTTTCCTGAGTGCACTTTTCTTTTATAATTCATTTTTCGCGGCAAAATATTTAAATATATTGTACTTGCCATTGTGCTCTTTCTTACTGAGATTCTCCGTAAAGTTTATTATTTTTCAAATCACTTAAATTTTATTTTATTTAAGGCTTATGGAAATTTATAGATGGTTAAAAAAGGTAATTAGCGAAAAGGGAGCCGCTTTTCTGATTGTTTTGGATCCCGATAATCTTTCCGAAGAAACGAGCGAAAAATTTATTCCGCTTTGTAAAGAATCGGATGTGGATGGATTTCTAATCGGCGGAAGTTTGATGACGCGCGGAGATATCGGGAAAAGCATTGAAACGGTAAAGAGATATTCGGATTTGCCCGTGATCATTTTCCCGGGCAGCGTTAATCAGATAAGCGAAAAAGCGGATGCAATTTTATTCCTTTCGCTGATAAGCGGACGGAATTCCGAACATCTTATCGGCAGCCACGTAATTGCCGCGCCGGCGATAAAAAGGATGGGAATCGAACCGATTTCAACCGGCTACATGTTGATTGAATCGGGGAAAGCCACTACGGCGCAGTATATTAGCGGAAGCGCTCCGATTCCGAGGAACAAACCGGAGATTGCCGCCGCTACGGCTCTTGCGGGAGAATATCTCGGAATGAAATTAATTTATCTCGAAGGCGGTTCGGGCGCGGATTGGGCGGTTCCTAACAAAATGATTTCTAAAGTAAAGGAAAGCGTTTCAATTCCGGTAATGGTCGGCGGCGGAATAAGAGACGCGAAAACGGCGGCGGAAAAAGTTAACGCCGGCGCTTCGGTTGTGATTGTCGGAAATCATTTGGAAGATGAAAACAACTGGGCTTTAATCAAAGAACTAGCCGAAGCAATACACAATAAATGATTTTTTGTTTTGCCGGACGGCGAATCCGCCGGTTAATATTATTATCAACTATTAAGGAATTTTATGTTATATAAAGATTTTATTTCCGAATCGTTAAAAGAGAGTTCGATTGTTAAACTGATGATAGAAAAAGAATGCTCGAAAGATATTGAAGCGGGAATTGCTACGCTGGTTGACGCTTTTGAGCATGGGCATAAATTGCTCTTGTGCGGAAACGGCGGGAGCGCCGCGGACAGTCAGCACATAGCCGCCGAGTTTATGATTCGCCTCAGCCACGATTTGGAACGCCCGGCAATTCCGGCAATAGCTTTAACGACCGACAGCTCAAACTTAACAGCCGGCGGAAACGATATCGGTTACGAAAACGTTTTTGCGCGGAACGTGGAAGGATTGGGGAATAAAGGCGACGTTTTGATTGCGATATCCACAAGCGGTAATTCGGTCAATGTTATAAAAGCCGTGGATAAGGCGCACGAAAAGGGAATGACGGTAATAGGACTTATTGGCGGAAGCGGCGGAAAATTGAAAGCCTTAGTCGATATCGCAATTGTTGTTCCGTCAGTCAGTACGCAGAGAATTCAAGAAGGACACATTACAATAGGGCATATTTTCTGCGAAGCGGTTGAAAGGGAAATGTATTAAAAATACGTCAATGAACCCGTTCGATTTTAACGGCGCGTTATTATGATCGAATTTGACTTGATTCGTTCAATGTTTTTTTGTCAATTCTCCATTGTCCATTCTCCATGATAAATTATTGAAAAATTATGGAGCAAATCTTAATTTGACGCGTCTAAACTTCCGATGTAAATTTTTATTGGGCTTAAATTTCATCTATTCAAAAAAATGAAATATATAAACGATTTAATTCAAGCAAGGCGATGATTAAAAAACAAAGTCATTGCGAATCCCGTTTTTTAGGGATGAAGCCCGCCTTATCGGCGGACAGGCTTCAGTCGTTCCGATGAATCGGAACTCCTTCGTAATGACAATGTAAAATTATGAAAGTATGAAAAATTAACTGAACTATTTTAAATCAAACAAAGGTGTAAAATGAAACAAAAAATGTCTTTATTCCTGATGCTTTTTGTTTTTGCGGGATTGTTGTTTGCGCAAGGCAGAAAGATTGAATTTACCGAATATGATTTGGACAACGGACTTCACGTGATTCTTCATCAAGATCATTCGGTGCCGATTGTCGGCGTTACGGTTTTTTATCACGTCGGTTCTAAAAACGAAAAACCGGATAGAACAGGATTCGCTCACTTTTTCGAGCATCTGATGTTCGAAGGCTCGGACAACATTCCGCGCGGCGAGTATTTCAAAATCGTTCAATCAAACGGCGGCGAACTTAACGCAACAACAGATTTCGACAGAACATATTATTACGAAATTCTACCGTCAAATCAATTGAAGCTCGGACTTTGGTTAGAATCTGAAAGAATGCTTCATCTTAAAGTTGACAGCATAGGCGTTGAAACTCAACGCAAAGTCGTTAAAGAGGAAAGGAAACAGCGCCTCGACAACCAGCCTTACGGCTCGTTCCTTGAGCAGACAATGAAACACGCTTATAAAGTTCATCCTTATCGTTGGACTCCGATAGGTTCCGCGCAATATATCGATCAAGCGACTCTCGGCGAATTTATGGATTTCTACAAAACTTATTACGTTCCGAATAATGCCACTTTAACGGTAGTGGGCGACTTCAAAATTAATGAAGCAAAAGAATGGATCGACGAATATTTCGGCTCAATCCCGAAAGGGACGAAAAAGATGAACAGACCGACAATTGTAGAGCCGAAACAAACCGCCGAAGTAAAAGATACGGTTTATGATAACATTCAGCTTCCGCTGGTTCTTTTCGCTTATCACGTTCCCGAAAAAGGAGGGAAAGATTATTATCCGCTTCAGATGCTGAACACTCTTCTCTCGTCGGGTAAAAGTTCCAGAATGAATAAAAACATTGTCGATAAAAAACAATTGGCTTTGAATTCGGGATCGTTTAATTTCTCGCTTGAAGACCCGGGTTTGTTTGTTATGTATTCGATAGCTAACGCCGGCGTAAGCGCGGATAGCTTGCAAGGCGCGATGGACGAAGAAGTGGGAAAAGTAAAAAACGAAGAAATCAGCGAACATGAATTTGAAAAATTGCAAAACCAAGTTGAAAGCGATTTTGTTTCGAGCAACGCTTCGATTGCCGGCATAGCCGCAAGTTTGGCTAATTATTACAATTATTTTCACGATACAAATCTGATAAACACCGAACTCGAAAAGTATATGGAAGTAACGCGCGAAGATATTCAACGCGTCGCCAAAGAATATCTTACGCCCGAAAACAGAGTGGTCCTTTATTATTTGCCGAAATCGGAAGAGAAAAAATAATTTTGAAATAGAATTAAATTGGAGAAATTGTTATGAATAAAAAGATTTTAGTATTACTTGTATCGCTCTTCCTGACTCTTCAGATTATGGGTCAAGTTGATAGAAGTAAACAGCCTGAAGCGGGTCCCGCGCCGAAAATAGAACTCGGTAAATACGATACGTTTCAGTTGGATAACGGGTTGAAAGTTATCGTAGTGGAAAATCATAAACTGCCGCGCGTCGCGTTTTCGCTCCAGTTGGATTACGACCCGATTCTCGAAGGCGAACACACGGGATACGTTTCGCTTGCCGGAGAGCTTTTGGGACGCGGAACAAAAAACAGAACGAAAGATCAAATTGACGAAGAAGTCGATTTCATAGGCGGAACGCTGCATACTTCGGCAACGGGAATTTACGCCGCTTCTTTGAAAAAGCACATGCCGAAGCTACTGGAAATTATGTCGGACGTTTTACTCAATCCGACCTTTAACGCCGACGAATTGGAAAAACTTAAAAAGCAAAGCATCTCGGCAATCAAATCCTCAAAAGATTCGCCGAGCGCAATTGCCTCGAACGTTCAGAAAGTTCTTGATTACGGAAAAGATCATCCGTACGGCGAAATTGAAACCGAAGAAAGCGTAACCTCCGTAACGCCGGAAATGTGCAAAGATTTTTATACGACTTATTACAGACCGAACGTTGCGTATCTTGCAATAGTCGGCGATATAACGTTGGACGAAGCAAAAGACTTAGCCGATAAATATTTCAGCGATTGGGAAAAAGCCGAAGTTCCGGCGCACGAATATAAAACTCCCAAAGCTCCGTTGATCAGAAAAGCCGCGTTGGTTGACAGAGCCGCTTCGGTTCAATCGGTTATCAGAATAACTTATCCCGTTGTTTTAAAGAAAGGTTCGCCCGACGCAATAAAAGCGAGAGTGATGAATCAAGTTCTCGGCGGCGGCGCTTCGGGAAGGTTGTTCCAAAACTTGCGCGAAGATAAAGCGTTTACTTACGGCGCTTATTCCTCGTTATCGTCGGATGAATTGGTAGGCTCGTTCACGGCTTCGTGCGAAGCGCGCAACGCGGTAACCGACAGCGCGATTACGGAGTTCCTTGCCGAAATGAAAAAGATCAGAAAAGAACCGGTTGGCGAAGATGAATTGAATTCCGTAAAACATTTTTTAACCGGAGAGTTCGGACGCTCGCTCGAAAATCCGCAAACCGTGGCAAGATTTGCGCTGAACATTGAAAAATACAACTTGCCGAAAGATTATTACGAAAATTATTTAACGAATCTTAACGCGGTTACGGTTGAAGACGTAAAAGCGATGGCGAAGAAATACGTAAAGCCGAATAACGCTTACGTGCTTGTGGTCGGCAATGGAAGCGAAGTCGCCGATAAATTGAAAAAGTTTACGGTTTCGGGAAAGATAATTTATCTCGACGAATTCGGCAACAAATACGATCCTTCTGCAAAAGCTCTGCCCGAAGGCGTTACCGCTCAAACGGTGTTTGATAATTACATCAAAGCAATAGGCGGAAAAGATAAACTGCTTACGGTTAACGATAGAGAAACAGTTATGAAGGGAAATATTCAAGGAATGGAATTGACGGTTACCGTTTCGCAGAAAAAAGGAAATAAATTCCACTTTGTATTGGACGCCGGAGTTTTCAAACAAACGCAAGTCTTTGACGGAGAAAAAGGAAAATCATCGGCAAACGGAAAAGGCAAAGCGATGACGGAAGACGAAGTTAAAGATATGAAAGTCGATTCCGAACTTTTCGACGAACTCTATTTTGACAAACACGACGTTAAAGCCGAACTTACCGGAATGGAAAAAGTTAACGGAAAAGAGGCTTATAAAGTTCTTTTAACTTATCCTTCGGGCAAAAAGAAAACAAGATATTACGACGTTGATTCCGGATTGTTTGTTAAAGAAGTAAGCGCTGTTACTTCGCCGCAGGGTTCGTTTACGCAGACAACCGAATTCAAAGATTACAAAGACGTTGACGGAATTAAGTTCCCGTTCAAAATC
>JAADIR010000261.1 GCA_013151245.1 Chlorobiota bacterium
GAAATTTCAAAGACGCAGTTAAAACCGCGCCGCGGGCGGACATAAACATATTCGGTCTCGCGGAAGACCCGTCGTTCCAAGCGATGCGCGAGCTCCCCGAATTGACCGCGTCTTCGTGTCTTTTTGTGAAAGATTCCGGATTTGAAAACGCGTCGGTTTAAAGTAAATTGTACGAAGGAATTGTGTTTGTCAAAAAAAAGTTGAGTTTTTGAATGGTTGAATGACTGTATGATTGAATGAAATCAAATCATTCAGCCATACAATTATTCTTTTAATAAGATATGAGAAAACTGATACTATATACGACGTTTTTATTTTTCCTTGCCGT
The DNA here is from genome assembly GCA_013151245.1 of Chlorobiota bacterium. GTDB lineage: Bacteria > Bacteroidota > Ignavibacteria > Ignavibacteriales > Melioribacteraceae > JAADIR01. The sequence goes on from JAADIR010000261.1 coordinate 329, forward strand.
TTCGCTATCGTTCGCCGGCGGAATTTATGTTGAACGCTACAAATCAAACGCGGACGTCAAAGTTTACGTTGTGGATTACAAAAGCGAAGCCGACCTTCTCGTTTACGTCGCAAAATATCGCTCCGAAGCGAAAGGGAAAGACGAAATTTGGCATTACGAACAATACGGAAGTCAAGCCGACGCGACTATTTATTTCGTGAAATATAAGAGCGACGCGGATTTGAAAATCTACATTGTCGATTACAAAAGCGAAGCGGTGTGGAGAACTTCTAATAAATTCAGAGGTCGGTTGCAATAACTCTGTTTTATCTAATTTTCTTTGCCGGAATTATTTGAAAGATTATTCTCGTTTGAATAAGTTAAACTTTTTCGTGTATCATAATTATCAAATAAATTTTTTAAACTTATTTGTTATCGAAACGTAAATTGTTAATTTTATTTTACATTTATCAAACCAAATAATTGGGGGATAGCATGGATGATTTTACAAACGAAACTTTACCCGAAGAACCTGAAAGAAACGACGAACAAGACGACGAGGAAGACGAATATGAAATGAGTCATCTTGACAAATTAACCGGCGTCTTCACTAGTCCCGGAGAAACTTTTGCGGAAATTTCAAAGTTTCCTCCAAAGACTACGGATTGGCTCTTTCCCGTTCTAGCGTTGATTATATTTGTGATTATTTCCAATTTCATCATGATGAGCAATCCTATTATCAAGCAAGCTATCGTTGAAAAACAGATGACGAAAATCGAGAAGAGTTTGCAAGACGCCGTCGATAGCGGCAAAATGACGCAGGAACAGGCGGACAGTCAGCTTGAGACTATTCAAGATAATATGGACGCGCAAATGGGCGCGGGACAAGTCTTTCAAGTAATCGGAACTATTCTCGGAGTATTTATTGTCTTTTTTATTCTTGCCGGAGTATATTTTCTGCTGTCAAAATTTGCGCTCAAAGGAGAAGGAACTTATCAAACCGCTATGGTTGCGCTCGGACTTACGTTCTACATTTCCGTTTTCGGAACAATCGTGCGAGTGATTTTAGCGCTTGCTATGGATAAGTTTTTTGCCGATACGTCCGTCGCTACTTTTATGAGCGCGGATACATCGACGATAATGGGATTTGTTTTAAGCAAGTTGGACGTCTTTTCAATTTGGTCTTATGCGGTTATCGCTATTGCCTACGCAAAAATGTTTAAGTCGGAATCGACCGGAAAATATTATGCAATGGTCTTCGGGCTTTGGATCGGCTTCGGGCTGCTGTTCTTCTATCTCGGAAAATTGATTCCTATTTTAAGTTGGATCAACGGGTAGAATTTTCAAACGCTCTCTTTTTTATGGATCCCGAAACAGGCGTCGGTTCGCGTTTCGGGATTTTTCTTTTTAGAGGATCTCTGCCGGCGGTTGATAAGCGGCTAATGCCCTTGAGCGCTTTTGTTATCGCCGATCCGCCCGTTTTAAAGAGCCTAAACCCTTTGCTTCGTTTTTCGTCTCAACGTTTTACGCGTTCATTCCTCTTTCGCTTCGTCCCTTGTCGGAATTCCGTATTCTTCCATTTTTCTGTAAAGAGATGAAAGCCCAATCGCAAGAGCCTTTGAGGTTTTTTCTTTTTCAAAATCAAAGTGGCTGAGGAGTTTCTGAATGTGCATACTTTCAAATTTACGCACGGCTTCTTTCAAATCGTCGGGATAGCCGATTTCGCTTATTTCGCTCTTCACGTTGTCGGTTAAATCTTCCGGCACAATCACGTCGCTTTTGGCGAAGATAACCGCGCGCTCGATAACGTTTTCCAATTCCCTTACGCCGCCGCGCCAGTTGTGGGAGATGAGAATCCGCATTGTTTCTTTATCCACGTGAAGAATTTTTTTCCCCATTTCGTTGCAGTATTTTTCAATGAAGTGATTTACAAGCAGCGGAATATCTTCGGAACGCTCGTTCAGCGAAGGAAGATGTATCTCGACGACATTAAGCCGGTAATAAAGGTCTTCTCTGAATTCGCCCGCTTTCATCTTTTCGAAAAGATTTTGGTTTGTCGCCGCAATAAGGCGCACGTTTGTTTCAATCGGTTTTGTTCCGCCGACAGGCAAAAATGCGCGGTCTTCTAAGGCGCGTAAAAGTTTAACCTGTAAGTTTAACGGAAGATCGGCAATTTCGTCGAGGAAAAGAGTTCCGCCGTCGGCCACTTTGAACAAGCCCTGTTTGTCTTCCGTAGCGCCGGTGAACGCGCCCTTTTTATGTCCGAACAGTTCGCTTTCAATCAGCGATTCGGAAATTGCGCCGCAGTTGATAGGGAGAAAAACTTCGTTCTTTCTTTTGCTGTGATAATGAATCGCCTTTGCTACAAGCTCTTTGCCGGTTCCGCTTTTTCCGGTAATCAGAACGGTTGTGTTTGTCGGCGCAACTTGCTCTATAAGCGCATAAACGTTTTTCATCGCGAGGCTTTCGCCGATAAGATTTGTGAATCCCGAAGGAGAGGAAATTCTTTTGCGGAGAGTTTTATTTTCGAGCGACAGTTTTTTATAATTGAGCAACCGCTTCAATCTTATCAGCAAATCGTCAAATTCAACCGGCTTTATCAAATAATCATACGCCCCCTTGCGAAGCGCGTCGATTGCCGTTTGAACGGACGCGTAGGCGGTCATAATAATGAAAAAAGTTTCCGGCGAAATATTGCTTACTCTATCCATCAATTCCATTCCGTCCATATTCGGCATTTTGATATCGGAAATAACAACGTCGAAGTTATTGTTTTCTATTTTTTCTAAGGCGTCAAGTCCGTCGGCGGCTACCGCACAGATATAACCTTCTTCTTCGAGAATCGATTTCAACGTTTCCCGGATTGCCATTTCGTCATCGACTATTAATATTTTTGCGCTCATTATTACTCCGTTTCATAAAACCAATTTTAATCGAACAGTTTCAAAAAGTTCAACAACGTAAAATAAAATTTTTATTCTCCATAAAGAAACAAGTCCGTCATTAAACGGCAATTCGGAGCCTAATTGAAAATGTGTAAATACAAGAGGTGAGTTCGCTCTAAAATGGTCGTTTCTGTCATTGCGAGGTGTTTTTTACCGAAGCAATCTGTTGATTTTAAGCTGAATTCAAAAGAGCGCTAAGAGCGCTTCGCGCGACTCGCAATGACAATCATCAATTATTGCTTTTTAGAGAGGACTCAAGAGATTATAGAGAAATAAAAAAAGTTTTCCCAACGCGGGTCTGCGACAACGGTTTACATCGCGTTAATAATTTTCACCCCGAATTGCAGGTCATCAAAAAACTCTTTTGGTATTTTATTCCGAATAAACTATTTTTGAAAAAACCATTTGTTAATTGTTTTCAACCAAGAAAACAAACGGATTAGCTGCACAATAATTTTCACAAACACAAAGTTTAGAATGTCGGAAAAACTATTAGCGCGATATATTTATCTGTTTTCAATTCTTTTTGCATTAGGAGCGTTGATTTTTTTTCCGAAATGGCTTGTTGACGACGCTTACATTATGTTTCGGTATTCTGAAAATTTAGCGTTTCACTCTCAGCTTACCTGGAACTTAAACGTTGATCCTATTGAAGGATATACGGGATTTGCGCTGCCGATAATGGTTGCCGCCGCAATGAAAATGGGCGTCTCTCCCATAACAGCCGTTCATTCAATAGGCGTTTTGAGTTACATCATCGGGGGAATTTTTCTTTTCCTCTTTATTAAAAAAATGAACGTAAGCGAATTTGTCCGCTCCATCGTTATTCTTCTGTATGCCGTAACTCCCGTGATGTACACTCATATATTCAGCGGTTTGGAAACGATGCTTTTTACCGCAGCCATAATTTTTGTGAGCTACTATTCGTTTAATCTGCTGACTTCTAATCCGGCGGGTAACGTTCAATTAATATTGTGGTCGATTTCACTGCTGTTTATCAGTTTAATCAGACCGGAAGGATTTCTTTTTGCGCTGCTGATTTCATTTTTTTCTTTCCTTTATTTCTTTTCCGCAAAAAAAGTTCATCTTAAAAAATTTTTTGTCGCGCTTGGCGCCGGTTTCCTAATTCCTTTTGCGATTTATTTTCTTTGGAGATGGGATTACTACGGACAATTATTGCCAAATACTTTTTATCTGAAAACGGGGGCGTTTACTTTTTCTTATAAATCCTTTCATTCGTTCATGGAATTCCTCGCTAATTTTTTGGGGATACCGTTTTTAATTGCCGCCGTTTTGCTGCTCTCTAATTTGGACAAAATTTGGAATAAACTTAAAAGCGGAAATTTTGCTCCGCTCTCAATTGAGTTTTTGTATGTTTTTCTGCCCCTAATTCTTTTCAGCTTTATTATTACATTTACCTACTTTTTCTCGGATTTACTTATGAATTATTCAAATAGATTTTTCATTCCCGTATTTCCGGCTTTGCTTTTAACTCTTGCTTTGGCGCTTGAACTCGGAATTCAGCATTTTAAAGAGTTTTCAAAATCCGCTCCGCTAACAGTTAAGGCTTACATTATTTTGGTTTTAATTTTGACGTTTTTCCAATTTAAAGTAATCGTTTCGCAATTTGAAAGACAAACAAACATTTCATTTAAGTTGAAAGTATTGCTAGAGGACATTCACATCCGGGCGGGGAAATATATTTTTGATCATTACGACAAGAACTCAACCCTTTTAGTGCACGCGGACGCCGGCGCAATTCCTTATTTTTCAAAAGTGAAAACCGTAATTGATTTCGGGGGGCTGAACGACGAAACCCTTTCCCACAAAGGGAAAATGAACGATTTGCAGAAAGTGGAATACTTTTTCAAGACGGACGCGGATATCCTTGTAATGACAAGTTTGAACAAAAGGAAACTTGAACGCCCCGAAACTTCGCTGAACGGAAATACGGTCGCCATGATTGTAAAAGACAAGAGATTCAAAAAATATACTTTCGTGAAAAAATTCTCTTCGCCGTTTTGGAATTATTACGAATTCCTTTACGTTAAAAATGAATTAGCGAAGAAAGAACGGTAAATTGTTATGCGGATGTAAATTTACTTTTCTTGATTTTTATTTCGCCGTCGGCAGGTCAACCGTAAAGCGGCTGAATTGCCCCGGAATGCTTTCCACTTTTATTTCGCCCCCGAACTTTTTTACGATTCCGTAACTTACCGAGAGTCCGAGCCCCGTTCCTTTCCCCACTTGCTTCGTAGTGAAAAACGGATCGAAAATTTTGTTAATGATTCTCTTGTCCATTCCGCAGCCGTTATCTTCAATTTCGGTTTTTACTTTTCCCTTTTCGTAATAAGTTCTTACTCGAATAATACCGGTTCCTTCAATTGCGTCAAGAGAGTTGATTAAAATGTTAACGAAGACTTGCAAAAGCTGATCGGGAACGATATTTACTTTCGGAAGGTTCTCGGAAATTTCGGCTACAAAATCAACGTTTTTTACCCGCCGGTCGTATTTAACAATGCCCATCGCAGTTTTGATTATCCCGGTCACTTCCACCGCGGTTTCTTCATAACTCGGCGGACGGGAAAAATCGACAAGCTCTCTTACTATCCGCGAGATGCGGTCGATGTTTTCTTTAATTACCGCGAGCTGATCGATGAAGTATTCTTCGTCGGCTTTCCTCTGTAGAAGCTGCACGACGGAAGATATGGCGGTCAGCGGATTCCCGATTTCGTGAGCGACTCCCGCGGCGAGCTGCCCGATAACCGCGAGCTTTTCCGATTGATCAACTTGGCGCTGCAAAGTTTTCACTTCGGTTACGTCTTTGATAATTACGGAACGCCCGATATACTTGCCGTTCTCGTCCTCAAGCCGCGTAACCGTAAGCGTGACGGGGATTACGCGCTCGTCCTTTGTCCGCCTTTCCGTTTCATGAATTTTCAACGAGCCTTTCTTTTCAACGGTCGCTATTATTCTTTCCAACTCGCGGGAGAATTCTTCTTTAGTCGGCAAAAGGAACGACGACGGTTTCCCGATAATTTCATTCTCCTTGAATCCGAAAATCGCTTCGGCGCCTTTATTCCATGCGATAAATTTTTCGTTCTCGTCAATAATCATAATTGCCGCGTCGGAACCGTAGAGCAGCGTTTCGAGATACTTCTGGTTTAGCGTCAGCTTCTTCAGCAGCTTGCGTTTATCTTTACTGAATTTATTCTCGAGCGATTTTTGATATTTCATCACAATGAGCGAAAAAATATTTTCCATCCCTTCGTTCAAAAATCCTATTATAATTATCGGATCGTATTCAAATTCCCGCTTTTCGATGAAAGTTATGAGGATAAATTTTCCTTGACTGAAAACCTGGCTGACTTCCCAAATATTGAAGCCGCAACCTTCAAAACGGTTATACATTAGTTCGATAATCTTCTCGTCCGCATTTTTTTCGGACGCTTTCAAAATGGATACAATTTTCCGCAGAACATCTTCTAATAAATCCTTCAATTTTCCGCGTGAAATTTTCCGGTCGAATTCATTTTCGAGCTTACTTGTCCAATCGGAAATTATTCCGTCGAAATATCTTTCGATAATATCAATTAAAATTTTTCTCATTTCGTAAAAAAGACTTTCGCCGCGTCAATTAAAAGAGAGGGCTGATTAATCAACGCCGTTTTGAAAAGGGAGCCGAGCGTTATTTTATTTTGCGGTATTTTCAAAGCGGCGGCGGCGATAGCGTTGAACTTTTTATCCGAAAAATTATAAACCCCGTTTTTCAATCGGTCGAATGTGCGGTGACGTTTGCCAAGCCGGTCGTCCCAAGCTTTATCGTAAGTTAAAAGATGTTTCGGCGTTTTCATTTTAATTGAATCAGCCGCAGTCTCTCCGCCAATCATCCCGCCAATCATCCCGCTGACAATCCCGCCGCCGGATAACGGATTAACCTGCCGCGCCGCGTCGCCAACGAGAATTATTCCCGGAGCGGAAATCTTTTTAAGCGTAATGGAACAAGGAACGCCGCCGGCGACCGTCGTAAGAATTGGAGCGTCGGGATAATGTCTGTTCATAAAATCGTTAAGATAAGAGAGCGCCGATTTTTTCTTTCCGATTAATCCGCTAACGCCTATTCCGATGTTCGCTTTGTTTCCGCCTTTCGGAAAAACCCAAAGATAACCCTCCGGCGCAACTTCCCTTCCGAAATAAAAATACAACGTATTCTGATCGACGGGAATGTTAGCCGCCGTGTATTGAACCGCCGATTCCATATCGCGGAAATCTACGACGGTTTTCAGCCCCGCCCATCTGCCTGCGCGCGATTCCACGCCGTCGGCTGCGATAACCACTTGCGCTTTAATCTCTTTTGTTTCGCCAAGACGCTCTACCTTAACGCCGTTTACCGCGTCGCCGTCGAAAAGCAATCCGTTGACGTAAGCTTTCGTAACTATTTCGGCTCCTTTTTCCGCTGCGAGTCTTGCGAGTTCGTAATCGAAAATTCGTCGCTCCAATATGTAGCCGATTTCTTCGAGCGGAAGAATTACTTCTTTACCGTCGGGCGCAATCATCGAAAATCTTTCTATTGCCGTTGCGATAAATTTATCGTCGGAAGGAATAAACTCTTCAATCCCTTTTTTACTAACGGCTTCGCCGCAGCGCACCGGAACTCCGATTTCCCTATCTTTTTCCAGCATAAGAACCGAAACGCCTTTCTCGGCGGCAAATCTTGCAGCCGTACTTCCCGCCGGTCCGCCGCCAATTACAATTACATCGTATTTATCTTTCATCGGCGTTCCTTAATTTTTCCTTGTTGAAAAGGAGAACTTCTATCGGGCAAGACCAAACGCATTTAGCGCAGTTTGTGCAAAGTTCTTCGCTGATGATTATTTCGCTCTCTTTCAATTCAATTGCGTCTTCGGGACAAACTCCCACGCAGCAGCCGCAGAAATCGCATTTGTTCGGTATGATTTCAATTAATAACAAAAAAACTCGCTTTCGTGTTTACATTGTGTTTGCAAATTTAGAAACAAAAATAGTTTAGAGTATTCAAAAATACTAATAAGAACCGTAGTTATTGTACTACAATTTAGATACTCCCCGATAAAAAGCGTCGGGACAAGTTGTTATTTATTGTCTGCCGCGTGTAATTGTTTTTTTATTACACAGCGGCAAAGAAAATTTATATTAGAACTTCCGCAAAATAAGATATACTGAAATCAAAGCAGTTTTCGGATTCCGTAAAGCTGTCATTGCGATTACGATTTTATCGGAAGAAGCAATCTGTTAATTTTTAGCTGAATTCAAAAGATTGCTTCGCGCAGCTCGCAATGACAATCATCAATTATTGCTTTTTAGAGAAGACTCAACAATGAATAATGATTAACAGCCTGCTCCGATTTATCGGAGATTTTTAAATTAAGATTTTTTTACTTCTAAAATCTAAAATCCTTGTTCGATATTCGTAAATCAAAGCGACAGTGAAAACTGCGCTTTCATTCATTTTTATTCTTTTCGATTTAAGAACCCGTCTTTCGCCGAGGCGCGGGTTAATTAGCGGAAAAGGTCTAAAAAATTGTTAAAAATACGTCTGCCCACCGCGGAATATTCGTTCTCTATTTTCTTAAAATATTTCAGCGTTTGAGATTTGTCTAATTCTTGGAGATCGGGGTCTTCCTCCAACCACAGTTTAAGCATTTCCGCCGTAAGCTCGAAATGAGATTGAATTCCATATCCGTTTTCGCCGACTTTTATTATTTGGTTTTCGCAAAATTTTCCGGTTGCCAGCAATGAAATTTCGTCCGTGAGTTTAACCGTTTCTCCGTGAAGATGAAAAACCTCGATGGAATCGCCGAGATTTTCAAGAAGCGGATCGTTTTTCCCTTTGTCGGTAAGTTCGACTGTAAAATTATTTCCGTCCGGCGCAGAAAAGCCTATCTCCTTTGCGCTGCAATTAACTACTTTTCCTCCGGCGGCTTTTGCAAGCAGCTGCATTCCCAAGCAAATTCCTAGATACGGAATCTTTGAGTCAACCGCTTCCGCTATTCGCGACAGTTCCTTTTGTGTTTTTTCCGTTTCGTCGTTTGCGCTATCCGGTCCGCCGAATACGACAACCGCGCCGTAATCTTTCAATTCGGGAAATTCTTCGCCCGCGCTTAAATCAATAACGTCGTATCGAATCGACCTCGTTAACAAAACGTCTTCCAATAAGCCCGGACTTTCGCGGGAAATATTTTTTATTATTAGGATTTTCATTTTATCGGACGTCAACTCAAAATCTTTTTCTCAAATCATCTTCATTCCGGGTTTTGCCGAGACAGAGCATCAGCTTAACTCTTGCCTTTTGTCCGTTAAGATAATCGGTGAAGATCACTCCATTCTCTTTAATCCATTTTCCCGCTCCCGGATAACCGTAAGCGTCCAAAGTTTCACCCATAGGACAGCGGGAAACTAAGACCATCGGAATACGTTTCCGCCGTGCATATTTAATTCCTTCGAACGCTTTCGGCGGAACGTTCCCCACGCCCATCGCTTCGAATACGATTCCTTCGGCGCCGGAATCGGCTGAAAAACGGAAAAACTTGTCGTCCATTCCCGCGAATGTTTTAATTAAGTCAACGTTCGTTACTATTTTATCGGTTTCAATGTGTTCCAATTTACGCGGCGCGCGGTTGAAAAAGACGCGTCCCCTATCCACAAAACCCATCGCGCCGAAATCGAGACTGTGAAACGTTTCCACGTTTTCGGTGTGAGTTTTTGTTACTTCGCTGGCGGCGTTTATTTCTCCGTTAAGACAAACGAGAACGCCCAAACCTTCGCTGTTGCGATTATTGATTATGTGAATCGCGTCAACCAAATTGCGCGGTCCGTCCCAATCCGGTTCGCTGCTGGTTTTCATTGCGCCGATAACGACGATTGGTTTCGGTGCGTTTATTGTTAAATCGAGCAGATACGCCGTTTCTTCCAAAGTGTCCGTTCCGTGCGTTACGATTATTCCGTCAACGTCGTCGCGTTTGACAAATTCTTTGATTTTTTTCGATAAATCAAACATTTTTTCAGGAGTCATGTGCGGTCCCGGAAAGTTTCCGTATTCGTAAATCGAGATGTTAGCCAATCCTTTAGCTTCGGGAATTTTTTCGATTAGCTGATCTCCTTGATAATACGGCACCGCGCCTCCGGTCTTTTCGTCTATTTTCATCGAAAACGTTCCGCCGGTGAAGACGATTAAGATTCGTTTCATCTATTTTTCCTTTTAAATTAAGAATGACTGAATGGTTGTATGAATGTATGTATGAGTGAACCTCATAAATCATTCAACCATTCACTCATACATCCATTCTCTTTTTAAAATATTCTATCGTTTTCAACAATCCTTCTTCAAGAGAAATTGAAGGGCTAAAACCGAGTTCTTTTTCCGTTTTTTCAATTGATGCTAAACTGTGTTTTATATCTCCGCTCCTTTCCGGCGCGAATTTGATTTTGCTTTTCGAATTTGTTAATTCAATAATATTCTCTGCGAGCTTTTTTATTGTCGTCGAGCTTCCGTTGGCAACGTTGTAAACGGAATTCGCCTTTTCGGTTTCCACAGCCAGGAACAACGCCTTTGCGACGTCTTTAACAAACACAAAATCGCGCGTTTGTTCGCCGTCGCCGTAAATTGTAATATCTTCGTTCTTCAGCGCTTTGAAAATAAAAATCGGGATAGCCGCGGCGTATTGGCTTTTCGGATCCTGCTTCGGTCCGTAAACGTTGAAGAATCTTAAACTTGCGGTATTCAGCCCGAACTCTTCATAATACATTTTCAGATAATACTCGCCGTCCAATTTTGTGATTGCGTAAGGCGTTTTCGGCTGCGGCGTCATTTCGGGAATTTTCGGCAAAGCGGGATCGTCGCCGTAAACCGCGGCGCTGCTTGCGTGAACAACCTTTTTAACGCCGTGCTTTTCCGCAGCTTTCAAAACGTTCAGAAGTCCCTTAACGTTAATATCCACGCACTCTTCCGGCTTTTCGAGCGATTCCGGCACGGAAATAAGCGCGGCGAGATTGAACGCGTAATCGCTTCCTTCAACAACTCTTTCGACAAGCTCAAAATCAGTTATCGAGCCTTTATGAAAGACAACGTTTTTTAATCCGTCAAGATTTTTTTCGAACCCCGATCTTAAATTGTCAATCACGTGAGTTTCGACGCCTCTTTCCGTGAAAAATTCCGCCAAATTACTTCCGATAAATCCCGCTCCGCCGGTTATTACAACCTTCATTTTCCGCCTTTATTAATTATTGATTTTCCAGTTTCAAAGTTGGCGAAAAATAACTTATTATGCTAAAATTTTTATCTGCTTATTTTATAACAAGTTATAATTTTTTTTCACTTTTTATTTGCACAGTTTGAGGATTAATTATATTTTCACATCGCTTACGGGGGGTATAAAATTGTTGTTAATAACATGTTGATAAGTTGATTTTGTGAAACGTTTCACGCGCGCGTTCGGTCCTTAATATTCCGGCTATATTTGTGTATAAATGTTTATTTCGTTTAAGCGTCGTTTGTAACTTCTTTATTTTCAATGCGTTAATGTGCTTGTCTTAATGTTAATAACTTGTTGATATATTTTAATTGGACTTAAGATTTTTTATTTTTTTCGAAAAATCTTTGTTTTTTTAAGTTTAAAAATTGTGGATAACTTTTAGATGGAAGTATTGTTGGAAAACTCTGTTCAACCTTCGTTCGACCCGAAAAATATTTGGAAAGAGTGCTTAAAAATAATTAAAGATAACCTCCCGTTAATTACTTATAACACGTGGTTTATCCCGATAAAACCGCTGAGCTTTGAAAACAAAGTTCTGAAAATAGAAGTTCCGAACAATTTCTTTATCGAATGGATTGACGAACACTATAAAGTTTTAATTGACCGCGTGATTTATTCCGTAATCGGCGAAGGCGGAAAAATAATTTACGTTATTAATAAGGAAAAAGAGGATCAGCTTTCCATTTTTGACGACGAGCCGATTTCACAAACGCTTATTAATCTGGATAAAAAATCCGGAGTTCAAAAAGCCGATACAAACGTCGAATCGAATTTAAATCCGCAATACACCTTTTTCAATTTTATTAAAGGAGAAGGAAACCAACTTGCGCGAGCCGCCGCCGTGGCTATTGCCGAGAATCCGGGCATTACGTCGTTCAATCCTTTCTTTGTTTACGGCGGCGTGGGGTTGGGCAAAACGCACCTTGTGCAGGCTATCGGGAACGAGATCACAAGAAAATTCCCGTCGAAAAAAGTTATCTATCTTTCAACAGACACGTTCACCGTCGAATTCGTCGATTCTATTCAGGCGAATAAAGTTAACGAGTTTTCAAACTTCTACAAAAGCATGGATGTTTTGATTATAGACGATATTCAATTTCTTATCGGCAAAGAAAGAACGCAGGATCTTTTCTTCCAGATATTCAACATTCTTCACCAATCGCAAAAGCAGATTATTCTCACGTCGGATAAGCCGCCGAAAGATCTTAATGGGATGAGCGAACGTCTTATTTCCCGTTTCCAGTGGGGGCTAACGGCGGACGTTCAGCCGCCGGACTTCGAAACGCGCATGGCTATCTTAAAGAATAAAAGCGCCTCCTTCGGAATAGAAATCTCAAGCGAAATCCTCGAATATATCGCGGCTAACATCACGTCCAACATCCGCGAACTCGAAGGGTGTTTGATTAGGCTTTTGGCAAACTCGTCCCTCAACTCTATGAATATCACCTTTGAGCTGGCAAAGAAAACGGTTAAAGAAATATCCACCGGAAAAACCACAAAAGTAAATATCGATTTCATCGCCTCGGTTGTCTGCGAAGTTTTGGGCGTTGACGAAAACAGTCTCCGCGAAAAAAACAGAAAAAAAGAAATAGCCCTTGCGCGGCAGATTGCGATGTATCTTTCCAAAAAGCTCACCAACTTCTCTTTAAAAACAATCGGACTCCATTTTGGCGGAAGAGACCACTCCACGGTCATTCACGCTTTCAATTCCGTTGAAAAACAGATGAAACTCGACGATAACTTAAGAGAAACCGTAAATTCCATAAAAACAAAAATAGAGGTAATGGCGGGGTAAGGAGGTTGATCATTGGGAAATGGTCAATAGAAATTGGTCATTGGGAATTGGTCGTTGGGAATTGGTCGTTGGGAAAGCGCGTCTTTTTGTTCCGTTCTGAAAAAAGTTGACGGTTTATAATATTTCTTTCTTTTTATCGTCAAACCGATACAATTTTCCGCTAACTTGCCTGTATTTGGTTCTATTATGCCTTTATCGTATTTTATTTTTTAAATTAACAATTTGAAATATACGCGACAAGCAGCGTATTCCTTTTTAACGCATT
>JAADIR010000300.1:0-1181 GCA_013151245.1 Chlorobiota bacterium
ATCACGGAATAAGCGTAAGTATAACCGGCTTGCAGCTCGGCGCTTGTATCGCGATAAACGGTAAGGGAATCGCCGGGCGGAATTAAATCGGAAATCAATTCAAGATTATCGTCAACGCCGTTATTTCTGTAAATGTAAAATCCTTTGATAAACGGTTCTATTCCGACCCAACTCAACTCAACTCCGTTTTCAAGACCTTTGCCGGCAAGTCCGAAAGGCGGCAGCGGCGCGGTTTTGTCTTCATACATCGCGAAAACCCTTACGGAATAAGGCGATTCTTCGTTGAGCGCTCCGATCAATTTCATTCTGTAAAAATATTTTTTCATCGGCTCCGTTTTATAATCAACAAAACTTGTTTGCATTAGAGGAATTTCGGCTATCGTCGAAAAAAGAGAATCGAATATTTCGCTTCTTTCAATTACAATTCCCTTTACGAAAGGATAATAGACCGAATCCCAACCGAGTTTTATTCCTTGTAAAGAATCAACTCCGTCGGCGGTAAAATGTCCCGGAATAAACGCTTTCGAAAAATCGTAAGTTCCTACAAACGAGGTGTCGGAGTTTTGACCTTCCAAATTGAATTTATTAACCGGCGTTATGTAATATTGATAAACCGAACCGGAATCGATCGCCGTATCGAGAATCATTATATTTAATTTCCCTTTGTTTTCCGTCAGCCCGACAATCGGAAATATTTTCTCGAACGGTTTCTTCACGCTTTCCCTTCTGAAAACCTCAACCGCGGAAGGATAAATCGGCTCGGAAACAAACGTGATTGAAAGATATTTGTCTTGAATTTTGGATTGTCCAAAATAAATTTTTCCAATAATCGCTTTTTCGTCGAATTCAACAACGTTCGATTTTTCCTCTTTTACCGCTTTACCGTTGGCGTCCAAATATTTTACAATGTACGAATACGAATTTCCCTTTTCTGCCAAAGTGTCGATAAACATCGCGCCGAGAGAAAGTTGAACGACCGGCATTGCGCCCCAATAATAAAGGGAATCGAGCGTTTTGTTCTTTTCGAACTGCGTCCAAAGTCTGCCAATCATTTTTGGTTGCGGAATTTTGAAATCCGGCAAATATGAAATAAAATGATTTAACCGCTTGACGAACTCTTCTTTATTTGCCGGCGCGTGAATTTTCCCGAGCGGCGTTTCCGAATTCAGATCCGTTCTGAA
>JAADIR010000300.1:1209-6536 GCA_013151245.1 Chlorobiota bacterium
CCGCCCGATTTGATTTGGTTCAAATCGTCGGTTAATTTTAAAAAGATTCCCGCTTTTCCCCATTCGCCGTAAGGGTTTCCGCTGTTCTGAGCCGTCGAACAAAAAACAAATCCGCTTAATAATAACGCCGTAAAAACAATTCTTAATTTTTTCATATTTTTCTCAACGTAAAATTTTATTTTTAATTTTAACTATTCAATATCTTAGTTTCCGCTGCAAGTTCCGAGACCGAAATCCAAACTCTTGCCCCCGTCGCTGTCAATGTGCAGTAAAGAGCGAAAAGCGAAATCGAATCCTTCGTCAAAAATCGTTCCTTTGCATCCGACGGGCGTAGGCGTTTTTTGAATAACGTGAACGCCCAAGGAAAATCCGCCGCAGCCGTCAACGCTAAACATTCCGGTTGAAGTTTGATAACTTCCTTCGGCTCCGAGTTCAACCCGCGCATCCGCCGTAACTTCCGTGCACGTTATCGAACCGGCGGTAACGTAAGCGTGCACAAACGCCAGCAGTCCGATTCCGTATTCGTTCCCGTCTTCGTCAAAGCTCATCCAAAGCCGTGCGTCGCCGCCGGCTTCGAGTCCGAATTTCGCGTAAAGAATTACCAAGTCCAAATCAATACTCGGAATGATCACGGGGATAGCGATAGCGCCGGAAAAGAGGAAACCGCTAATCTTCGTTTCGAACGAAGCGGGCAATCCTTTTTTGTAAGACGAAGCGGCAAAAATATCCCGCACATTTTGAGTCATACGCGGATAGTCGCCCACCAATATTGCGGCTTGCGCTGGTCCCAACCCGGGCAGCTGCATTTTCCCGCCGGCGATAATATACCAACCGTCGGGATCGACAAGCGATTCGGCTTGCCCGTCTATATGAACGCCGCTTACGTCGGTGTGAAATTCAAGCGTTCCGATTAAGCGCGAATTTTCAAATTCGTAAGTCCACGACATATTTCCGAACGGCGTGTCGATATTCTTCACGCCCAATTCCTGCCCGCTCGCGGAGATTTCTCCTTTAACGATAAATTCCATTCGCTTGTGATCGTCGGTAACTCCTTTGGTTCCGGTCATATCGCCGGCGAATGTGAAGTTCGTCCACTCGTCGCCGGAAACTTTCATCGAACCGGTTACGTTTGCAAGATAAGTTGAGTTTCCGCCGATGGGCAAAGTTTGTTTTGGATTTGTTTCCACCCAAATTGAAGTTGAATCCGCGGTATGATAAAGCCAACTGTTCAGCGTAAACTTTCCTTGTTCAAAAACTCTTCCGCGCGCAACGAACCCGAAATCGTCAAGTTTCTGCGTTGCGGCGTCTTCTTCGTTAAAGCCGAACGTCATCTGAACGCCTTTTGCCTGTAAACTGATTCCGAGCGGAACAATTTTCAAAGCGAGATTTCCGGTTTTGTCTTTTCCGTAACGTATTCCCGTGTTCTGCGAAAAACCTGGAATGTCGAAACGGAGTCCGCTTATTTCAACGTAATTATCAAACGCTTCGATTGCGTTTGCGGAAAGAAGCCCGACTTTGTAAACCTTGATTGCGCTTTGTCCGTAAACGGGCGAGAAATATTTTTTCCCTTTGCTTGTAAGCGTTATCGCGTCAATCAAGATTTTGTCGCCCGATTTCATTCCCGGCAAATCCGCCAGATACGAAGAATAATCCCCGTTGCCTTTTCCGATAAATAGGAACCAATAATTTTCCGCCGAGTTGAAATTTAAAACCGGATTTCCGGTTACGCGCAGCGGAACTCCGCCGGGCAGCGACATTTCCGTTAAATCAAATTGACCGCCTGAAAGTTTTGTCGGTTCTATGTTCAGCGATTTTATCGGAACGTCAACCGCGTTGGTTTTTAGCGTTCCTTCGAGAATGGTAATATATCCGTTCAGCAGCCATTTCGTTCCTTCAATTTTCCATTCGTCCAGATTCATTTTAATTTTTCTTTTGTCGCTTGTTATCGGGGCTATCTGCGATTTTTCAATTTTCACTTCGCCTATTTTCATCGCAATATCGGCGGGCGTAACTTTTTCTAAATTCGTATGAATAACCGTGTTCAACTTCAGCGCCGTTTTGGTTAAAAACGACGAGTCTTTTTCCGCTTCGGCTTCATAAGAATAGAGTTTATATTTGATTCCTTTTTTATTTGAATTCACGACCGGAATTCCTTTCGGCGCGGAAAACGGAGAAGCCATATTTGAAGTAACCGCGGGCAGTTTCAAATTGTTTGCCGAGGCGGATTTCAGATAAAATCCGTCTTCGTTGAGATTAAAGTTATCCGACGGAATATTGAAGTTCCCTTCGCCGACAAAAACTTTTCCCGAAAAAACTCCTTCGTCCGAATTACCGCCGAGAAGTTCTATTCCGAGATTTTGATCTTCGAGAGAACATGTAAATTCATTGAACACTTTTAGAGTCATCGAATTACTATTTGTTTTAACGGGAAGCGTTTTGGGAATTGCTATCGGAATATTTTTTCCGAACATAAACGTAGTTTTATTCCCGGGTTCGATGGCTACATTATTAAAGCCAATGGTAGTCGTTACCGGCGAGAAAAGAGGATTTTTGAGAGAATCGAGCTTAATAAAGTTTCCTGAAATTTTAACGCCGCCGGATTCGCTTAACGACATTACTTCAATCGGGAAGCCGAGAAGATGGGTGATGTCCATATCTTCATAAACGCGGAGATGAAAATTCACGTTTGATTTTCCCGCTTCGGTAATATTCATCGTAATGTAATCGCCTATTGTATTCGACTGCGATTTAGCCGCGGCGAAAGTTTGAAAATTGCCGAGCGGAACGTTGTGAAGAACAAAGCTGCCGTCCTGTTTCGTATATGTTTCGAGAACGCTTCCGTCGCTCTGCGACGCGGTAAAAAAGACGCGCGCGTGATTTACCGGATTATTCTCTTTTCCAACGTAAACGTAGCCGGAAATTTTTGCCGCTTTGGGGAGATAAACGTTTACTTTCTTCCGCCCTTTCGATTCGGGAACGGTTACCGCAACGACTCTTGTTTCCAAATCTAAATCTTCCGATGGACTTTTTACCGTAACAATATAATTTTCGCTGGCGTTAATAAATTCGAAAAACGCTTCTCCTCTTGCGTTTGCGAATTTATCTTCAATTAAAACTCCGTCCCCCGTTGTTAAAATAACATGTGCGCCGGAAATTTTTTTCTCGCTTCCGGGAAGGATAAATCCGCCCGACATTGAAACTTGAAAAGCGCGCACTTGCAATTTGCGCGATTTTCTTTGAAGAACAATCGTGCCGGCGTCGGTCGGATTGTTGACAACGTTTATCCGAACAGTGTCTTTGAAATATTGGGGAAAATAAGGAGTCGGGTCAATTATCACGGTTTGATTTCCTTTCGGCGAGCGGACTTGAAATGAAGTCGGCTCATAGCTGAGCGTCGACCAATCAATTCCGCCCTCTTTTGTATCAACCGTTTCTCCGCCAACCAGCGTAACTTTTGACATAACGCCCGCTCCATCCGCATTCACAACGCGTCCGACAATAGAAGAAGCCGGTTCAAGCGCGATGCTGTAGTCGTGCCATTTTTCGCCCAATAATAGAGAGTTGCTTAATCCTCGTCCTTCAACAACGATCTTCTTTGTAACATATCCGTATTTTGAAATTCTCAACGCTCGAATCGGTCCGTCAATTTTATAGCTGCTGTTGAAGTGCGGCATTAAATTTGAAAATTTAAAGAGTCCGTTATTGTAAGTATGCCAATGAGCTTCGTCCGCCCAGTAAAGAATCGCAAATTTCAACAGTTCTACGTAAGCGCCCGAAAGCGGCTGACCCGAATCTCCGCGAAGAACTTTTCCCGCAACTTCGGGCAATTTGGGAATTGCGTAAATTGTACTTTCAACTTGCGGATATTCATATTCATTGTTAAATAACGCGTCGTCGTCGCTAAATCCGTATGAATAGTAGCCGACAGACTGCAGTTTGTAATTTTCTTTTCCCGCTTCCGGATCGCTTTCCGCCCAATAATAATATTTATCGTTCGTTCCGGCGTTTCTTACCAAATGCGTGAAAGTAACTTTCCCTTTATTTGCCCCCCATCCTCCGGTTGTAGCTTTTGCAACCACTTCCATTCCGAATTTTGTTTCGGGAGTTGAAAGTTCCGGTTTCGCCTCGTCTTCGGGAACAAGCGGCGGACGGCTTTTACGCATCAGATAAACGACCATATTCGGAATTGGTTCGTGCGTAAGCTGCTGACCTATCAATGCAGTCGGCTTAACCGTAACCGTCAATTTATAACTTCTCACGTAAGCAAAAACGTTTCCGACGTCAACCGTTTCATCCGGTTGAACAACAATATTATTTGTCGGGTTTAAATAATATGACGAATATTGATGATCGAGAATGATTCTATATTCTCCGTAAATATCTCCGGTATATTGGTCTCTGAATTCTCCCGCGTTAGAAGACGACGCGTAATAATTTACGTTTCTCTTAACCGCAACGCCGCTGCTGTCGAAAGCCATAAATGAAAAGCTGAAATTACCTTGCCCGTCCGTCGTTTCAATTGCGACAACTTCTCCGGCGTCGTCTAATCCGTTTTGCCATGCGAAGTCGTCCGGTAAAACAATTTCTCCGGACTGACTTTGATCTCCCGAATTAGTGTTGTTGTAATGAGAATTGTAACGGAGCGAATACTTTTTTACGAGTTTAAAGCTTGCGTTTTTTAAAGGCTTGCCCGACCACTCGCCCGGGTCGGCAAATTCATAGAGAAGCTTTCCGCTTACGTAAGCCATCGCGGGTCCGTAATGTTTATACTTAAAAGTCCTTACATCGCTGGCGCGCAGCAATTTTTCCGTTCCCTTTTCTCGAACTTGAACTTGCCAAGCGTAATCTTTGTTATTGACAAAATTAATTACTGACGTCGGGAAAAACATCCACGGAACAGATTCGTAAACTTTAGCGTAAACCGGCTGATTGTTTTCAATTCCGTCTGACGGCATTTGAAACATATCAAGCGGAACAACCACCAAACGATAATGCGCATCTTCGTTCGGGTTCGGTTTGTACGACCACATAAATGTTGGAGTTTTTGTGGTTACCTCGCTTAAATTTTCCGGTTTGCTTAATACGGGCGGATCGGTTATAAAACTGAAATTATAATGCGTCGGCGCGATTGTAAAGGTCGATACCTCGCTCTTTCCGTTATTTTTAGCCGCCGGCATTCCGTTATCATACAACGCCTGCACCTGCCAAGCGAATCCGGAAATGTTGTCGTAGTCGCTGAACGGCTGGTCGCTCGGCTGATAAACGTAAAGGGGCGCGGCAAGCTCTCTTTCAATCACGGGAATATTCGCGTCCATTGCCGTTTGCGG
>JAADIR010000075.1 GCA_013151245.1 Chlorobiota bacterium
ATTATCCGACCAGAACGGAAACGAAAATCATTCGGGATAACATAGAGGAAATAGTTTCGCTATTCGACGAAGAAACTCTTTTTGTTGAGTTGGGAAGCGGGAGCAGCGTAAAGACGAAAATCATTCTGAGAAATCTTCCGAAAATTAAAGGATACCTTCCGATAGATATTTCCGAAGAGCATCTTAAATCGTCAGCGGAGAAACTGAATGATGAATTTCCGCAATTGAAAATTATTCCCGTAGCAGCCGATTATACGAAAGAGATTAACTTTCCGGAATCTTATTATGAAGCCGGAAAAAAAGTAATGTTTTTCCCCGGTTCGACAATTGGTAATTTTGAAGAAAAAGACGCAAAGAAGTTTTTGTCAATTCTCAGATCAGAATTAAACCGGCACGGTTATCTTCTTATAGGCATTGACCTGCAAAAGGACGTCGATGTTTTGCTGAAAGCGTACAATGATTCTCAAGGAATTACCGCTGCTTTCAATCTCAATATCCTCGCAAGATTAAACGGAGAGTTCGGTTTCAATTTCGAAATTAATAGTTTTCGACATAGAGCGGAGTACAACTTTTCAAAAAACAGAATAGAAATGATTCTTTACAGCGATAAAGAGCAGACGGTTACAGGCTTTGGAATTACTTTCCATTTCAAAAAGGGCGAATCCATAAAAACTGAATATTCTCACAAATATACGATTGACGGATTTTTAAATTTATGCGAGAACAAATTCAAACCGGAAAAGTATTGGACCGACGGCAATCGCTACTTTGCGCTTTTGTTATTGAGCGTAGCATAGCTTAATTTTGAAAGCAAAACATATTGCGGTAAACCGCAATGGATAATGGAAAATGGATAATGGATAATTTATCTCGGCGGCTTGTCTCGGCGCACAACAAAGTGAAGCCGGAAGCGCAACGGAGACGGATGGAAAATTGGAATTTTGAACGTAACAATAGTTATTTCAGTTCAACCGATTTGAATTTTTCATTCAGTCCATCATCCATTCATTCGTACTTAAATTAATCTTCAAAATTTCTTTACCGCTGTGTAATAAAAAAGCAATTACGCGCGGCAGGCATAAAAAACTACTTGTCCCGATGTTTTTTATCGGGAAAGATTTTAATTGTAATACTATAATTGCGCTATTTGAGGTTAAACAATATTGAAACTCACACAAAAGGATGATTAGTAAGTAAGGAGATATTTCAGTCGTCCCGATAAAAAACAATCGGGATTCCTTCGAAATGACAAAATAAACAAATTGTCATGTCGAGTATGTTTTTTGAGAGACGACTTATAAAAATATAAACAGATGAAAAAAATTAACTTAAATCTTGCGTTGCTTATTATTATCAGTATCATCGCAATTCTTCAGCCCATACTATTTTATAATCAGCTCCCTGAAAAGGTGGCTTCGCATTTCACCGCATCCGGCGAAGCAAATTCTTTTATGGACAAAAATAGTTTTGTAATGTTCGCAATAGGAGTGATCCTTTTTCTTGACGTCCTTTTTATCGGTCTGAGTAAACTGATGAATATTATTTCCGATTCGGGTTTTAATTTACCCCATAAAGATTATTGGCTTCACCCGGCGAGAAGAGAGACGACAATAAAGACGTTGAAGAAAATGCTTTATACAACTTCCGCGATTACACTAATTTTTTTAACGGCGATTATGCGGAAAATTATCGAGTGCAACATAGACGGAACTTTTCATTTGGACAGCGCCGCATTCACGTACTTAATTATTTATGTCGTCGGACTATCGTTTTATATCATCACATTATTCCTGAAGTTTTCAAGAATTCCCAAAGAAAATTAAAATCTTATTTTGAGAATTCGTAAAAAATCTATATCTTAAAATCCTATAAACCGATATTTATATCTTAATAAATTTTATTCAAAGAAAGAACAGTAAGTTGGAGGTTCTATATGGCTTTTATTAATTGGCAACCTGAATATGAAACCAAAATTCGACAAATGGATGAACAACATAAAACTTTGGTAAAAAAAGTTAATGAAATTCATGAGAAAATTGATAAGTTAACTTTCGAAGAAAGTAAAGAAGTTTTCGTTTGGTTAAAAGGACATTTGGAAGACCACTTTGCCACAGAGGAAGGGCTGATGAAGGAATATAACGATCCCGGTTATATCTCGCATAAGTTAGAGCACGAAAGATTTTACAACAGCATTTTGGACGCGCTGCATTCCTTAGAAGACGACAAGGGCGTGATCTCGGAAGAATTTCTCGGAAGAATTAAAGTATGGTTCATTAATCATTTCGACTTTAAGGACAAAAAGCTTGGCGAACATCTTCACAAACTTGGCGTTGAATGAGAAAGGAAATGAATGGAGTTATCTGCAAACGCGTATTCTCATAATTTAAATAATATAAATAAACAGGCGCTTTGGCGGCTGACAATTCTTTGGGCTTTTACCGAAGCGACTTTGGGCGGAATTCTCCATGCGATGCATATTCCGTTTACGGGATTATTTAACGGCAGTCTTGCCGTTATTTTCATTTCGTTAATCTCATATTATTCGAAAGAAAAAAAAACAATTATTAATTCTACGATCATTGTCATTCTTGTTAAAGCTTTTGTTTCGCCTTATACGCCGTTGACCGCTTACTTTTCTGTTTTTATCGAGGGGTTAATGGGATACATTCTTTTTAGTTTCCTTTCCTATAGAATTGCGGCGATCTCGCTCGGATTGCTTGCTCTGCTCTTTTCCGGCATACAGAAAATAATAATATTGACGGTTGTGTTCGGATTAACTTTGTGGGAATCGATTAATATTTTCGTGAATTATGTCGTCGCTCAGTTTATGCTTAGCGGTTCGCTATCGCAAAATATTGATTACAGTTTCTATTTGATAATTTTATATCTTATTCTTCATACGGTCGGCGGAATAGCCGCGGGAGTTTTAGCCGCAAAATTACCGAAGAAAATCTCAAACAAAATAATAGATATTAACGGATTTGAAAAGTTTACCTTTACGGAATTAGAGAAAAGAAAAGGAAAAAAAAGAAAGAGAAAAATATTATTTTTCAAGAGTAGCGGGATATTATTTCTCGTCTTCGCCGGCGCAATGATTATTGTTTCTCTTACGGACGATAGCCTCGATTCGAATATTGCATTTCATGTTGCGATGATGATAGTTCGTTCCGTATTTATCGTTCTTTTTTGGGCGCTGATTGTCTATCCGCTTTTGAAAAGGTATTTTGATAGATTCTTGAAAAAAGAAAAACTGAAATTTTCAAAAGAGATGAACGAAGCTATCGCGCTTTTTCCGCAGCTGAAATCAATTGTTTACTTTAGCTGGAGCGAATCGAAAAAAGAATCGGGTAAAATTAGAAGGATGACTGAATTTATTACTTATTCTTTGTCCCTTGTGATTTCTTCTAATTTTAATAAGACTAAAATTTGAGAAAATACGCCTAACCCGAACAAGCCGGAACCAAAAACAAATAACAATCTTACTTCCGTTGATCGAGACATAACAATTTGTACATCTTTGTTATATCGAAGGAGCGCAGATTGTTTTTTATCGAGAGGAGAGAGACGTTTTCAATCTTGATTATCATTCTCTAAAAAGCCAAAAAAACACGAATGTTTCATTCATCCATACAACCATTCAATCATTCTTCTTAAACTGCATCCGCTATTTTAATTTTATTGCGGAAAACTACGTAAACATTATTTGAAAAATACTAATAAGAAACCGCGGTTTTAGTAACGCGAAATATGGAAAAAATTAAAATCGCCACGCCAATCCACTGAACGAATCCCAAAAATTTCCCATGCACAAAATACTCAAGTATTACCGACGCCAGCGGAAAAGCAAGTTCGTAAATTGACGCGCGCGAAGCCGTTATGCTTTTCAGCCCGTAATAGTAAAGAAAGATTGAAAGAACGCCCGACGAAAGAGCGATCAACAAAAATATTCCCATTTGAGTTTCAGAAATAGAGCCGACGGCATGAAAATCGCCCAACGATAATACAAAAAGAATCATCACGATAAAAGTAAGGATAAAACGGAGATTTGTTCCCAGCTGATAGGAAACGTTTTTCAATGCGCGTTTGCTCAGAACCGTAGAAGCTGAGAAAGAAACCGCGGCAATCAAAGCGAAAAGCGCAGCCTGCCAATTGGCGTGTTCCGGCGATGTGTTTGGCAAATTGAATCCGAACGTCATCAGATAAGCGCCGAAGATTGCCAGTCCCGCCCAAAGAAAAAAATCTTTCGATAACCGTTCTTTCAGAAATATCGCCGCAAGCGAGATAGCAAAAACCGGCTGCAGCTTTTGAATGAAAATAACGATTGAAAGATTAACAAATCCCACGAAGAAAAGCGCTTTGGTAATAGCCATCGTTCCGATTGCGCCGCCGAAAAATCCCACGCCTAAAAACGAAAGCCAATCTTTCGCTTCGAGATTTTTAACTTCCGCAAAGTGTTTCCGTGAAAAAGGAAGCAGAAAGAAAGCCGCCAGCGCGCTTTCGATAAGCACAACCAGCGAAACCGGAAGAGTGTATAGCGACGGACGCAGAACGATCGCGTCGATTCCCCAAAGAGTAGCCGCCGAAATAACAAACAGCGGAGCGTATTTTTTCATTCGTTGATCTTTTAGAAAATATTCAAAATTATGAAGCGTAAATATACTTAATAATTGATAATGGATAATGGACAATGGAGAATTAAATGCAAAAGCGCTGTAGCGCAGATTGCTCGCAATCTGCAGCTTGTATTTTTTCAAATCACAGATTGCAAGCAATCTGTGTTACAAATGAGCGGAAACGAACTCTGTTCCTATGAAGCTGAAATAACATACACAAGTAATGAATTGAACAAAACAGAATGCAACTTCAATCTTAAGAAAGCATCGTAGATGCGAAATAATGGTAACAAACCACTACTGCAAAAAATAAAAAGCGCCGTAGGTGCGATATTATTTGCCCAGTATGCCAAGCGCGGCGGTAAATAATTACCTACTTCTGATATACCAAAAAATAAATACGCTTAAACCTTTCAAAAATAATTTGTATTTTTACAGTTATTATCATTCGGGAATGCGATGCCGCTGTTTCAAAAATCAGTAATAAACAAGCGTTTGAAAAATATCAACGCTCAACAAATCGAAGAGGCGTATCACAAATTCAAAGAAAACTACAACGCCGCCAAAATTGAAAAAATCAAGGAACTGAAAGAAGAGCAATACCAAGACGGATTTTTAAGAGATATTTTCGTTGACGTTTTCGGATATACGATGCAGCCGGAAGAAAATTTCAATCTCGTTCGCGAATT
>JAADIR010000036.1 GCA_013151245.1 Chlorobiota bacterium
GAATGCAGTCCCCCGAAGAAAAACTGCAAGACGCGAAACGGACTTACAAATTGGAACTGATCGATCATTTCAAACACGAGGAAGAAATTGTTTTCCCTTTGGCGAGAGGACGCAGCAAAGAAATGGACGCGATGATAGACGACATACTTGCTCAGCATAAAAAAATAACCGAAGCCGTTAAAACGCTTGAGGAGGGCGACCTCGTTGAAAATCTTGACCGGTTTGGCGAAATGCTAACAAACCACGTACGTCAAGAGGAAAGAGAAGTGTTTCCAAAAGTTGAAGAAGTGTTGACGGAAGAAGAACTCGAAAATCTCGTCGGCAAAATTAAGCCCGTTAAAGACAGCTGCGATATTTGATAAAAAACATTTTAGCGAAATATGAAAACCGTAAATAAAAATATTTCCAACGTTTACGATTCCATTAGAAGCGTTTTAGAAGAATCGCGCAAACGAGTTATTCGGAATGTGAATTTCGAAATGGTTGCGGCGTATTGGAAAATCGGCGAAATTATTGTCGAAGAAGAACAGAAAGGCAAAGAGCGCGCGGAATACGGGAAATATTTATTGAAAGAGTTATCTAAGAAATTGGTCGTAGAATTTGGAGCGGGTTTTGATGAAACAAATCTAAAAAGAATGCGTCTTTTTTATATTAGCTTTCCAATTAGTGCCGCACTGCGGCACCAATTGGGGAATGGTGAAAAAGGTTACGCGCTGCGCGACCAATTGAGCGAAACTTTGCGAACGGAATTATCTTGGACTCATTACAGACAACTCCTAAAAATTAAAGACGAGAAAACCAGAAAATGGTATATGAACGAAGCCGCGGATAACGGTTGGAGCACCAGAGTTTTGGAGCGTCAGATCAATTCGTTTTATTATGAGAGATTATTAAAAAGTAAAGATAAATCTCCTGTAAAAAAAGAAGTTGATGAAGAAGCCGCTAAACTATCTCCGGAAAATATTTTGAAAGATCCTTATGTGCTTGAATTCTTAGATTTGAAGGAAAAAGCAGTCTATCGCGAAGCGGATTTGGAACATGAGTTAATAGACAAATTGCACGACTTTCTACTTGAATTGGGAAAAGGATTCAGTTTTGTCGCAAGACAAAAAAGGATTATTACGGAAGACGAGGATTTTTATGTTGATTTGGTTTTCTACAATTACATATTGAAATGTTTTGTTCTGATTGATTTGAAAATCGGAAAATTAACTCATCAAGATATCGGGCAAATGGATATGTATGTTAGAATGTATGAAGATAAATTCAAAGTCGAAGGAGACAACCCGACAATCGGGATAATACTTTGTTCGTCAAAAAACGAAACCGTCGTCAAATATTCCGTGTTAAACGAAAGCAAACAGCTCTTCGCGTCAAAATATCAACTTTATCTCCCTTCGGAAGAAGAATTAGCCGAACAAATAAACATGGAAAAAAATGTTATCCGGGAGCGAATTGCTAAATACGGAATCGAAAAAAAATAGTCGGTTCGTTTCCGTTTCAAGCGTTTCTTATAAATTGATATTCCTATCCTTTTAGATTATTTTTCATTATCAAATAAAATCATTAATTGAGGTGAAAAATGGAATATAGAATTGAACGCGACACGATGGGCGAAGTAAAAGTTCCCGCCGACAAATATTACGGCGCGCAAACGGCAAGATCCTTAATGAATTTCAAGATTGGCGGAGAAAGATTTCCCCGCGAAATTATCAGAGCGTTGGGCATTTTAAAGAAAGCCGCCGCGCTTGCCAACAATCAATTGGGAATGCTGCCGGACGATAAAAAAGATTTAATCGTTCAAGCGGCGGACGAGGTGATTGAAGGAAAATTGGACGAACATTTCCCGCTCGTGGTTTGGCAGACCGGAAGCGGAACCCAAACAAACATGAACGCCAACGAAGTGATTTCCAACCGCGCGATTGAAATTGCCGGCGGCGAAATGGGAAGTAAAACGCCCATTCACCCGAACGACGACGTGAACAAAGCGCAATCGTCGAACGACACTTTCCCAACCGCAATGCACATCGCCGCGGTTGAGGAAACGCATAGAAGATTGATTCCAATGCTTACAAAACTTCGCGACGAACTTGCGCGCAAATCGGAAGAATTCAAAGACATAATTAAAAACGGCAGAACGCATTTGATGGACGCCACGCCGCTAACGCTCGGACAAGAGTTCTCCGGCTACGTTCAGCAGCTTACGAACGGATTGGCTAGAATTGACGCGGCTTTGCCGAGACTCTCGGAATTGGCGCTCGGCGGAACGGCTGTGGGAACGGGATTAAACACGCACAAAGATTTTGCCGTTTTAGCCGCTAAAATAATTTCCGAATTAACCGGACAAAAATTTACAAGCGCTCCCAACAAATTTGAAGCTCTCGCGGCGCACGACGCAATTGTCGAGTTCAGCGGCGTTGTGAACGTGATTGCTTCATCTCTTTTCAAAATAGCCAACGACGTTCGTTGGATGGGCTCCGGTCCCCGCAGCGGCATCGGCGAACTCGCGCTTCCGGCAAACGAGCCGGGAAGCTCGATTATGCCCGGCAAAGTAAATCCCACTCAAGCCGAAGCAATGACGATGGTTTGCACGCAAGTGATGGGCAATCACACAACAATTACGATTGCCGGAGCGAGCGGAAACTTTGAGCTTAACGTTTACAAACCGGTGATGATTTACAATCTGCTTCAATCAATCAGATTGCTCGCCGACGCTTCAAGCAGTTTCTGCGATCACATGGTCGCCGGAATAAAACCGAACAAAGACAGAATTGAGCAGCTTTTGAAAAATTCGTTAATGCTAGTGACTGCGCTTAATCCTTACGTGGGCTACGACAACGCCGCTAAGATTGCCAAGAAGGCGTTCAAAGACAATCAAACGCTCGAAGAAGCCGCGATTGAACTCGGCATACTTACAAAAGAGCAGTTTGAAGAATACGTTCGTCCCGAAAGGATGATTGGTCCCAAAGAATAATCTTTACAATATAAAGAGTTTTTTAAGAGTCTCTCCGGTTCTTCCGAAGAGGCTCTTTTTATATTTTGCAAATAACCGATTTTCTAAATTGTAAAATGCTTTATATTTGGCGGATAAATTTGAAAGGAAAAGGTAAAATATGTTTGATAATCTGGAAGGGATAATTTCATTGCTTTGGGCGAGCATTGAAATTGTGCTCCTTGTAAACGTAATAATTTTCGCCGAGAAGAACAGCGTTAATAAAATGATGATGCTGTTAATTGCTTTTCTTTTCGGTTATCAGATTTTAGAATTTATGATTTGTTATGTCGGGCTTACCTCGTCGTTATGGGTCTATTTTGCTTTTATCATGCTTTCGCTTCTCCCGCCGATTCAATTGCTGACGATACTTACCGTAGTCGGCAGACGGAATAAATATTCGATATTTTTGTTTTTGCCTCCTCTGTTTTTTGCGATTTATTATCCTTTTGTGCTGGGACAAATGAACGTAACGCTCTGTACAATTCTTTTTGCCGAATATTCGTATCCGCTGCCGGAGCTTTACGGCGTTTTTTATTACTTGCCGATCGCTATTGCCATGTATCTTATGATTGCCGAGTTAAAAAAGGATATCGGCAGAAAAGCCAAGCGCAATATAGGTTTGCTCCTTTCGGGATATCTGTTTTCCTTCCTTTCGCCGTTTCTTTTTGTTCTATTCTTTCCGCCGATTATTTCTTACATCGAAAGTTTCCTTTGCAAATTCGCCTTGTTTTTGGCGGTTGCGGCTTCTATTTTTGCTTTATTAAATAAAACGGATAAAACTGAAAAATGACGTTTGACGTATCGGAAACAATTTTGAATATTTATTTGGTTATTGAAAAAGACTATGTTACGGGCTTTCGCGCCAAAGCGTATAAAAGCGACGAAGGGGATAATCAAAAAATTGAATTTTTGAAAAATAGAGCGAAAGAAGATTTTAATTCCGCTTACAGATTCGACGCTCCGCAGAACGACCGCAAAGAGTTTATGAAATACAAAAGCTTCAGCAAACTCGAATCAAAAGGGATGCACTTCCAATTGTTTGAAGAAATATTTCAAAAATTTGAAGTTCCGGAAAATCCGTTAATTTGCGTAACTCCCGTCGTTGACGGCGAAATTATTAGTGAGTATTAATAAAAATATTTGAGGAAATATGAAATTCGAAAATCAAACCATTGAAGAAAAAAGTATAAACGCAATCAGATTATTGTCGGCGGACGCGATTCAAAAAGCGAATTCCGGTCATCCCGGCTTGCCGATGGGCTGCGCGCCTCTGGCGTTTTGGCTTTATTCCAACGCGATGAAGCACAATCCTAAAAATCCCAATTGGAAAAACCGCGATAGATTTGTTCTTTCGGGCGGACATGGAAGTATGCTCCTTTACAGCGCGCTGCATCTTTCCGGTTATGACATTTCAATGGACGACATTAAAGATTTTCGTCAATGGGGAAGCGTTACTCCCGGACATCCCGAATTCGGTTTAACTCCCGGAGTTGAAACGACAACGGGTCCGTTGGGGCAAGGTTTCGCGAATGCTATAGGAATGGCGGCGGCGGAAAAATTTCTGGCGGCTAAATTCAATAAAGAAAATTTCGAATTATTGAATCATAAAATTTATACGCTGATGGGCGACGGCGATATGATGGAAGGGCTTTCGCACGAAGCCGCTTCGTTTGCCGGAAGAAACAAGCTCGATAATTTGATCGCGTTTTACGACAACAATACTATTACTATTGAAGGACGAACTTCCCTCGCCTTTACGGAAGACGTAGCGAAACGGTTTGAAAGTTACGATTGGTTCGTTCAACATGTTTCGGATATAAACGATTTGAAGCAATTGGATTCCGCGATAGAAAACGCGAAAGCGGCGGAAGGAAAGCCGTCGTTAATAATTGTCGATTCCGTTATCGGTTACGGCAGTCCTAACAAAAAAGACACGGCGGGAATTCACGGCTCGCCGCTCGGCGAAGAAGAGCTTAGATTGACAAAAGAAAATCTCGGATGGGACCCAGATAAATCGTTTTTCGTTCCCGACGAAGTTTACGAATACTTTAAAGAAAAAACAGCCGAAGGAGCGGAAGCCGAAGAAGAATGGAATAAACTCTTTGCAGATTATAAAAACAAGTTTCCTAAAGAAGCGAAACTTTTCGAAAAAATATTTGCCGGAAACTTCGGCGGAGAATGGAAAGGAAACCTTCCCGAATTTAACGAGTTCGGCTCGAAGCTTGCAACGAGAAGCGCGTCGGGGAAAGTCATCAACGCTATGAAA
>JAADIR010000232.1 GCA_013151245.1 Chlorobiota bacterium
ATTCTTTTGACTAAAGTAAACGGAAATTACGGAGCGATCGAAGGAATCTGTTCTCACCAAGGCGGACCGATAATAGACGGGAAAATTGAAGAAGGAATTATCCGCTGTCCCTGGCACGGACATCCGTTCGATCCTCTCAGCGGTAAATCGCTCGGAAACGACGCCGATCTGAAATCGTTTGAAGTTGAAGCGCGGGAAGACGGCGTTTACGTTAAAGCGGCGCCCGCAAAAAAATCAGCTTGGACGGCAAGCAGCGTAATTGCCGAAACCCTTGTCAATTGGGGCGTTAAGCATGTTTTTGGAATGGTTGGGCATTCGAATTTGGGTATGGCGGAAGCGTTTCGAATTCAAGAAGAAAAAGGGAAAATTTCATACGTAGGAATCCGGCACGAAGGAGCCGCGGCGTTTGCTTGTTCGGGTTATTCAAAAGTTTCGGGGAAACCCGCCGTATGCTTTACTATTGCCGGTCCCGGCGCAACTAATTTGATCACCGGTTTGTGGGACGCGCACGTTGACAGAACTCCGGTTCTCGCTATCACCGGACAAATCAACACGCAGTTTTTCGGACCCGGTTCTTTTCAGGAAATTGATTTGAAAGAAGCGTTTCAATCCGTCGCTCCTTTCAGCAAGCTGGTTTTGCCGGATAGCAATTTCGGAGAGCTTGCTTCGCTTGCGTTAAAAAACGCCATTGTGAGAAGGAACGTAGCGCATCTTATTTTACCCGACGACGTTCAGACGCTCGACGCCGGCGACAGCGCTCCCGGAGAGCCGGACGGACGATTGGCGGATTTACGCATTACTCCGTCGGAAGACTCCGTAAATTTAGCAATGTACAGAATTTGGAAAGCAAAAAGACCGGCGGTAATTGTCGGCTACGGCGCAAGGGAAAATATGGACTCGGTAATTGAACTTGCTGAAAAATTGAAAGCTCCGGTTCTTACAACCTTCAAAGCGAAAGGACAAATATCAGACGCTCATCCGCTTGCCGCGGGAGTTTTGGGTAAAAGCGGAACGCCCGTTTCGGCTTATTATATGAATTCCGCCGATTTGCTAATCGTCTTCGGCGCGTCGTTTTCGCAGCACACGGGAATCGACAAAACAAAACCGATTATTCAAGTTGATAACGATCAAATGACGCTCGGTAAGTTTCATCCCGTCGATAATCCGATTTGGGGCGACGTTGGAATTACCGCAAAATTATTTTCGGAAAAACTCGGCGGCTATTCGCAATCGGAAATTTCCGCCGAAGAAATTGCGGAGCGGAAAGAAAAATGGCGAGATGAAAAGCGCGAACGGGCAAAGGAAACAAACGGCGCCGGTTTGAATTCCCTTTTTATTTTTAACGAACTTTCGGAAATCCTGCCGGAAGACGCAATCATAAGTCTTGACGTTGGGAACAACACTTATTCTTTCGGAAGATATTTCGAGTGCAAAAATCAGCGCGTTATTCTTTCCGGTTATTTGGGTTCGATAGGTTTCAGTTTTCCAGCGGCGATGGGAGCGTATTTTGCCGCGCCGGATAATCCGATTGTTTCAGTCAGCGGCGACGGCGGATTCGGGCAATATATGCCTGAGTTCAACACGGCGGTTCTTTACAAAATGAATATTACTCATATTTTACTGAACAATAACGAATTGGGAAAAATCTCCAAAGAGCAGCGCGACGTAAAAATGCCGGAGTGGAAAACGGAACTAAGCAATCCGAGTTTCGCCGAATACGCAAAAGCTTGCGGCGGCTTCGGAATTAAAGTTACAAAAAACGAAGAGTTGAAGGACGCAGTTATTCAAGCGCTTAAATACGACGGTCCGGCGATTGTTGAAATAATTTCGGATCCTCTTTTGACTTAAAATTTCATTAGCGAAAATATTACTAAAAGGATTACTTTTTTTTGCGGAGTAAAAATGGCTCAATACATTGAAAAGAGCGGCGAATCGAAAAAAGACGCGATTGTGGTTTTAGACGTTGAAAACGAACGCGAAGGCGTCCGCGCGGAATATGAATATCTTGAAAAATTGTTCGGACAAAGAAACATTGATTGGAAAACCGAGGCGCAATATTTATTAATGGAAAACGAGATGGTTTACGATAAAATAGTAATCCGCCTTTCAGACGGAAAGAAAAAAGAAATTTTCTTTAACATTACCTTCTACTTCGGGAAATAGAAATTTTTGATTTCAGCGCAATTTATTTTTTCGCTGTCTTCTTGGCGTTTTCAAAAAAAACTTCGTAAATCGTAACTCCATGTTCGGCGTTCGCTAAATCGATTTTCCTCCGTTCGATAGATTTACGTTTCAATGTTTTTCGTTTTCCGTATCGCGGTTTCAGTTTCACATATTAAAAACAGACAAATTTTTTGACGCGAGCAAATAATCTGTATCATTTCGTATATTTAAGACTTCAAAAAAATTCTTTTAACTAATAGCTCCGTAAATGAAAATTGCTTTTGTATCGAGTGAAGTAGTCCCCTATGCGAAAACCGGCGGGTTAGCCGACGTTGCCGGCTCTCTCCCAAAATTTGTAAGGAAGCTGGGAAACGACGTTAAGGTTTTTATGCCCAAGTACTACTCGGTTGATGAATTTAAATATCATTTGAATTATGTCGATTTAGTAGGAGAACTGAAAGTGCGAGTCGGCGGATTTCCTCATTCGGCGTGGATTTATCACGGCAAGACGCCCGGTTCGGACGTCGATATTTACTTTGTTCACAATCCGCATTTCTTCCACCGTCACTCAATTTACACAAACGATTGGGACGAAGACGAACGCTTCATATTTTTTCAGAAAGCCGTAATTGAGACAATTCAGCGGCTCGGGTGGAAGCCGGACGTTTTCCATATCAACGATTGGCAGACTTCTTTAATTCCTTTGCTGATAAAGAAAAATTACAATTGGGATAGAATGTTCGATCATACTTCAACGGTTCTAACTATTCACAACGTAGGTTATCAAGGCGCGTTCGGAATGCAGGCGGCGGAACGGGCGGAAATCGATCCGAAGCTTTACGCCCCCGGCGGTCCGCTTGAGCACAACGGAGCGGTCAACTTTTTGAAAGCGGGAATTCTTTTTTCGGAATCGATAAACACCGTTAGCGAAACTTACGCCAAAGAGCTTCTTACGCAGGAATACGGCGCCGGTTTGGAAAACGTTCTGGCGTACCGAAGCGCGGATCTATTTGGAATCTTAAACGGCGTCGATTATTCGATTTGGAATCCCGAAACCGACGCGCATATTCCTTATCATTATTCAATGAATAATTTGTCCGGTAAGCTCGAAAATAAAAAGTTTCTGCTGGAAAAAGCGGGAATGCATTTTGACCCGGACGTTCCGCTGATAGGAATCGTTTCCCGTCTCGTTTCGCAAAAGGGATTCGATATTATCGAAGAAGCTTTGCCTGATTTAATGCGGATAAACGCGCAGTGGGTAATTCTCGGGAGCGGAGAAAGCCGCTACGAAAACCTCTTTTCGGAGTTGGCGGGAAATATGCCTTCAAAAGTTTGGACTTACATCGGATACAACAACGCGCTCGCCCATTTAATTGAAGCCGGCGCAGATATCTTTCTGATGCCTTCGCGCTACGAACCGTGCGGCTTGAACCAAATCTATTCCTTGAAATACGGGACGGTTCCGGTCGTTAGAAAAACCGGCGGACTCGCCGACACGGTTCAAGATTGGAATGAATACAACGCTTTGGGAACGGACGCCGGAAACGGTTATTCATTCAACGATTATAAAGCTTACGCGCTGGCACACGCCGTAAAACGGGCTGTAAACGATTTTCACAACAAGCCGGTTTGGAATAAAATCATTCGCAACGGAATGATGAAAAATTATTCTTGGGAAAAATCCGCGTCAAAATATAATCTGCTGTACCACAAGGCAAATTCTAAAAGATAAGGCATTCTACTTATTAGGATAAAACGTATTATTAATTTATCTTGTAAACATATTTATGAAAATCACTTAACAAAATAGGAGCTTTTATGCTTAAATATATTTTTACTTTTTTATTTATTTCAGCGACTTTGTTCGGACAAATTACATTAACATTTTCCGATCAAGCGGCTAATACAACGATTGGAACCGAATTTGTATTTCACGACGATACTCTTGCAACGAGCGTAGATATTGGACGTCCCGGAGGCGGAAACGATTGGGACTTTTCGAATTTTACCCCGCATTTTACTTTTACTTCCACGAGCGTGGACAAAGGAAGCACTCCTTATGCAGGCGATTATCCGAATGCAAATTATGCTTTCTATTCACAGAATAGTTTTGGCGGAACGACTTCCGAGAGCTGGGTGTACATCAATCTTCAATCTTCCAAATCAACTGTTGAAGGAATTGCGGCTGTAACCCAGAGTCAGGCGGGACCTCTTACCACAAAAATTACTTATAATCCTCCTGATTTAGATATGGTTTTTCCGGCTACCTTAAACACAACATGGGATTATACCGGCGAGCAAACGATTGACAGCGAAATCGGCGGTATTCCTTTTCAAACCGTTTCTACCGTGACAAGAACTGAATTGATTGACGCCTACGGCACAATGAAGATGCCCGGCGGGGTTGTTGTGGAAGCTCTCAGAATCCGTTCCGACGAATCAATGGATACGGATCCCGGCTTTGGGCTGCCGATAAGTCACGTAAGAACAATTTCATATTCGTTTATGGCAAAGACGGGCGAAGGTTTTTACGTTTCCGCCGAGGACACAAATGCGGCTAATTCGGGGGTAATAGTTATAAACGGCGCGAATTGGCAAGACGGCGACGGTTCGAGCGACGTGGAAAGAATCGATCCGGTTGCAACGGATTTCAGATTGAAACAAAACTATCCCAATCCTTTCAACCCGAGCACAACCGTTGAGTATTCCATTCCCGAAGGTTCGTTTGTAACTTTGAGGGTTTTCAACGTAATTGGAAAGGAAGTGGCGACTTTAGTAAACGAGTTTCAACCGGCGGGAACTTATCGTTCCGATTTCAACGCGGTTAATTTGCCAAGCGGAACTTATTTTGTGACTTTGCGTTCCGGTAATTTTTCCGAAACGAAAAAAATGTCTTTGATTAAATAATTTAAATCTAAAGAAGAAAAATTTAAGCGCAGATTCTGCGACGGTTAAACGCTCCGTAGTCTGCGCTTTTTTATTAAAAACAGAATATCGTTATTCCAATCTCACTTGCATCCAGTATCTTGTATCCTGCATCTTGGATCTAAATTATTAATTCTGCGCCGGTTTAGCCGTCTTAGGAATATCA
>JAADIR010000262.1 GCA_013151245.1 Chlorobiota bacterium
ATTATTGACTGCGATTTAAGAAAGCCGAGGATGCATAATGTATTTAACGAGCAGAGGTTCCCGGGATTTACAGATTATTTTTTCGGGCAAGCTACATTTGAAGAAGTTTTGCGGAAATCGGAACTGAGTCATCTTTATTATATTACAGCCGGAACAATTCCGCCGAATCCATCCGAAATCCTCGGCTCAACTCAAATGGAAAAATTCCTCGCGAGATTGAGAAACGAGTTTGATTTGGTTATTCTTGATTCGCCGCCGGTAATTGCCGTAACGGATTCCGAGATACTTTCCAGTCTGGTTGATGCAACTATTCTGGTGGTTTCTGCGGAAAAAACGGAAGGAGAATTAATGGAAAAAGCCGCGGAATTATTAGCTCATCAGCACGGATCTTTCTTAGGCGCGGTGCTTAATAATTTCAGCTATAGAAGCGGTTACGGCTCTTATTACAAATATTATTATTATTATTCCAAACCGACGGACGGTTCGAAAAAGAAAAAGAAGAAAAAGGAAAAAACTACGGTATAATATTATCGGCATTTTGATCTGCAAAATAAAAAATATTGTAATTTTGATTCTTCTTTTTGTCGTAAATTTAGCGGCGCAAAGTTTTCCCGCTTATACTGAGAGAGAGTTTCTCCTATACGATTCGGATACAACAAAAACTTCAAACAAACCGAGCGAGCTTGAAATAGGCGCGGTTACCGAAGGCATTATTGACCCCGCCGAGTATCATGTCGGTCCCGGCGATATACTGCAGATTTCGATAATTGGAATAGAAGAAAGTTCCCTGGTTTTTCCGATTAATCAAGAAGGGTATATTTTTTTGCCGGATGTAGGAATAATAGATTTGCGGAACCTGTCGCTTTCTCAAGCTAAAGAGAAAATTGAAAAATCGATCAGAGACAACTTCCGAGATGTGACTATTAATATTTCTCTAATGGGATTCAGAAAAATTCGCGTTCGTTTAACCGGAGAAGTAGTAAAACCTTTAAGCCAAATTGTTCCGTCAAATACGCGTCTCTTTGATTTTATGATGAATTCCAATGTGCTGCTGAAAACTTCGGATATTAGAAATATTAATATTATTCATAACGACGGCGAACGCGAGGTTTTTGATCTGTTGGACGTCATTCGTCTCGGAGGAAAGGAAAATAATCCTTATCTGTTAGAAGGGGATATCATTTCAATTAGTAAAGCCGACCGGTTTGTTTACGTATTCGGGCATGTCCTGTCGCCCGGAACGTACGAATATGTTGAAGAAGAAAGTCCGCAGCATTTGATTGATATTTGCGGCGGCTATGATCATAAGGCAAGAACCGATTCGATTGAAATCATTAGTTACGCAAGCGATCACAAAACTCTTTCCAGTAAATTCTATTCGAAAACCGAATTGAAAAACGATGAAATTATTTTAAGACCGTTCGATAAAATAATAATTCGTGGAATTCCCGAAATATTTGTTGACAGACTTGTAACGGTTGAAGGGTTTGTCAAATATCCCGGGGTTTATCGAATTCAAAAAGATTCGACGGATTTATTCGATTTGATGGTTAATGAAGTGGGCGGATTTTTAGAAAATGCTTCGCTAAGAAACGCTTACGTCAACAGGGTTGTTGGAATTAAAGAAATTGATCCCGAGTACGAAAGATTAAAAACCATTCCCCGCGCCGATATGACCGATGACGAATATGATTATTTCAAATCAAAATCCCGCGAAAAGAAAGGGAGAATGGTTGTCGATTTTGAAAAACTTTTTACCGATAATGATTCGACGGAAAATATTATTCTTAAAAGAGGAGATGTAATTGTTGTTCCCGAATTGAAAAACTATATAACTCTTGTAGGGCAGGTTGTGAATCCGGGGAACGTTACGTACGACGGTAAATTATCGGTTGACGATTATATTTCCCTTGCCGGCGGATATTCGTGGCGCGCTATTAAAAACGATGTGAGAGTCATTAAATCAAAATCCGGCGAGTGGGTTGACGCGGACGATGTATCGAATCTTGAACCGGGCGATATTATTTGGGTGCCCGAAGAACCGCCGCCTCCAAAGTTTTGGGACGTTACAAAAGATATTCTTTCCGGATTGGCTCAATTTGCGGCTGTAGTTACAGCAGTTGTCGCATTAATAATTGCAACGAAGCAAAAGTAATATGACATTTTCCGAAATTATCAAAATACTGTTATTAAACAAAAAGAAGATCGTTATATTTTCCAGTCTTGTCGGCGCTATAATTTTATTACTTACAATATTCGTAATTCCCATTAAGTACACGGCCGAAGCGGTAATATTTCCGCCGGAAAAACAAAATACTTCAGGAATCCAAGCTCTTATGGGAGGAAACTCAGATTTTTCCTCGCTTCTCGGTTTCGGCGCGCCTACAGGCGATTCACAACTTTACGCAAAAATCTTAAAAAGCAGAACGATTAACAAAAGAGTTCTTGAAAAATCCAATTTAATGAAATTCTTTGACGCCGAAGATACCGTTCTGACCGTTGAAAAGTTACAGAAACTGCTTGATATTGAAGTCACAAAGGAAAAATTAATTAAACTGAGAGTGACTTTAGCCACTTCGTTCTTTGCGCGATTCACTGATGAAAAAGACTCTGTTCGAAATCTTTCCGCAAAAGTTGCAAACGCTTTTTATCAGGCTTTGGATGATTTGAATAAACAGAGATTAAAGAAAAAAGCAACGGATTTGATGCGCTATTTTCAATCTCAGATTGATTTAATAGAAGACCAATTAAGAAAAGACGAAGACGCTTTAAGGGAATTTCAAGAAAAGAACAGAGCAATTTCTATTCCCGAACAGTTGGACGCAACGCTTCAGGCGGCGGCAAAAATAAAAAGCGAAATATTATACTCTCAAATTCAGTTGGAAACGCTGAGATATAATTTAAAAGATAATTCTCAAAGAATTAAATCGCTCGAAAAGAAGATTGAAGTTTTGAATAATTCGTATGAAAGCCTGAAAGGCGTAAAAAGTATTGACAATCCGGATTATTTACCGGAGTTTGAAAATATCCCACGATTGAGCTTGGAATTTGCAAGGTTAAAAAGAAACGTAAAAGTTTCAAATAGTTTGTATATATTATTAAAGCAGCAATTTTATCACGAACAGTTTCAAGCAAGCAGAAATGTTCCCACAATTTCTATTTTAGATAAAGCTATTCCGCCAAGAAAATCGTCAAGCCCTCGAGTTGTTTTTTCAACGGTCGTAGGCGGTTTTTTTGCGTTTCTGTTTATATCGGCTGTCATACTTTATAACGAGCAGAAGAAAAATAAGGAAAAAACTAATGGCTGAAAAAGTTGCCGTAATTACCGGCGGATCGGGATTTTTAGGCTCCCATCTCTGCGATAAATTGATTGAAAATGATATTAAAGTTGTTTGCGTTGATAATCTTCTCACCGGCTCAATAAAAAATATCGAGCATTTATTCGGGAATGAAAAATTCTCTTTCATTAAGCACGACGTAACGAACTTTATTCACGTTCCCGGAAATGTTGATTTCGTTCTCCATTTTGCTTCGCCGGCAAGCCCGATTGATTATCTGAAATTACCGATCCAAACGTTGAAAGTAGGTTCGCTCGGAACTCACAAAGCGCTGGGTTTGGCAAAGGACAAAGGAGCCAGATTTTTACTCGCATCGACGAGCGAAGTTTACGGCGATCCTGAAATTCATCCGCAGAAAGAAGAATATTGGGGCAACGTAAACCCAATTGGACCGCGCGGAGTTTACGACGAAGCAAAACGTTTTGCCGAAGCGATTACGATGGCTTATCACCGCTACCACGGCGTTGATACGAAAATAGTTAGAATATTCAACACGTATGGTCCTAGAATGCGTCTGAACGACGGCAGAGCGCTTCCCGCGTTTGTTTCCCAAGCTTTGAACGGAGAAGATATAACGATTTTCGGCGACGGCAGCCAAACGCGTAGTTTCTGCTTTGTGAGCGATTTGGTGGAAGGAATTTACCGTTTGCTTCTTTCCGAAGAGAACGAGCCGATCAATATTGGAAATCCGTCGGAATTAACAATAAAGGAATTTGCCGAAGAAGTAATTGATTTGACAAACTCGGAGAGCAAATTAACGTTTCTGGAATTACCGATTGACGACCCGAAAGTTCGGCAGCCGGACATAACCAAAGCAAAAGAAAAACTTGGCTGGGAACCGAAAATCGGAAGGCGCGAAGGTTTGAAAATTACAATCGATTATTTTAAGTCGGTTCTGAACAAATAGTAAGTTTTATTTTTGCGCGATAACTACCTGAACAAGTCCGAATGTTAATGAATATTTTTTGACTTCATTAAATCCCGCGGATTTAAATATTTCCACTAAATTAATATTTTCGTCAAACTCCCGAACGGAATCGGGTAAATATTGATAAGCTTCTCTATCTTTGGAAATCATTTTCCCTAAAGCCGGTAAGATTTTATTAAAATAGAATAGATAAATACTTTTAATAATTCTATTCGTCGGAAGTCTGAATTCAAGAACAATTGTTTTTCCTTTATCTGAAAGTATTCTATGGAATTCGGCAAAGCCGCGCGGTATATCGTAAAAATTTCTTACGCCGAAAGCGACAGTTATCAAATCAAATTGTCCGTTCTTGAAAGGGAGATATTCGGCGACCGACTGAGCAAGTTTGCCGCGCATACTCTTTTCTTTCTCGGAGAAAAGTTTAAGCATATTCAAAGAAAGGTCTGCGCCGATAATTGATTCGACGCCGAATTTTTTTGCGGCAATAGAAAAATCTCCCGTTCCGCACGCAACGTCGAGCAACTTTCGTTCGCCTTCAAGATTAGCTAGTTTCAACGATTTTTTCCGCCAATAGAAATCAATTCCCAAACTCAAAAAATGGTTCAGAAAATCATAACGCTGCGAAATGTTATCAAATAATTTTTGGACTTTTTCTTTTTTTTCGTTCATCTGAAACTATTTGTTTTTAAAATTATTCTTATAAGAAAATTCTTTAATCCCTCTGAAGCGCTGCCAAGTATTGAACACGTGTTTCCCGCTCCATACGGTAAAAATCATAAAAGCGATTCCGCCGATAACGTCAATTGCGTAATGATAGCGCAGATACAAAGTTGAAAAAATCAGAAGTAATCCGTTGGGAATTAAAAAGTATCTCGACTTCAACTTGTATTTGTAAGAAAGATACATAACAATCAAAGTCATATCGGTATGACCGCTTGGAAAAACGTCTCTCTGCACAACGGCTTCGGGGTGAAGCATCCCGGGGCGCAAAGATTCTCCGGCATTCACAAAGTCTCTTAAAAAATTGGTTAGATATAATCCCGGCAGATCCGCGTTGATTGAATAAAAATTATGAAGAGTAAACCGCGGACCGATTGCGGGAGCCAAAAAATATCCGTAAAAGGAGAGGAAAAAACCGTAAACAATCAGAAAAGTTGCAAAGCGAAATTCATCCGTTCTTTTGTTCAATAAAAGTTCAACGCCCAAAATAACGGGAAGAAAGAAAAACGTTGCGTAAGAGATTTGCAGAATCTCAGTTAAAAGGGGAGAGGCTATTTTGTATAGCTCAACCGTAATATCCGTATGAAGAAGCCATCTGTCAATTGA
Source organism: Chlorobiota bacterium (assembly GCA_013151245.1). Classification (GTDB taxonomy): domain Bacteria; phylum Bacteroidota; class Ignavibacteria; order Ignavibacteriales; family Melioribacteraceae; genus JAADIR01. The sequence continues at coordinate 5,593 of JAADIR010000262.1, forward strand.
AATTAAAAACTGATCGCAATCAACAATGCGAATAGGTTTGATCATCATATAGAGTTCTTTAAAAGTAATAAAGATCAATGGAATCAAATACCAATTATGAATGAAGCGAAGCAATTTCGAATTTAACCGTTCATCATAATACGATACAATGAAAATAAACGCAATTAAAAATACGTTGGCTAATATCAGCAAATACCACTGTTCAACGCGATGGTAATAAACCAAATTCAACAACGAAAGGAATACGTAAAAAACAAGAACTACGAAATCGGTCGGGTTAAGTTTTTTAAGCGCCTCAAGAAAATATTTCATCAGACGGTAAAAAAGATAGTTACGAGAGAAAGATAAATCAAGAGTCCCATTATGTCGTTAGCCGATGAAACAATCGGACCCGTAGCAATTGCGGGGTCAACGCCTAATTTTTTAAAAATAACCGGAACGATAGCCCCAATCATTGTTGCGTTAACAATTATAATGAAAAGAGAAAGCGACAGAATAAGACCGAAATCAAGTTCGGCGCTGAAAAAAAGTTTCGAAGCAAGAAGAAGCACAATAGAAGCGACAAACCCGTTGAGCGTTGCGACTCTGAATTCTTTCATCAGTCTTTTCACGACGTCGTGCCACCAAATATTTGCGCCGCTCATTCCCTGCACAGTAACAATTGCGGCTTGGCTGCCCGCGCTTCCGCCCAAAGCCATAACAATCGGTATGAAAAAACTTGCGATAATTATTTGTTCAATAGAAGCCTGGAAAGAGGAAAGAACGCCCGCGCTGATAAGTTCGCCGCCCAATGAAACGAATAACCAAGGCAATCTGTTCCTCGAAATTCTAATTGTAGAATAACTGTATTCTTCGTCTTCAGACAAGCCGGCGACTTTTTGTAAATCTTCCGCGGCTTCTTCCTGTATGACGTCCACAACGTCGTCAATCGTAATTCGTCCCAGCATTTTCTTGTTTTCGTCAACGACGGGAATTGAAATCAAATCGTATTTGTCCATTATGTTGGCTACTTCTTCCTGATCCATATCCGCGGTAACATAAATCAGGTCTTCCTCCATAATATTTTTAAGCGGCGTTTCGGGCGGATTGATAATCAATTCTTTAAGATGAACAAACCCGAGTAAAGTTTCGTCGTCGGCAAGGATGTATATAGTGTAGATATCTTCAATTTTTTCTTCGAGGCTTCCGATTCGAACCGCTTCAATTGCGTCTTTTACCAAAGCGTTTATATCGACGCTGATAAAATCGCTGTTCATTAATCCGCCGGCGGATTCCTCGGGATATTTCATCAATTCTTTTACGTCTTCGGAATCTTCCGGATCGATATTATCAAGAACGTGTTCGGCGACCTCGTCCGGCAAATCGCTCACAATATCAGTTGCGTCGTCCGTGTCAAGTTCATCGACTATATCGGTGATTTTTTCTTTATCGAGTTCGTTTAATACTTTTTCGCGAAGTTCTTCGTCAAGTTCGGTTACGACTTCAACGGCGGTTTCAGTATCAAGCAAACCGAAGGCATATTGCGCGTCGTCGAACGGTAAGTGATTTATTATTTCCGCAATGTCGGCGGGGTGGAGATTTGTAAATATTGTTTTAATCGCCTGATTGGCTTCGTCTTCAATCAACGAAGAAATATTTTGCAGAAGTTCGTTATCTATCTGGATAACGTCTCGAACGGTTATATTTTCATTTTCATTCTGATTTTGCATTGCAATTTGATTTTAAATATGAAGCCAATTGGATAAATTCGTCAACCGTTAAACTTTCTGCGCGACGGCTTAAATCAACCGGCGAATTCCCAAAAACACAATTTACAAATATACTATTACTTAGGGAATTTTTTAATGTTTTTCTTCTATTTCCGAATGCGGCTTTTACTACGGAAATAAAAAAAGAATCATCGACGACTCTCTTTTCATTTTTAAATTTCAATCTTACTACCGCCGAAAAAACTTTAGGTTTAGGATAAAAAACATTCGGAGAAACTTTGAACAGAAATTCAACTTCGGAAAAATAATTAAGAAGAACGGCAAATATCCCGTAATCTTTTTCTCCTTTTTTCGCCGTCATTCTTTTCGCAACTTCATATTGAACCATTAAATGAGCGTCGTAAATAATCCGATGGTTTTCAATTGATTTGAAAATTATCGGGGACGTGAGATTGTATGGGATATTCCCGATAATTCTAATCGGCTTACCGGAGTAGAACTTGTTCAAATCAACTTTAAGAAAATCTTCGTTGATAATTCGAACGTTCGGAAAACTTTTTTGCAGCGTTTCGATTTTTCTTTTGTCAATTTCCACAATTGTGAAATTATCGGTTAGCTCCGAAACAAATTCGGTAAGCGCCCCGTTGCCCGGACCAATTTCAATGATTTCATCGTCGATTTTCGGGGCGATTGCGGAAATGATTTTCCGGACAATGTTTTTGTCGATAAGATAATTTTGACCGAATCGTTTTAACGGTTTATTATTTATCATCAATTTGATTTTTGGTTTTCGGAGAAAAACTTTTTCGGGTTGATTTTATTTTTTTTCAGCTTCTTTGCGGCGCTGTCTTCAATTGCAATCATAGAATCGAGCTTTGCCGTTACCAAATCAAAAAAACTTTGCCATTCGGATTTGTCGTCTTTAAAAGAATCCAACTGAAAAATATATTCCTTTTCGTTGATTTTATATTTTGCAAATATATTTTTCTTTACGTTCATCAAAGAATCCGGGGCGAAGGAAAGGCTGTCTTCCGCAAACAGAATTGAAATGTAAACGTCCGCAAGTTTATTTTCGTCAATCTTTTTTTGCTTGCCGCAGCCGGCGAGCAACAACATCGACGCAAAAATAAAAAAAGTAAAATAGTTAATCATTTCAACTTTTTTTGCTTGCTTCAAAAAGAATTTTCTTCTCCTTTTCCGTTAAGTTTTGATAACCGCTATGGCTGATTTTATCTAAGATTCGATCGATCTCGGCTTGGTCGTACGAAATATTATCTTCGTCGTTCAGATCAAAAAAAGTAGCGTCGCGCACTTCGCCGTCTTTCGCCGGACGGAACGGAGTTGACGTTCTCTTAAAAGTTGGACCGGAAGAAAACCCCGAAGCTTTTTTCTTAATAGAATGAAAGAGCGTATTGAAATTATAATGATATCGTCTGTCGAGCAGCAAAAATGTTAGCGCGGTCAAAACGCCGCCTACATGCGCAAGGTGAGCTACTAAACTTTGATTTCCTACGGACATAAATTCGATGACAACCAAAAAGCCGATCAAATATTTAGCTTTAACGGGTATTAGAAAATAGAGATAAATAGGACGATTTGGGAAATACATTGCAAAAGCAAGCATCACGCCGAAAACCGCGCCCGATGCGCCGATTGTTGGAGCGAGAGCGCCGCCGAAAACGGGAGCTAGCAAAACGTTAAAAATTCCCGCGCCTATTCCTGAAAGTAAATAGAAGAAAAGGAATTTTTTTGACCCCATAATGTGTTCTATTTCCATTCCGAACATCCAAAGCATCAACATATTGAAAAAGATGTGCGCAAATCCGCCGTGCATAAATTGATACGTAAGCAATTGCCAAATTTGAAAGTTGTACGGATTTCCGGCTTGGTCAACTCCAACTATAGGGTTCAAAGCAAAATATCTGTTTATAACATACCAGCCCGGGTAGCCGCCGAATGAAAGGTTTTCAAAAATCATCTGAATGAAAAATACCGCTATATTTATTATCAATAATTTCTTAATTACAGGCGGGAAAAGAGTAAAACCTCCAAATCCCATTGGTCTGTAATAATTTCTGGAATCGTAACTCATTGTTTTTTACCTATGTAAACTTTTGTAAAATTACCGATTTCATTTAAAATCGAATTTTCAAAATAAATAAAATATTTGTAATTGCAAGTTTTCGAAAAAACCGCAAAACAGAATATCGGCTCAATTGAACTCCAAATAATTTCAATTACGCTAATTTCGGGCGATTAGACTATTATAAATCTAATTTGTTTCAAAAATTATTAAGATAATAATTATGCAAATATTTATCGCCGTTCCGCGTTCGTGGAAGCGAATGAAATAATAAAATTAGAGAGCCGCAAAAATGCGATCACATTTTCAAAAGAGAATAAGTTCGGGAGCGCTTCAATTTATGCGCTCCCGGATAAAATTATTTATCGTTCAACGCGGCTACGCCGGGAAGAACTTTTCCTTCTAAAAACTCAAGCGAAGCTCCGCCGCCGGTGGATACATGGGAAACTTTATCGTCTAATCCCGCTTTTTTAATAGCCGCGGCGGAATCGCCGCCGCCGACGATTGTTACGGCTCCGTGTTCAGTGGCTTCGGCAAGGGCTTTGGCAATGGCAAAAGTTCCTTCGGCAAAATTGTCAAATTCAAATACGCCCATCGGTCCGTTCCAAACGACGGTTTTACTTTCTTTAATTATTTTTGAAAAACTCCTAATCGATTCTTCGCCGATATCCATTCCCATTTTGTCGGAAGGAATCTCCGAAACTTTTACGTTTTCGAAAGGGGAGTCGGCGCTGAATTCGTTTGCCGCTAAAGTGTCCGTCGGTAAAAATAATTTAACGTTCATAGTTTTTGATTTTTCAAGAATATCTTTTGCCAAATCTATTTTCTCTTCTTCGAGTAAAGATTTGCCAATCTCATAACCTTGCGCTTTCAGAAACGTGAACATCATTCCGCCGCCGATGATTAAATTATCAACTTTATCCATGAGGTTTGTAATCACGTCAATCTTTCCCGAAATTTTCGCTCCGCCAAGAATTGCGGTAAAAGGTTTTTCCGGTTCGGCTATCGCTTTGCCTAAGTAATCAAGTTCTTTCCGCATCAAGTAACCGGCGGCGCAGAGGTCAATAAAATGCGTTACGCCTTCCGTTGAAGCGTGCGCGCGATGCGCCGTTCCGAATGCGTCGTTTACAAAAACGTCGCCCAGCCGCGCTAATTCTTTCGCAAAGTCTTCGCCGTTTTTCGTTTCTTCATTGTGGTAGCGAAGATTTTCCAATAAAACAACGTCGCCGTTTTCCATTTGATTGACGGCGGTTTCAACTTCTTCGCCCACGCAGTCGTTTAGAAACGCAACTTTTTTCCCCAACAATTCGCTCAATCTTTCGGCTACCGGCTTAAGACTCATTTCGGGAACGCGTTCGCCTTTCGGTCTTCCCAAATGGCTCATTAAGACAGCCTTTCCGCCGTCGTTAATTATTTTTTTAATTGTCGGAAGCGCGGAAACAATTCTGATATCGTCTGTAATATTTTGATTTTCGTCCAGCGGAACGTTGAAGTCAACTCTTGTAAGAACGCGTTTCCCGTTCAACTCCAAATCGTCAATCGTCAATTTATTGAAACTCATTTTTCCTCCGAAAAATTTAACAGAAAAAAATAGGGCTTTCAGAAAGAATAAAATATTCAGTTCCGAAAACCCTCATTTTAATTTTAGAATAAAAACTATTGTGATATTTTCAATAATAAATCAACAACGCGGCAGGAGTAGCCGTATTCGTTATCGTACCATCCGACGACTTTTACGAGGTTCCCTTGAGCCATTGTTGAAAGAGAATCAAAAATATTCGAATGCTCGTTGCCAATGATATCAACCGAAACGAGAGGTTCGTCGGAATATTCCATAATTCCTTTGAGATATGTATCGGCTGCTTCCTTAAACGCAGCTTTAACTTCTTCGGCTGTGGTTTCCGTTTTAAGAACCGCAACCAAATCTGTAATTGAACCGTCCGGCGTAGGAACCCGCAGCGCCATTCCGTCTAATTTCCCTTTCATTTCGGGAATAACCATGCCCACGGCTTTTGCCGCGCCGGTTGTAGTAGGAATAATTGATACAGCCGCCGAGCGCGCTCTGCGAAGATCGGAATGAGGAAGATCCAAAATTCTCTGATCGTTCGTGTAAGCGTGAACGGTCGTCATAAAACCTTTTTCAACTCCAAATTTATCGTTAAGAACTTTAACCATTGGAGCAAGGCAGTTTGTTGTGCAAGAAGCGTTGGAAACGACTACTTCTTCGCCCGTCAACACATCTTCGTTTACGCCGAGAACAACGGTTGCGTCAATATCGCCTTTAGGCGGAACGGTAAGGATGACTTTTTTAGCGCCCGCTTCAACGTGTTTTAGGCAGAGTTCTTTTGTGCGGAAAACTCCAGTTGATTCGATAACAATTTCAGCTCCGAGTTCGCCCCAGTTCAAATTGGCGGGGTCCCGTTCCGACGTTACTTTTATTTTGTTTCCGTTTACTACGATGTATTCGCCGTCTGCATAAACTTCGCCTTTAAATTTTCCGTGAACGGAATCATATTTCAACAAATGAGCGAGAGTTTTTGCGTCGGTCAAATCGTTAATTCCAACGAATTCAATACCGCCGAGATCAAGCGATCTTCTGAAAACCAATCTGCCGATTCTTCCGAATCCGTTAATACCTACTTTTACTGACATATTTATTCTCCTACAATTAATGATTTAATTCAATTATCCAATTTAGTTAGATGAAAAAATAATAGCAATGAAATTTTCAAAAGCAATTGAAAATTGAGAATGGAAAATGTAGAATTGGTAAACAGGTTTAAAACATGCGGCAAAAAAATAAATAAAGATAACTACGAAGAGATCAAAAAAATTTCGTCGCTTTCCGGCAAGCATCAACTATTTGAAAAAAACTGAAATTTCGTTTTACTTAAAAATGGTCATTCCCGCCTTCGCGGGTATGACAGTAAGAAGGCGCACAAATTGTTATTTGGAAATATAATGCGCTTGGCTCATTAAATTATTCAAAATATTTATCATTATCCGATTGCTTTTAATATTTTGCCGCCTTTTTTTAACCTGTTCAGTAGAATGAACGCGCTTGCGAAAATTACGTTTATTCCTTATTAAAAATGTACTTAAAAAATTATTACATAGAATTTCTATTTTTTTATATTCTCTTGATATAACATTTATTTTTTATTAATATGAAATTCATATTATTTAACAAATGTGACGGATATCACAATGGACTCGATTACTGATTTATTAGCCGATGTGCCGATATTTTCGGACCTTCCGGTTGAAACAATGGCCAAAATCGCAAGGATAGGCACACTAAAAAAATACTCAAAAGACAGCCTCATTCTTCTTGAGGATGAAGTGGGCAGCGCGCTTTTTGTTATCCTAAAAGGAAGAGTGAAGGTCGCTCGTAACAGCAGCGACGGAAAAGAAGTTATTCTTACAATTCTAAACGAATCGGACTTCTTCGGGGAAATGGCGATATTGGACGGGTTGACGCGTTCCGCCTCCGTGATATCGATGGAGGATTCTGAAGTCTTCTTAATTCATCGTTCGGATTTCCTTCTTTTATTGAAACAATATCCTGAAATATCTATCGCGCTACTGCAGGAACTAACCAGACGATTAAGAGTTTCGGATATAAAAATAAAAGCCCTTTCCCTTAAAGACGCCGAAGGTAAAGTAGCTACCGTTCTATTGCAGATTGCCGACGACGTGGGAAGAATAAAAAACGGAATAGTTGAAATTGAAAAACTTCCCGTTCAGCAGGACTTGGCAAATCTGGCGGGAACTTCGCGCGAAACAATTTCGAGGACTATTCATAACTTTGCGAAGAAAGGACTTGTTGAGTTAGAAGGTTCAAAACTTCGCATCCTTAATTACGAAAAATTTAAAGAACTTTATTATTAATACTTACTACATGATAGGCGAAGCAGACCTTCACATGCACACATATTATTCGGACGGATTTTATTCGCCTTATGATATTGTTAAGCGCGCAAAGGAAAGCGGATTAAAAATCATCAGTATTACTGATCATGACGGGATTGGCGCGCTTGAAGACGCTATTGCTTACGGTAAAGACATTGGCGTAGAAGTAATTCCGGGCGTGGAAATAAGCACGGACATTGAAGATAAAGAAGTTCATCTCTTGGGCTATTTCCTTGACATTCACAATGACGAACTTATTAAATACCTTCAGTTCTTTAGGGACGAGAGATTTCAGAGGGCGAGAAGAATTGTTAAGAAGCTTAGAAATTTAGGCTTGGATATTTCTATTGACGACGTAATTGATCAAGCAAAAAATTCCGCAATCGGAAGACCGCATATTGCGTTGGCGTTGCTTGAGAAAGGCTTGATAAGCAACTATCACGAAGCTTTCAATAAATACATTTCGGATAACGGTCCGGCTTATGAAAAGAAAATTCATGTTTCTCCGAGGAGCGCGCTAAAATTAATTAGCGACGCCGGCGGTCTTTCTTTCATTGCTCATCCAGGTTATATGAAGGAATCTATTCTTCTTCATTTAATCCATACAGGCATTGACGGAATTGAGGTCGTTCACCCGTCTCACAACGCGCATCAAATAAAATTTTATCGCGGGATTGTTAACCAATACTGTCTTTTGGAATCCGGAGGCACCGATTTTCACGGCGGAAAAAAGGGAGACGAAGATAACTTCGGGAAATTCAGAGTCTCAATTCAAACCGTTGCGGCAATGAAGAAAATGTTGATCAGAAACGTTTCCTGAAAAACGCGCGCCGGAGGGTCTTAAAAATCTGACTTGTATCAACCATAATTTTATGTTTATTTGCATTTCGTAATTATTTAACTTGAAAAACTTTTCTATTAATAAGGATTTAGGATGAGTAAAATTGCCAAAGTCATTTTAATGATGATCCTGACCGCCGTTACTATCAGCAGTCAGCAAATCGGTTCTTGGGAAAACTTTACGGATATGAAAGAAGTTACCGCGGTTGTGAAAATAGACGGCGGTTCTTGGGCTGCAACTACCGGAGGCGTGTTTTTCTACGATGAAATTGATTCTTCTTTCAAAAGAATTACAAAATCTGAAGGACTTAAAAGTCAGATATTAAATACTATTTCCATTGACAATGAAATGAAAATATGGGTCGGCGCCACAAACGGCGCGATAAATATTTACAATCCGAAGAACGGGGAACTATCCGTTGTGTTGGATATTTTGAATTCCGATAAAACAAAGAAAAAGATTAACGGATTATTTTCTTACGGAGATTCGATTTACGTTGCCAGCGATTTCGGAATTTCTGTAATCCAAAGTAAGAGTTTTTCGTTTGACGATACTTACATCAAATTCGGCGATTTTCCATCTGAGACGATAGTTAAAAATATTTTTAAGGACAAACTTCTCTTTGCCTGCACGGAAGCCGGAGTAGCCGTTCAAAAACCGGGGACGACAAATCTTTTGGCGCCGGAATCTTGGAGGACTTATTTTCTGGATGAAGACGTTCCGGTGCAAAGCGTAAACAAAATCGTAAAATTCGGAGACGAAATTCTTCTTGCTACAAATGCGGGAATATATAGTTTCGTTCAGGACGAATGGATAGTTAAATATTTTCAAAATTCAGACATTCTTGATATGAAAGTCGTCAACGGCTATTTGTACGCTCTATCAAGGCATACGCTCTACGGATTTGACGGCTCGGAGAGCTCAAATTTATTTTCAAATACTGCCGTTGTTTTCAATTCCGTTGACGCGGAAGGAGGAAAAGTTGTCGTCGGATCCGACGAAGGAATTTTTATCGGGAGCGACAATGATTTTGTGCAGCTCTTTCCCGACGGTCCCGAAGCTAACAGATTCAACGGTTTGAGCGTCGATCAAGAAGGGAAACTCTGGTCTGGAAGCGGAAAAGACAATCTAGGCAAAGGCGTTTACATGTACGACGGCGATAAATGGACAAACTTTAATAAAGAAACAGATCCCGTTTTTCCATTTAATGATTTCATAAAAACATTTGCCGGCAACAACGGCAAAGTTTATTTCTGCAGTTGGGGACGAGGTTTCATTGAATACGACCACGGAAAAATGATAAATTATAAATCCGATAACTCTCCTTTGAACGGCATAAGGGGCGCGCCGGAGTTTATTGTAATTCCATCGGTGCAAACTGATTCGAAAAAGAACGCATGGATATTAAACTATTGGTCTGATCCCGCCGAACCTCTTTCGGCGCTTACGCCTGATTCCGTTTGGTATAGTTACTCGTTTAGTAATCCGATCATTACAAATTCGGATTTACAAGAAACAATGGTTATAGATCAATACGACACTAAATGGTTTACGGTAGCAAACAAAGGGTTGTATTTCTTCAATGAAAACGGAACTTTTGAAGATGAAAGCGACGACGATTACGGGCGTTTAACAACGGGCGACGGTCTAACGACCGGGAGCATTACCGCTCTTGCGGTTGACAAAAGAGGAGAGCTTTGGATTGGAAAGAACCCGGGAATAAATATTTTGGTTAGTCCGTCGCAGCCTTACTCTTCCCAAATTATCGACGTTCGCGCTTTTCGTTCTCAACTAATTACGGCAATTGCGGTTGACGCTATCAATAGAAAATGGGTGGGGACAAAAGACGACGGAGTTTTTGTGGTTACGCCCGAAGGCTCGGAAGTTATCGCTCATTATAATTCAAAGAATAGTCCTATTCCGTTTGACGATATTAAAAGTATCGCTATTGACGAAAAGAACGGGCTTGTTTATATAGGCACTGATTTCGGAATATCGGCAGTCAAGACCAGCTCGGTTGCCGCGCAAGAATCTTTCAATGAGATGTTTGTTTATCCTCAGCCGTTTTTAATTGGAGACGGCGAGAAGCAATTGACTATTGAAGGATTGGTTAAAGATTCCGAGGTAAATATTTACACAATCAACGGCGTCCTTATTCGCAAATTAGTTGCGGGAACAAATGATTCGCCGGGAGGCAATCTCGCTTTTTGGAACGGACGCGACGAGGGCGGACAATTTGTAAACAGCGGAGTTTATTTGATAGTTGCATTTGATAGAGACGCCACAAACGTCGGGAAGTCAAAAGTTGCCGTCATAAGAAAATAAGTTTACTTTTATAGTTCAATTAAAATTATTTTCTTTACTAATACGGTTTCGAAGCTTGATTGATTTAATAAATTTATCCGAACAGTTCACGGGCGATTATCTTTTTTATAACGTAAGTCTGCGAATAAACTCAGATGATAAAATTGCATTGGTCGGTTCCAACGGCGCAGGCAAATCCACATTGCTAAACATTATTTCAGGCAAACGCGAGCCGGATAACGGAACGGTTCGCATCCCCAAAAAATATAGAATCGGTTATCTCCCGCAAGAGTTGGTAAATATGCGCGGAAGCGAATTGTTTACCGAAGTAAAAGAATCGCTTGAAGAAGTGAACAAGCTTCAGCGCAGAGACGAAGAACTGCAAGGCGCGCTTCAAAATGTTGCGGACGAAAAAACGCGCGATGAAATTTTGCTTGAGCTGGGCGAAGTTCATCATAAATTGATCGACGAGGGATTCTATAAAACCGACGCGGAAATTAAAAAAGTTTTAGCCGGTCTCGGTTTTTCTGAGTCGGACTTTCAAAAACCGACCGAAGAATTTTCGGGCGGCTGGCAGATGAGAATAGAATTGGCGAAAATTCTTCTTGCTAACAACAACTGTATTCTGCTTGACGAGCCGACAAATCATCTCGATATTGACTCGCTTCAATGGCTCATTCAGTTTCTCCAAAATTTCAAAGGCGAATTGCTGATTGTTTCACACGATAGATATTTCATAAACAAAGTAACGAACAAAACTTTAGAGATATATAACAATAAGGTGAATTTCTACAAAGGAAGTTTCGACGATTATTTGCAATTCAAAGAAGAGAGAAAGAAACGGCTGATTGAGGAAAAAAAACAGCAGCAGAGAGAAATAGCTCAGACGGAAAAATTCATTGAACGCTTCCGCTATAAAAACACAAAAGCAAAACAAGTCCAGAGTCGCGTAAAGCAGCTTGAAAAAATGGAGAGAATTGAAATTCCCGACGAAGAAAACAAAATCACTCTTCGCTTTCCAAACCCGCCCAGGAGCGGCTCCGTTCCAATTGAACTGAAAAATGTTTCGAAATCGTACGGCGAAAACAGAGTGATTAATAATTTTAGTTTTCAATTTGAAAGAAACGACAAAGTTGCTTTCCTCGGTCCTAATGGAGCCGGCAAATCGACGCTTGCAAAATTGATAGCGGGAATAATTGACGCGAACGGAGGCGAAGTTAAAATCGGTCACAACGTGCAGATTTCATATTATGCGCAAGAGGTAACTGATAATCTTAATTTTGAGGAAACTATTTTGGAAGCCGTCGGCGCAGCCGCTCCCGAACATACCGAAGGAAATCTCCGCTCGCTGCTTGGCTCGTTTCTGTTTACCGGCGACAGCGTTAATAAAAAAATAAAAGTTCTTTCCGGAGGAGAAAAAAGCAGAGTAGCTCTTTGTAAAATTATGCTGACTAAAGCAAATGTCATTGTGCTTGACGAGCCGACAAACCACCTCGATTTCGATTCGAAAAAAATACTGCAGTCGGCTCTCGTTCATTTCGAGGGAACGCTTGTAATTGTTTCTCACGATGTGGAATTCCTAAGACCGGTTGCAAATAAAATTCTGGAAATTCGTCCGAACAAAATAACCGCCTTTCTTGGCGACGTTGATTATTATTTATATAAAAGGAACGAAGCTGAGAAGAATTTAGCCGAAGAAGCAAAAAACAAAAAGAGCGAAAATATTTCTTCAAAGAAAGAAATGAAACGTCTCGAAGCGGAAAAGCGTCAGAAAAGATTTACAGAAACAAAAGAAATTAAAGCCGAAGTTGAAAGACTTGAAACCGAGATTGAAAGTTTGGAAAAAAAGAAAGAAAATCTTGAAAACGAACTTGCAAAAGAAAAAAACTTCAGCGACCCCGCGAAAGCGAAAGAATTAAACCGTCAATATGAAGTCGTTAAAGAAAAATTGAATGCGACCGTAGATTTGTGGAGCGAATTAAGCGAGAGGCTTGAAGAAATAGAAAAAAGATACCGGTAAATATGAACGGACATAAATTTACGGTTACGTTTTGGCATAACGCAGAAAATGAAACTGTCGGTTCTTACTGTAGCCGCGGGCTTTACGCCCGCGTGCCGCATTGTGCGCGGCGCATTCACGCGGGCATGAAGCCCGCGGCAACGTCTTCGTCGGGGATTTGCAATAACGCGGAAAATGAAAAACTTAAAACTTAAAACTTAGAACGCTCATTCGCCCATTCAACCATTCTTCAAAATCATTCGATAATTATCTCTTTTCATTGAACGGTTTGAATTTGTTATATTTCACTTATTCTAATAAAAATTATTAAATATGGAAAATTTACTTAACAAAGTTATTCAGAATTACAAATTTCTTTCCATAATCGGCAAAGGGGGAATGGGAATTGTTTACAAAGCGCACGATATTTCGCTCGATAGATTTGTAGCAATAAAAATTCTCAAACCGAAAATTCTCGAAAAACCGAAAAACGTCGAGCGATTTTTGCGCGAAGCAAAAAACCAAGCCCGTCTTACTCATTCAAACATAGTTACGGTTTACGGCTTTATTGAGCAAGACGGAATTCTCGGAATTGTGATGGAATATGTTGAAGGGGATAGCCTTGATAAGATACTCCATAAATACGGACGGCTTCATGTAACTGATTCGGTTTTTATTATGCGTCAAATTCTAAGCGCCATTGGGTATGCCCACGCAAAAGGATACGTTCACAGAGATATCAAACCTTCGAATATAATTGTTACAAAGGAAGGCGTTGCGAAGATAATGGATTTCGGAATATCTAAATCCTTGTTTGATAAAACCGTTACAAAAACCGGATCGAAGATAGGAACGCTGCTTTATATGAGTCCCGAACAAATTCGCGGCGAGGAAGTTAATCATCTCAGCGATATTTATTCTCTCGGCGTCACGATGTATGAAGCTATTACCGGCGATCCGCCATTTCTATCGGACGTTGAATATGATGTTATGGAAGGTCATCTTCACAAACGGCCCGGAAAAGTTACGTCTATTGTTTCCGGACTGCCCGAGGAAATTGATTTCATTCTTTTCAAAGCGTTGGAGAAAGACCCTGTTGCGAGATATCAAACTTGCGAAGACTTTATCGGCGATTTGAATATCTACGAAAAGAAACTTGCAGAACATAAATCAGAATTGTTCCCAAAACAATATTCAAACCCCAAGAGGAGAAAAGCCTTGTCAATTGCGGGGTTCGGAATATTTCTCGCTATTATTTCGGCGGTGGTTTATTTTTCTTTCAAAACAGCCGATACGCTCATCCAAAGCAATCAGCTCGATATGTTAAAGAAATACAGCGTCAAAACGTTGTTCAAAGAAGACGACGGAGGAATTAAATTTCAGAATATGCAATTAATCCCGATGCCGGCGGGAGGGAATATTGTTTCTATTTCAATGCTGGACGATAATATAGGATTTTTAATTGAAAGCGGCGGAAAAGTTTTTGCCACGAACGACAGCGGCAATACTTGGAATAAGATATTTGAAGATTCCGTTTCATTCAACGACGCCGATTTTTCGAAGAATGGACGGGCGACATTAATTGGGAACGAGTCATTATTAATTATCGCCGATAATAATTTTGAAAATGTTGATAGAAAAACTCTCTATGATAAATTCAATCTTTTCAGAGTTCGATATTTAAATCCGCAAATCGCTTTTATACTTGGAAGCAAAGGATGTATTTTGAAATCGGAAGACGCCGGAAGCAGCTGGACAATTGTTTCGCACAAAATTACCGCGCCGCTTTACGACGCTTATTTCTTCGACAATTCAAACGGAATAATCGTCGGCTGGAAAGGAACAATCTTAAACACAACCGACGGCGGAAATATTTGGATTGCAAAAGAAGCGCAGACAGAGAAATATTTGAAATCGATTGATTTTGGAGACGAAGAAAACGGAATAATCGTCGGCGGCGGCGGAACAATACTCCGCACAAAAAACGGAGGAAAAAGCTGGTATGATTTGACTATTAAAGACGCCGGCGGACTGCAGAAAGTAAAATTCATTGGAAAAGATTTTGTGATTGCCGTTGGAACAAGAGGTTCGGTTATTGTCTCAAACGACGGAGGAGCAAGCTGGCGTGCGATGAAAACGAATCTATTTGTGAAACTGAACGACGTTGCCGTCACTCCGGATAAAAAAATATTTATCGTCGGGAACAACGGAACGATTTTGAAATTATGGTGAGGGTACGGATTGGATAAATTTATTATTAACGGCGGTAAAAGTTTAAACGGAAGAATAAAAATTAGCGGCGCAAAAAATTCGGCGCTTGCAATTATGCCCGCGACAATTCTGGCGGACGGGGATAACCTTTTGCGGAACATCCCGGAAGTGAACGATATTTACACGATGAAAAAACTTATGACTCATATCGGTTCCGATATTGAGTTTGAAAACCATACGTTAAAAATCAACAACGATAATATTGATTGTTTTACCGCGCCGTATGAACACGTTAAAAAAATGCGCGCTTCGGTTTATGTTTTAGGTCCGCTGCTCGCTAAATTCGGGCGGGCGAAAGTCTCAATGCCCGGCGGTTGCGCGTGGGGACCGCGTCCGATAAATCTTCATCTTGAGGCGATGAAAAAACTCGGCGCCGAAATAGATTTGGACGGCGGATACATCGTCGCCAAAGCGAAGAAACTTCACGGCGCAAAACTTCATTTCGACGTTTCATCGGTCGGCGCAACCGGAAACGCTTTGATGGCTTCGGTATTGGCTAAAGGAACAACCGTAATTTACAACGCAGCCATTGAACCGGAGATCACGTTGCTTGCGGAACATCTAAAATTAATGGGCGCGAAAATCGACGGAATCGGAACTAAAACTTTAACGATAGAAGGCGTAGATTCTCTTTCGGGCAAAGAGATTACAAATATCGGCGACAGAATCGAATGCGGAACTTTGCTTATCGCTTCGGCGATGACAAAAGGAAAAGTAGAAGTTGAGTATTCGCATCCCGAACATCTTGAAACGGTCATTTGGAAACTTGAGGAGACCGGATTGGATATTTCGGTGAATGAAGATATGATAACCGTTAACGCGGAAAACTTTATTCCCAATCCCGTGGACGTAAAGACCGCGGTTTATCCCGGCTTCCCGACCGATATGCAAGCGCAATGGATTGCTTATATGACGCAAGCAGAAGGCGAATCGACCGTAACCGATACGATTTATCTTGATAGATTCAAACACGTTCCTGAACTGAACAGACTCGGCGCAAACATAAAAGTAATTAATAACAGCGCAAATGTAAAAGGACCGCAAAAATTGAAAGGCGCAAAAGTTATGTCAACCGATTTACGCGCCAGCGCGTCTCTTGTACTCGGCGGATTAGTCGCGGAAGGCGAAACCGAAGTCCTCAGAATCTATCATCTAGATAGAGGTTACCAACATATTGAAGAAAAGTTGAAAAAACTCGGCGCCGAAATAGAAAGAATTGATACAAAAGAATATTAAAATGCTTGTAATATTGGAGAATTATGCTTATATTTGTAATGGAGATGCAAATAAGAGGTAAAAAAAGCTATGATAATCAAGTTTTCAATTCGCAACTACCGATCAATTAAAAATAAAATCACACTTTCATTTGAAGCGGATACAACAAAAGAATTGGAAGAATATTATGTGATTCATCCAAAAAACGGAATGAGATTACTGAAGATCGGCATCATTTACGGCGCAAATGCGTCCGGGAAAACCACAATTTTACAAGCGCTCAATTTTTTGCGAAATTTAATTTTGGAACCGCTTGAACGAAAAACGGAAAACTTTAGTTTTGAACCGTTTCTTTTTGATAACGAAAGCAGATCAAAAAACACATTTTTTGTTTTAGAGTTTATTCAGAAAAAGATTAAATATCGATATGAATTGGAATTAAATAAAAACGCTGTTATTCAAGAAAAATTATTCAACCATAACCCTAACAAAGCTCTGGTTTTTGAAAGAAAAACTAATTTTTCAAAACAGTTTACCGAGATATCGTTCGGAACGAAAATTAAAATTAAAAAAGAAAGCCGAGACGCTTTAATTGGAAATACGTTGTGGAATAATACGGTTTTAGGCGGATATCTTAAAACAAATTTTGAGTCGAAAGAATTGCAAGACGCAATTGATTGGTTCGAAAAGAAATTGGGAGGAATAATTGAACCGAAAACAAATCTAATTTCAATTATCTCCGAACATATTTTAAATGGAAAAATTAATAAAGAAAATATTATTGAAATTTTGAAAAAAGCCGATTTTGGAATTTCGGATATTTTTGTTAAAAATGAGAATGTAGAAATCAATGAAAAAATCATTAGCTTGTTAGTAAAAGAAGCGGGAATTCCTTATCAAAAAGTAAAGAAAATAAAGAAAGATAGAAATTTGGAAACAACCGAGACATTGTTGCAGCATTCCGTCGGTTACGTTAATTATTTACTTCCTATTGATGAAGAATCGGCGGGTACGAGACGCTATTATGAATTCAGCGGATTATTAAGTCTAATAATTTCCGGAAAGAAAATCTTACTGATTGACGAATTGGAATCGTCGCTTCACCCTGACTTAATAAAGCATTTTCTGCTCACTTTTTTGGTTAATGCAAAAGAATCTCAATTAATTACCACAACGCATTTTAGAGAGTTGCTTTTGGAAAAAGAAATATTGAGGAACGACGTTATTTGGTTTACAGAAAAGAAAGAAGACGGTTCGACGGACCTATTTTCACTCGCAGATTTTGATTCGTCGGTAATCAGAAATACAAGCTCAATTTATAACGCTTATAAAATTGGGAAATTAGGAGCCGTTCCGAATTTGAATGATTACTATTTGGATTTAGCAGATGCAGAGGCGTAAAAATAGCCGGAAAAGACATGCGAAAAAATCGTATTTGTTTATTGTGGACGGTCAAACGGAAATGTGGTATCTTCAATTAATGAAGAAATATGAAAATTTCCCGAGAATTGATATTAAACCTGAACTTGCCAAGAAGAAAAAGTTAAACGAATTATTTGAACTCGTATCTAGTTACTCTCTAATTTATGATAAAGTTTATTGGCTGATTGATTTGGATATCATTTTGCAAAACGACCAAGTTGATCAATTAAAAGTTTTTATTACAAAATTAAAGAAAAACAATTCGGTTGTTGTTTTAATAAATAATCCTTGTCTTGAGTTTTGGTTTTTAATCCATTTCAAGGAAACGGCAAAAGTTTTTCCGATATGCAGCGGCGTTGAAAGCGAATTGAAAAAACAAAAGA
>JAADIR010000084.1 GCA_013151245.1 Chlorobiota bacterium
ATAATCGCTCACTTTTGTTTCGTCCTTTCTGTAAAACGCTACGTAATTGCTTTTCGGCGACCAGAAAATTCCGCCGGTTATTCCAAATTCTTGTCGCGAAACCGCTTGTCCGCTTACGATTCCCTTGTTTTCTTCGTTCGTAATTTGGCGAACGTCTTCCGGCTCGACGGCTACAAACAGATTATTCTCTTTCGTATAAGCGGCTGCGATGTGATTTGGCGCGGGAGTGTAATTTGCAGTTTTTTCTTCAAAAACGTTCAAAACGGAGAGTTCGTCGTTCGTTAAATTATATTTAAAAAGAATTTTGCCCGACTTAAAAACAAACGATTCCGCATCGGTCCAAGTAATTCTCGGAAATCCGCGCATCGCTTCGAAATCGTTTTTCGTTAAAGTTTCGTTGAGTTTCGCAAGAGTCAAAAGGGTATCAATGCCTTCGCTCTCGACCATTCCGGTTAAGATTCCGCCGGATTCTTCTCCGTATTCAATCCAATAATACTTTTCCGTTCCGGGAATCCAATTCAGACTGTAAAGTCTTTCCGGCGCCAGCGTTGAGTATGAATTAATAACAATGTCTTCAACGGTAAAAAGTTTTTCCTGCGCAAAAAGCGAAGCGAAAGCTAGAAAAAAAGCAATCGAAATAAGTTTAATTCTGTTCATCGTTTCTCCGAATTTGATTTATAAAGAAAAACTAAGATAACTTTGTTTGAAAGGAGTTTCAAGAAATTCATAAATTAACATAATTAAAAGGTTACGAAAATTTTTTCGTTACAAGGAATGATTCTCCACAAAATATTTAACATAGTCATAAATTTTTGTTCCGAGATAATACGGCAAGTTCATAAGAAGGAAAGTTTTACCGTTTCGCGTTTTGCTTTTTTGAACGTTGAATTCGCCCGCGTAAATTCTAACCGCGTAAGGGTGAGAAACTTGATCGATAAAAGAGTGCAGCGATTTCAGCGTTCCGACGGCGCCGGATTTAATTTCAACTGGGATGATCTTATTTCCGTGTCGGATAACCAAATCGATTTCTGCGGAAGATTGCGTTTTTTCCCTTACCCAAAAATTCGGTTTCCTATCGGAAGTTACGTTCAGAGAAATTATTTCCTGAGTTATCAAATGCGGGATTAAACTTCCTTTGTAAAGCGGACTTAAGTCCTTCATCGACAACATTTCGGCTTGGATTCCGTTCAGATAATTTACGACGCCGGAATCTAAAAACTGCAATCGCGGCGATTTTTTCAAAACCGGTTTTATCGGTGGTTCCAAATCGGTCGTGGGATAAATCAAGCGGATTATCTTTGCCATTTCAAGATTTCTCATCGCTTCGCCCACTTCCCGCGAGCGATAGTTCGACTCTCCGAAATTTTGAAACTTAATCCGTTTGTCCAAATACAAATATGCGGTTTCCATTATGTGGCGGATTACTTTTCTTTCCGCTGAACTTTTGGCGTATTTCTCCGTATCGTCTTTGTAAGTTTCCCAAAGACTTTCAAATTTTGCGGGAAGATCGGCAATATTTTTATTTTGCAGATAAGTTTTGATTATTTCCGGCATTCCGCCGATAATAGCGTATCGATTGAACAATTCCAACAACGCGTTATGCGAAATGTTTCTCACGGGAATATTTTTCAATTCTTCCAATGCGTTTTTATGTCCGAGCGCTTGAAGATATTCAACGAAATTTAACGGATGGAGATAAACGTATTCCACCCGACCAACCGGAAAATTTTTAACCTTACGCATTGCGAACTCCAGAAGCGAACCTGCTGCAATTACATTGAGCCGCGGAATTTCTTCGTAAAAATAACGTAAAAATTGTATCGCTTTCGGTGATTCCTGAATTTCATCGAGAAACAATAGAACGTTTTCCGATTCGGACGACGGAATATTGTATTTTAAAAACAAAGCATCCGTTATGTCGCGAATGTTTTCAAACGCTTCAAAGAAATATCTATCGTCCGCTTTTTCCAGATTCAAGCGAATATAATATCCGTAATTTTCGGAGAAACGGTTAATTAAAGTCGTTTTCCCTACTTGTCTTGCGCCTCTTAATATTAATGGCTTTCTATCGGTTCTTTCCTTCCAAGAAAAAAGATATCTTATTAATTCCCGATTAAAATCTTCCATTTTCCCACCTTTGTAACATAACAAGGGTAAATATAAGAAAATATTGTAACAAAACAAGGGTAGTTTTCATTAAAATATGTAACAAAACAAGGGTAATTTTTGTCAATACTTGTAACAAAACAAGGGTAAACGGAAAATTGTAATCAGCGGGGATCATAAAAAATCTGCGCTATCAGCGTCCTATCAATACAAAAGTCCGGTTATTTTCAAAAAAAAATCCCGACTGAAACAATCGGGATTTTTTATGCCAAAATATGTTTGAATTTTATTCTTTCTCTTTTTTCGACTTTGCTTCTTTCGTTCCCGGAATAACTCTTTTTTCCAGAACGTTGTCTATCAATTTATACCCAACCGCTTCTTTTGCAGAAAGGTAATGATCTCTGTCGCAGTCTTTTGCGATTTGGTTGATTGTTTTTCCGGTGTGGTCGGAAAGAATTTTGTAAAGCGTGTCGCGCGTTTTAACCATTTCGCGGGCGTGAATTTCGATGTCGGTCGTCTGCCCTTGCAAACCGCCTATCCACGGCTGGTGAATCATAATTTTTGAATTCGGCAGCGAGGAGCGTTTCCCTTCGGCTCCGCCGGTGAGCAGAATTGCGCCCATGCTTGCGGCAAGCCCTACGCAGATTGTCGAAACGTCCGCTTTGATATATTTCATCGTGTCGTAAATCGCCAATCCCGCCGTGACGCTTCCGCCCGGCGAATTGATGTAAAGGTAAATGTCTTTTTCGGGGTCTTCGGCTTCGAGGAACAAAAGCTGCGCTACAATTAAACTAGCGACGTGATCGTCGATTGCCGTTCCGAGAAAAATAATTCTTTCCCGCAGAAGGCGCGAAAAAATGTCCATTCCCCTTTCGCCGCGTCCCGTTTGTTCTATAACGTAAGGGACAAGCTGGTTGTAAATTTTATTGCTCATTTTTCTCTTCCTCTTTTTCTTTTTTGTTTTCTTCGGGATCGACTTCTTTTATTTTGTTGTTTTCTTTCAAAAAGTCGATTACTTTATCTTCCAACAGCGACAAATCCCTGTGCGAATCTTTGTAATATTTAATCAGTTTATCAACCGAAATTCCAGTCGTTTTGCTTTCTTCTTCGGCGAGATTTTTCAATTCATCGTCGTCAACTTTTATGTTCTCTTTCGCGGCGAGACTTTCGAGAATTATTTGCCATTTGGCGTTCCATTCGGCTTTCGGACGGAGATTTGTTTTCAACGCTTCTACGTTTACGTCTTTAACGCCGTAACGCGCGGCGTTTTCTTTTTCCGCTTCAATCAATCTTTCCAAAATCGAATCGGTATATCCTTTCGGAGGAGTAAAGTCGTTGTTTTCAACAACCTTTGCCAGCAAATTGCTTTGATAAACTTTTTCCGATTGATCGGCGAAATACTTTTCGTAATCTTCGTAAATAATTTTTTTCATCTCGTCGAGATTTGTCGCTTTATCGTTCGAAATCTTTTTGAAGAACTCTTCGTTCTCTTCGGGCAAAACCGACTTTTGAATTTTCTTTATTTCGGCTTTGTAGAAATATTCTTCTCTGTGAGTTTCTTCGCCGTGCTTGTGTTCGTCGATGAACGAGAAATCGAAAGTTTCTCCGACGCTTTTGCCCTGCGCGTTTTGAGCGATTACCGGATTTGTTTTTTCGTCGCTTAAATCAACTTCGAAGTTTTCGTTTTTCTGTCCTTCAATTATGTTGCCGTCTTTATCCACTCGTTGAAGATCAATGGTTATTTTGAAATCGTTTCCGTCAACTTTTTCCGCGTCTTCAAACGTAGCGTGATTTTTTTTCAAAAGTTCGATTTCTTTCTCTACGTCCGATTCTTTGATTTTGTAAATCGGTTTTTCTATTTCAAGTCCGGTATAATCTTTAACTTCGATAACCGGTTTAACTTCGTAGCGAACTTTGAAGAAAAGTTTTTCGCCGCGCACGAAATCCAAATCGACCATCGCGGGAACGTTAATCGGTTCAAGATTTTGTTCTTTTACGATATCCCAAAACTTTTTGTTTGCAATATCTTCCGCCGCTTTGTATTCGATTGCGTCGCCGTAAAGTTTTTTCAGCATGTGCATCGGCACTTTGCCTTTTCTGAAGCCGGGAACGGAAATCGATTTCCCTTCTTTTTTATACGCTTCTTTTATTTCCTCGCTTATTTCATCGTAACCGAGCGTAACTTCCAATTCGTGTTCGCTGTCGTTTATTACGTTTACCTTCGTTTCCACATATTCTCCTAATCGTTTATAAAAATTTTCAAAAGGAATGTGCGAAAGGGGGGACTCGAACCCCCACATCCTACGGATACTAGATCCTAAGTCTAGCGCGTCTGCCAATTCCGCCACTCTCGCAAAAAACAAGACTTTAAAGATAACTTAAATAGAAAAAATAAGCAAAAGAGCAAAGTCGGATTTTAAACGATTTTACGAATAGCGAAAAAATAGGACGCTGATTTTTTATAGTATTACAAGTTTCGCAGAACGCTGTGCGTAAATCCTTCCCGATTTTCACAGTTCGCAGAATTCTGTGAAAATGCTGCGCAAAAAACATCGGGACAAGTTGTTTTTTATTGCATGCCGCGTGTAATCGCTTTTTTTATTACACAGCGGTAAAGAAATCTTGAAGAGTAATTTAAGAATGAATGGATGACTGAATGAAAAATACAAATCGGTTGAACTGAAACATCTTTTGTTATGTTCGAAATTCCGATTTCCCATTATCCGCTGCGGTTTGCCTCGCAATGTTCTGTATTTTGTTTTCCCCGTATTTATAATATCGCGCCTACGGCGCTTTTTTCTTTTTGCGTGATTTCATGTTACCATAATTTCGCATCTACGATGCTTTTTGCCGCACAAAATTATATCTTATTTTGTTTAATCTTTTATGCTGTCAAGCGTTTAAGCTCCGTAGGAGCGAAAGTATGGTAACGGTAAAACTAAAAAAAAATTTAAGCGCCGTATGCGCGCTATAGTATTACAAGTTAAATCATTCCCGATAAAAAACATCGGGACAAGTTGTTTTTTATGTAGTCGTTCCTGAAAA
>JAADIR010000050.1 GCA_013151245.1 Chlorobiota bacterium
GGTTCGGTTTCTTTTACGTAAATCCGTCCGTTATATTTTTCAAGAATTATTTTCGAAATGTGAAGCCCGCTTCCCGTGCTGCCGCTGCCGGAGAATCCCTGCTCGAAAATTTTTCCGATAATCGATTTGTCAATTCCCGTCCCGTTGTCCGTTACTTCGATTACAATTTTCGGGGCGTTTCTTTTTATTACTATTTGAACCGAAGGATTCTCTTTTTCTTTAACGGCGCGAAAGGAATTTTGCAGACAGTTGTCCAAAACGATTCCTAAATCGGATGCGGTAATTAATGCGTTAACGTCGGAATCGTAATCGCGATATTTCTTTAAATTGATTCCGTCCCTTTCCGCCGCTTCCGTAAATTCAACCGAAATATTTTTTACCGCCTCAACCGGATTGCACGAGAACTTTTTGAATACTTTTCCCTTGATTTCTTTAACGGCGTTTTTAATGAATGAAAAAGAAACCCACGCGCTTTTAAGAGCTTCCGGATTTGTTTCCGATAAATTTTCTTTTCCTAAAACGGTTTGAATTGTTTTAATTTCTTTAGAAAGAGTCGCCGCAATTTTCTTTTCGAAACCGAGATAATTCAGAGCTTCCGAAATTTCATTTATTAACGGCAGAGTCATTTTCTGAAATGTTTCTTTTCTTTTTTCCAAAAGTTCGAAATAGCTTGAAAGGTTTTTCTTTTCGGTTGGAACGTTTTGCATAAGCAGCTGCAGACCGCTTAAATTCCTCAGCGCCCATTCGCCGTGAGTAAACAACATCAATTTCCGCAGAAGATTTTCTTCGACTTCTTTTTTTGATTTGTTGGAAAACGGATTTTTTTTGATGGTAAAAAAAATGAAATGCGGAAGCAGAAGCCCTAAAGTTATTACAATTAAAGGCAGCGCGTATTTCGTAAAATAACTTTCCGAATTCAGAGAAAGAAAGATCATCAGCCAGAAAATTGAAATGTTCACAAGAATAATCGCAGTCGTCGTCGCCGAAGACCATCGATAAAGCTTAACGCCGAAGCGCACGCCGAAAATTAAAAGAAAGAATGCTGCGACGGTAATTATTATGTAAATCTGATTTTCCGCGGAGCTTACAAACCGCAATATTTTACCGGGCAAAAGATAAAGCGCCGCGGAGATTCCTTCTATTTCAAAAACTTCAATTGTTTGTCCCGCTTTTATATTTTTAAGAATTTTTGTTTCGCCGCCGTAGAATTCAATCTTCGCGTCGTAACGTCCGTTTGCCGGAAGCCCGAAATGAGCAAGACGTTGATTTATCGCGTTTTTCCCAAACTGTTCGGAATCGATTTGTCTGAATCCGATAAGCGTTTTTTCGTTCAATTCTTTTCCGGCGGGGTAAACCGTAACTTTCGCGCCGATTGCGTCGCGGTTCGATTTTATTCCCCGCGGAATGATTTCGAGATAGTTTTTATCGTCAAGATTATTTACCCAAAGCGTATTGAACCCTTCTCTAAAACCGTACATATCCAAATCGCCGTCGCCGTCAACGTCTCCTACTATCGCCCCGTTAACGTAAGGACGCACAACAGAATATTCTTCGCTCATATCGATAAAAGTTTTGCCGGAATCGTTTATGAAAAGATAGTTCCTTTTATTACCCGGTTCGGCTAAGGACAAAAAGAAATCCAAATAGCCGTCGTTGTTAAAATCGCCGCACGAAAAGCTCCTTTGTATTCTAATGTTATTCGGTTTAGAATTGAAATATTTCAGTTTTAAGTTTTTCGTGCGCTCGCTGAAAACGCCTTTCGAATTATTGTTAAATATTGAAACGATCTTTTCATCGGAAGTGACGAGCAGATCCAAATCGCCGTCGTTGTCGTAATCAAAAGCAAGCGCGCCGAGCGTTGCAACGGAATCGTTAACCGGAAGGGAAATCGTTTTATAATTTTCCCCCGAACGGATAAGCAGTTTTGGAGCTTCCCATTCTTTCAGCAGAAGAAAATCGTTTGTTCCGTCGCCGTTAAAATCGGCAAAGATCGATTGCGAAGTCCATCCGCGCGTAAACCGCGCAATGCTCGTATCGTATTCGGCGGGACCGGAAAGCCCTTTGTTTATGAGGAGTAATTGATTTCCTTTCTTCATTCCATGCCCGAAGAAAGTCGAAATATCAACGTCCAATCCGCCGTTTTTATTAAAATCAATCAACCGAATATTTTCAAACGGTTTGGATTTATATCCTTCGGGCGGCAAGACGGTTTTCCCGGCTATAAATTTTCCGTCCGGTTTTTGAAAAAAAGTTTTTACAACGCTGCCGCCGAATCCAAATTCAACCGAAGTAAAATCGGTTCGTAAATCGCCGTTTAAATCTCCCGCGGCAAACAAAAAACTTTTGGGCGAAAACAGAGATTCAATCATTTCGCTCGCCTCAATAAAAGGACGGTTTTTCTTATTGCGGTATAGTTCGGAAAATTCTCCGGGTCCTTTATTAAACACAAAAATATCGGGCAGATTATCATTATCGAAATAAATAAACGCGGCTCCCTCCGAAGCGGAATTTTCATGTCCTTCTATTTTGTATGAAAGGGAAAGGTCTTCAAAAAAATTATTTTTCGTTTCGCGCGCCGCGTAAATTAAATTATCGCGCGTCGATATGAGAAACGAACCGTCGTCCAATCTTTTAATTGTTTTACGCAGCAAAGCCGCCGGAAACGTAATATAAAAATCGATTTCCTGAATGCTAACCTTTTCGTATCCGAACGGAGCGCCGGAAATATTATTTTGTCCGATTTCCTTTTTTAATATTTCGCCTTCGCTAAAATAGTAAACGTCGCCGTTTGGGACGTAAAAAACAACGTTTCCTTTTGAATTTCTGCCGACGTAAATATCCGTATTTAAATTATCCGCTATTTTATATTTTTTAAATGATTTTCCGTCGTAACTGAAAATTCCTTCGCCGCGGACGCCAAACCAAATAATTCCGTTTTTATCCGCCGCCATATTCAGATGATTTTTAAACGGGCATTTAATCCGTTCCCATTTTTCATTGCGGTAGCGGAAAAACGTCGCCCAATTGCCGCCGAGATAAATTTCATTTTTATTTAACGCTAAAATCTGCGTCACCGGATTGCTAATTATCAACGAATCCTTTTTCCATTTGCCTTGTTTGAAGCGATAAATATGAGTCCGCCACGCGTTATCAATTCCGGTTAGCAGAAACGCGTTGTTTCCCGTTTGATGAATATTCAACTGCGAAAGATTTTCGCGCGAACGAAGAGGAAAATCAAACCATTTTTTTTCTTTAAAATGAAAAAGAATTCCTCGCGAGTCTAAAACCCAAAAATCATTTAATGATTTGCCCGAAACTATTGTGGGATTGATAAACGAAGGGGAATCTAATTTTTCCCATTTGATATATTTTTTTTGGCTGTGGATTTCTCCAAAGAATAGAAAAGCGATAATTACCGTGATGAAGAGTTTCTTCATAGCATAAACAAATTACGCAAAAAAATGAAAAAATTCAGAAAAATGTTGCTTTGCTAAGCAACAGCGCTGCGCCGCAAAGTTACACAAATCTCTCAAAAACACTTTTTATGCACAATTTTCAAACTTTTTCTTCGGAATGAATTTTGCATATGTAAAAATAACTTATAGTCAATCAATAAAAATTCTTTTGAGGGCAAAATGAAAATTATTCAAACAATTAGACGAATTTTATTATTTACATTAGCGCTTGCAACATTTTTCATAACCGGCTGCGACGAAATTAAAGACATAATCGACCCCGAAACCGAACCGGATGTTATCGTTGGCGACACGCTTTGGGTTTATGAACTTCAAGATTTGCATCTTTCCGCAAATCCTTTGGCTATCGGTCCCGACGGAACAATTTACACCTCCGCCGGCGGACACGGTTGGAACGGAACGGATTGGCGCCCCGAAAGAATTTTAGCGTTAAATAAATCGGACGGAACATTAAAGTGGCAAAGCGAAGAATTGGAATGGTCTCAGATAAACAGCAATATTGTCGTCGGAGACGACGGAACCGTTTTCGTTAATTCCGGTCACAAGTTATATTCTATAGATCCCTCGACCGGGAATTTTAACTGGGTTTGGGAAGTTCCGCAAACGCTGCCCGGAGAAAACGGAACCGACGTTTACACTTACGGCGCGTTGGGACAGATTGCGCTCGCCGCCGACGGAGATATTGTTACCATAACTTCGGAAAGCGGAAGTTATTATAGAGCCGTTTATAAAATCAAAGCCGGCAGCGGCGTTACGAGCTGGCATCGTTTTACGTCAGCCTCTACCGCAGGAAATTATATAACTGTCGGTAAAAATGGAACAATATTTAAGTTTGATATAATTGACCCGAATTATGTAATAATAGCTCTCAACCCGCAAAACGGAATTTTGAAATGGTCGATAAACGCATATTCCTCTTCTTCCGCCAACAATATTTCAATAGCCGATAACGGCGATTTGATAACCTTTGTTCAAACCGACACTTTAGCAAGAATTAATTACTCCAACGGTCAATTTGTCTGGAAACAAAACGTAAGCAGTTGGAACGCCGCAAAATTCATAGACAATCACGGAAATATTCTAACTTATAATCAATGGAGCGGAAGCGCGCTTTACAGCGTTTCCGACGGAAGTTTAGTCAATGGTCCGCTTTCTTTGCCGCGTAATGTTAGTATTGACGACAAAAACCAACTCTACGGAGTTATTTCCGATTACGATCCTCATCTCAGCGTAACCGACGAAGACGGAACCGTAAAATGGGGAAGTTCTATGGGAATCTACGGAGGTTCTATTGCCGTTTCAAACGATAAGATAGTTTATTTTACAATCGACAACAAACTCTTTGCCTTGCAAGGCGACGGCGCGCTTTCGCATTCCGGCTGGCCCAGATTTACGCACGACAACAGAAACACGTTTAACGCCAATAAGTTTTAAGTTTTTTCATTTAGCCGCAGGAGACGGAAATTTATTCCGTTTTTGCCGGCGGCGCAAAGCTTTTTGAAATAATTTTTAATCAAAGAAAACTATTTAAGATACGGTTTTTATGAAAAGCGAACACAAATACAGAATCTGCCCGGGTTGCGATTTCTTTTGCAACGTAAAGGAAAAATACAAATTCTGCCCAAGATGCGGAATTTTATTGATTGAAAAATGCCCGAGCTGCGGCGAGCGCGGCGAGCCGATAGATAATCCCTTTTCAAAATATTGCGGCGCTTGCGGAACGCCTTACAGAAACGAAAAATCAAAACAATTGAAGGAAATAAAATGAAAAGATTAGTTGCGTCCGCTCTTACATTTTTACTTCTTTTAATAATATCGTCTTGCGATATTTTAAAACCGGAAGAATCTCAAGATGACAATCCTCCGGATGAAAACGCTTTTGCCATAGGCGCAGAAGGAGGAAAAATTACCTTGGACGGTTTGTCAATAGTTGTCCCACCCGGCTCCTTTCAGGGAACGGTTAATTTAAAAGTCTATCAATCAAACATTGCCGTTTCCGGCGAGAACATAGTTACGCCGGTTTATTCCATAGAAGGATTACCGGACAATTATTCTTTACCGATTGACGTAACAATAAAACTCAACAATTCCTTAAGCGAAGAAACATACTTGGCAATTCAGGACGACGCTTTTGTTCCGAGTTTGAATAAAGTAAATCCAAGTTACGGTTATTTTGAAGCCGCCGTAAACGGGGACTCTATTAAAGGACAAATTCCCGCATTCGCCGGAAGTAAGGCAAACTTTTCTCCGGTTGAATATAGAGAGAATGCAAAATCGCCTGCGGAATTCTTTTCGATAAACATTTTCGGAAGTTCGAACAAAAGAACTTATACAAGCGGCGGAAATCATTTCAAAATTATTTACGACGTAACGAAGGACAATCTAACGGACGTTACAAATCTCGGCGACTATTTGGAAACAGCGTATTCTAAAATTAAGGATATCGGTTTTGACCTCGGCAAAAGAACTAATTGGCCAGTATCCGTTTCTATAGCTGAATTAGGAAACGCTCACGGATTGTTTACTCCGTCGCGTTGGAGTAAAAACAACGGCTACTTAAGATTTGACAGAAGCGGGCTTAACGACCCGAAACTTATGAAAACTTCGGCGATACACGAGTTCTTTCATCTTGCGCAGTATTTGTACGATTATCGCAGCGCGTTTCGTCAAGGAACTTTTGCGCCGGATCATTATTGGTTCAACGAAGCCTGTTCCGTCTGGTCCGAAGAATTGGTTTCAAGCGCCGATTATGTATCGTCAAACTGGCTCGCCAACCAATCAAGCCCTTTTGACGGCTTACAAGCCGGCTCGTCCAACGATTCCGAAAAACACGGATACGGCATGGCGTCGTTTATTAATTAAATATCTTACGGATAAATACGGCAAAAGTATTTTGCCCGTAGTTTACGAAAAAATTTTAGTTGAAAGGCATGTTATAGACGCGATAAATAACAGTATAAATTATAATCTCTTCTTGGACTGTAACGATTTTTTCAAGAAATATTCTCACGGCGAAATTTATCCCGATTTCGGAATAGCAAACTTACCGGGATTAGTTGAAGATAAATTCGAAATTACCGCCGGCGGCGACGCATCCAAAACGTTTACGGCAAATTACAATGGGCTTTCAGCTAAAATTTATCAAGTTAAACTCAATAAAGATTTTGAAGACGGCGCCTCGTTATCAATTAGTATCGATCAAGACCTTTGCGATATAACCGTATTTCAATATCCGATAAATCCGGGAGGAAATAATATACTTGCGCAAGGACAAAAGAGCTGCGTAGTTTCCAACTTGAAGGAATTGCGACAGCAAAACAAACAATTGTTTGTAATGATAGTCAATGAGAATTACATTTCAAATAATTATACGCCCAGCAGCAAAGATATTAAATTGACTCTTTCCGTTAACGGTAAAATGCTGATTAACTATGTGTTAAAAATCGATCAAGCGAATTTTGAGTTTGTCTATAACGACGGTTCTCCTTCAACGTATGAATACGGAGTAGAGCATTTATTAGATTTCGCATATTACGTGACGCCGGATAATTTAAGCGATAGCGTCTTTGTAGCCTCTTTTGATTTTACGAATTATTCGGTTAATTATAAAGGAAGCCTCAAAATTACATTTATGAATTATCCTCAACGCGTTAATTATCAACTTGACATGGACGTTGTCGAATATACGTATTACACACATCACTATTTTGTCGATTGCGAAGCCCCTTTTAATCATCATAACGACAATTTAAATATGGATAATTATTCATTATCGGGAGCGAACGTAGCCGGCGGAATAAATTCTTACAGCTATTCGCAAGATACTCCTTCGGGAAAGAAAAAACTTATCGGGTATAACTTTGGTAATAACGCTTCTTTGCAAGTTGAGGTTTACTTTAATAAATGATTGAATAAAATGAATAAAGCGTCAAAACACATATACAGAATCTGCCCTTTCTGCGATTTCTTTTGCAACGTAAAGGAAAAATACAAATTCTGCCCAAGATGCGGAATTTTATTGATTGAAAAATGCCCGAGCTGCGGCGAGC
>JAADIR010000092.1 GCA_013151245.1 Chlorobiota bacterium
CCGATTTGGCGCAGCTCGGAGTTAAAGCGGTAATCGGCGGAACGCTTGCAACCCTTATGACGGCTACGCTGGCGGGAATACTTTTTTAATGGATAATTGAGAATGGATAATGGATAATGAAATTCGAGACACGCAATAAATGATTGATTTAAAATTTAAATATTCGGAATTAATTGGAAAACTTTTTAACGAAGCTCCTTTTGAACCGGAAATTGCAATTGTTCTGGGAAGCGGATTGGGCAATTTTGCGGAGAGAGTTAACGCCGTAAAATCCATTCCCGCTTCGACGCTTCCGGGCTATCCGGTTTCTACGGTTCAAGGACATCAAGGTTTTATTCACTTTGCAAAATACGAAAATAAAAAACTCTTGATTTTTCAAGGACGCATCCATTTTTACGAAGGATACAAACTCTCGGAATGTATTCTTCCGGCTTTTATTGCCGAACAATTTAAAGTTAAATATTTTCTATTGACAAACGCCGCCGGAGGAATCAATCCCGATTTTACGCCGGGCGATTTGATGCTGATAACGTCAATCAACGCGATTAGCTTGAAAAAAGAACTCGCCGAATTTTTCGGCGCGATTTCTTTGGAACAAAAAAACAGATTCTTAGATTTCCCTTCGAAAGAATTTAATAAGATTATAATCGAATCATCTCTCGATGAAAAAATATTTTTAAAAGAAGGGAATTACCTTTTCGGAAAAGGACCGAGCTACGAAACTCCCGCCGAAATTCAAATGTATGCTAAAGCCGGAGCCGACTCGGTCGGAATGTCAACCGTTCACGAGGCAATTTACGGAGCCGTCGTCGGAATGAAAGTTTCCGCAATTTCTACAATAACAAACTTGGCGTCTGGTATCTCCAAGAATAAATTATCCCACTCGGAAGTGATTGAAACGTCAAAATTTGTCGAGAAAAAATTCGAAAGATTGGTAAAAAGAATTATTTCAAACGTTGATTGACCGAATTATCGCAAATTATATTTACCCGATATTTTGGAGATAAATTCAGGATCGACTTTAACGACAATTTTATGCTTTCCCTGAATAACGCCTTTTAGAATTTGCGCTTGAATATTTTTAGGCGCAATTGATAAGCAAGCCTCAACGTCTTCGAGCGCGTCTTTTTTACGATCTAAATAATTTTCGGCAATAGCTCTGTTTAAATATGCCGGAACAAAATATGGGTCTATCCGAAGCGCTTTAGTTGAGAACTCGATGGATTTTTCAAAATTATTCAGCATTCTTTGAGCGATTGCAAAATTATTCATCGCCTTATAATTAAAATTGTTTAGCAAAACGGCTTTGTTATAATTTGCCGCGGCTACGTTGAAATCGCCGATTGAAAAATGCAGATTGCCTCTGTTTATGTAATAATTTTCGTTTTTACCGTCCAATTCAATAGCTTTATTTATTGACTTAAACGCTTTTTTATATTCGCCTATTGCATTGTAGGCGATACAAAGATTGCCGTAAGCCTGATGATAATTTCTGGATATGGAAATTGCTCGGTTAAAATCGAGAATCGCTTTTCTAAAATCGCCCGTCTGCATAAACAGATATCCCCTATTGTTATACGGAAGAGGATTATTATCTTTTAATTTAATCGCGTTATCGAAATCATTTAAAGCCTTTTCGATATTTTTATTTCTCAAAAAAATCACGCCTCGGTTTAGATACGCGGTAAAAAGAGTTGAATCCATTTCAAGCGATTTGTTAAAATAAGCTAAAGCGCTGTCGGCATAATTTCTTTTGAGATAATAGGTTCCCACGTTTTCGTACGGAACGGCGTAATCGGGTTCCTTCACAATATTATCTTTCCAAAGTTTAACGCTATCGCTCCAAACCTTATTTGTCTGATATGTAACGCTAGCGTAGAACAAAACGACAACTGACAAAACCGCCGTAACTGCAGCCGGCTTGACTTTCGGCGCCATATAAAAAAATAAACCGGATAAAAATATTGAATATCCAAACATTCCCGGATAGACCCGATATTCAAAGAAAGCGTATTTCAAAGGAAAGACTGAAGATTCTACTAGCATTGTTATAAAAAACCAAACTATTCCGAAACTCAGCAATCTTGCCCGTTTGAAAGTAAAAATAGCCGCGCTAAATATTCCCGTTAAAACTAAAATTCCTATTATCTCCCCAACTCCGAAAAATGATTTCGAAAAAGGAAGATTGTAGTACAATTTAAGATTATAAGGAACGAATAATTTTCCGATATAAATTAAAAGCGCTCGAAACTCCGTAGCAAGATAAACGGACGCGGAAGGAGCGTCCGACGCGTGAGGAATTCCCACAAACAGATAAAAAGAAAGAGCCGCCAGAACGGAAAGCGCCGAATAAACAAAAATATAATTCTTATAAATTTTTCCTTCATCGTTTCTTACAAAAAAGATTTCAATAAAAAATAACGCCAACGGAAAAGTTGCAATAGTTTGTTTAGAGCGCATTCCCAGATAAAAAGAGAGAAACACAAAAAAGTAGAACAACATCGAGAGAGCCGTCCTTTTTTCTTGCGTATGCAGCAATCTTCCCTTTAAGTAAAACGCGGCGCCGAGCAGATAAAACAAAGCCGCAATCGAAGCCAATCTTTGCGTTATATAAGTTACGGCTTGAAGCTGCATCGGATGAACCGCAAAAATTAGCGCGCCGAACGCCGCAATTATTTCTTTATAATTTGAAATCTTTTCCCGTTTAACAACGTTAAATTTAAATATTAAAAGTATTAACCAATAAACCAATAATGAATTTACAATGTGGATGACAATATTCGTTGCGTGATATCCTTCAACTCTAAATTCGCTATAATGATAATTTAACGCCAAAGTAAGTCGGGGTAAAACCCGATTGAATTTCAAGCCCGTCCATTGATCAACCTTCAAATAATTGCCGATGTTTTTAATTTGAGAATTATTTTCAATCATGTGCTGATCGTCAAGCTGGAAAGGAGTATGGATTGCGTTTGAGTAAATTAAAACGACTGAGAATACGATTGTAAAAACAACGGCAGTTCGTAAGAAAAATAATTTGTAATTAAACGTCGATATTTTTTTTTCAAAAAACATAGAAATTTATTCTTTAGTTTTTAGGAATAAAATAATTCCCCCGCCGTTTCTAAAAATTTTTTCTCGTTGATTTCAATCTAATTCAGTTTTTCGTCACTCGCAATTTTTTATTGTTTTTTACGCAAAATATTTTTATTATAATTTTATAAATTGAGGACTAAGAACATGAAAAAAATAATATTCTTTCTCTTTTTCTCCCTTTTCGCATATCAACTATCCTTATTTGCCCAATCGGCGCATACCATAGCAAGCGGAAACTATCACGACCCAAGTATTTGGGACACGGGAACCGTTCCCACCGGCTCGGCTACAATTTCCAGCGGAACCGCCGTTACGGCTACGCTGAACGTTGATTTATCCGCGGGAATTTCAATTGATCAAGGCGCGGCTTTTTGGATGACTAATCAATCGTCAATGACTCTTTCCAACTTTTATAATGATGGGACATTTCATCCGGGAGACGGAAGCGTTTATTTTGACAACGACGACTATCCGTATTTTAGCGGCGTTCCTACTTATTTTAATAATTTATACGTTGCAAGCGGAGACTTACCCATTTTCAATACCGTAACGGTAACAAGCGTTTTAGGCTTGGACGGAGGTTCCGCGCTGCTTGACGAAGGAGCAAGTCTTTATATTGGACCCGGCGGATCGGTTACGGCTACCGGCGGATTTAACGCCAACCGCTGCGTCGTGCCCCGCGCCAGCGCCGAAACATACGGATATATGGGAAGATACGCTCAATCCACAAACGAAACGCTGCTTTTCCCCGTAGGCACCCGAAACGGTATGGCTTATTATTCTCCGGTTGAAATTTCTTTTCAAGCGGACGCTATCTCGCCGGGAGCGCATTTTGTTGTCAACCCCGTGCATGCAAAGCATCCTCAAAATACAAGTTCGACAGATTATCTTCAAAGATATTGGGAAATTTACAACCAAGGATTTTCCAACATCAACGCGGCTGTAACTTGCAGCTACTCTCCTTCGGACGTTGTGGGAAACGAAGCCAATCTTTGGGGCGGTAAAATCGATTTCGGCGGCGATTGGCAAAGACTAAATCAGGCGGATCCCGCGTCTCATTCATTTTCCGGCTCGGTTGACGGCTTTTCAGATTTTACCGCCGGCGAGTTTGACGTAATGCCGGTCGAATTAACTTCTTTTACAATCCTTTACGATGGTAAAGTAAATATTCTTTCTTGGGAAACGGCAACTGAAACAAACAACTACGGCTTTGAAATCGAGCGGGCTTCTCCCGAAGGCTTTCGGGATACGCCCCGCCAGGACGAATGGAAAACGATTGGATTTGTGGAGGGAAATAATACTTCAACGGTTAAAAACGAATATAAATTTGTTGACGACGACGTGGAAAACGGAGTTTATTATTATCGTTTAAGACAAATTGATCTTGACGGAACGGCGACTTATTCTCAAATTATCAATATCGACGTCGGAAACGCTCCGAAAGGATTTGTTTTGAATCAAAATTATCCGAATCCGTTTAACCCCAGCACAATTATTTCTTTCGGTTCAAGCAAAAGAACAAAAGCGGAACTTGTTGTTTTCGATCAGCTCGGGCGAAAAGTAAAAACGCTTTTTGAAGGAACGATGGAAGCGAACGAAATCAAAAAAATCACGTTCGACGCCGCTGCGTTTTCCGGAGGCGTCTATTTTTACAAGCTAATTACGCCTGAATGGAATTCAACAAAAAAAATGGTTTTGCTCAAATAAGGAGAAATAAAAAAAGCCGCGCGACGATCAATGATTGATTTTTTAATATTTCTTTTTGAACAAGTTTTTCAATCTTTCGATATAGCGCGGATCGTACGTAGCGAAAATTACGCCCGTAAATAGCGTAATAAAAAGCATTTCGAGCGGCGTGGGAATGTAATAATATCCTCTGATAAAATGATGGTTGAAGCCGCCGATCAGTCCGGGTATCCTTTCGAGATAAATAATAAAATGATTTTCATCAATCAACCACGGTCCGCCCGCTAATTTTTCGGGCGGCGATATTTGAATAACGCCGATCAAAAAAAGAAAAGCGATAATCAAAATCGTAGAAGTAA
>JAADIR010000122.1 GCA_013151245.1 Chlorobiota bacterium
GCAAAGCGATTGAAGCAATCTATCCGTTTTATACGAGTTGTTGAGCTAACATAAAAGGCGCAACCCATAAACGGGCGCGCCTTTTTGTTTGTTTTTATTTTGCTAAATTAAAAATCATTTACTATTACGACATTTGTCGTTATTTCATCAAAATCATTTTCTTTGTTTGAACCGATTTGTTTGTTCGTAATGAATAAATATAAGTTCCGCTAGACAATCCTTTGGCGTTGAATTGAATTTGATAATAGCCGCGGCTTTTTTCTTCGCTGACGAGCGTAGTTATCTCGTTGCCGATGATATCGTAAACTTTTAATTCAACGTAAGAATTTTCCGGCACGGAATATTCAATAACCGTTGAAGGATTGAAAGGATTGGGATAATTCTGTTTCAACCGGAACTTTTCTGTAACCGATTCGGAATTGTCATCTCCAATTCCGGTAACCGTTCCTTCGTTCCACATAATACCCTCAACAAATACATATCCGTTATCCTGCTGATTGGTTCCGACGAGCGAAACCGAGACTTCTTCTCCCGTGCGGGTTAAAAAAGTGTAAAGTATTTCCTCTTCAACGTCGTCCGGACTGAAAGGAATGTGAGTAACCGTTACTCTGTCTTCATAAAGTCTGAGCGCTTCAACTCTTTTATTCCCCGGTAAAATCAACGTTCCGAATGCGTCTATTTTATAGGTTACATTGATATCGGTAGTAATTATTACGGGAATTACCCCGACGCGGAGGGTTGTTGTTTCAGTTCCTTCGTAAGTCCATTCGGTTCCGAGCGTCATTGGATAAACGCCTCCAATTTCGGCGGGTTCATCAACGGCAAGAACGCTTCCGCTTCCCAAATCCGTCGTTCCGTTAAATCCGTATCCGTAAGAAACCGCTGTATTTCCTTCGCTTCCGAAATACCGCCACAATTCGCCCGTTCCGTATTCGTTGTCGCCGTTCATATATATTGCGTAATCGGCGTTCGGAAAATTATCGGCGAATTCCGTTTCGGACGGGTCAACGACAGTCTCGTTAAATATCATTGCCGCTTCGTTTTTGTCAAGAAAAGAATAATCCCAAATATTGGCGTTATTTCCGGGTGCGCCGATATCAACTTGACGCATTAATGTATCGACATACTCGGTAATGTTTTTTTCGACGTAAACTTGGTTTTCTTCGTCGCTTAAAGTTATTGTGATTTGCGCGTTAGTTATTGAAGCGAAAATCAAAACGAATATTGTTGTTATTACCTTTTTCATGGCTTTCTCCTTGTTTGTTTGAATTTGTTAAAAAATCTACCGGCAAATTACTTTTCAAAGGAAAGATTATCGTCTTATCCTATAAAAACAGACGCTCGAACGGTTAAGAACGGACGATTTCACTCATTTTAAGTTTGTTTTTGTTTGAATCCGAAATTTTCAAATAAATATATCCGAGAAAATATTTTTCGCTAACCGCTTGAAATAAAAGAAGTTAGGCGTTTTGAGGAAAACCTTTGTGGAGAAACGGAAGATTTATTCCGAAAAAATGATTTTTTCATTCGTATTTTGTGACTGCAGTCAAGGATTTTTGCATTATTATGTTGAAAAAGAGTAATGCCTAAAACGAAAGTTTTAATTGGACGCAGATTTTCATGATTGATTATGATAGAATCAGGATTAATCTATGTCAATCAGAAAGATCAACGCTAAATTTTTTTAATATTGCAAAAAGTATAAAAAATGAAAAATTGGTCTGTGTAACTGACTGAATTAACGTTAATTCAGTCAGTCAAAAGTCTCATTTTAAGGTTTTTGTATATAACGCAGATTTTTTTGATCGGTCATGATTGATTATCGGCGAAAATCATAATCAATCATAACCGATCTGCGTCCTATCAATCAAATATCATAATAAAGCGCGAATTCAAACGGATGCGGCTGAAGCGCCATCGGTTGAATTTCTTTTTCGAATTTGTATTTTATCCACGTGTTAATTACGTCTTCCGTGAAAACGTCTCCTTTCAAAAGATATTCATGATCGTCTGCAAGAGCCTGCAGAGCGGCGTCTAAACTTGCCGGCGTTGAAGGAACGTTCTGCAATTCTTCCGGTTCCATGTCGTAAATGTCTTTATCCAGCGGTTCGCCCGGGTCGATGCGGTTCATTATGCCGTCGAGCCCCGCCAACATTAAAGCCGAAAAAGCGAGATACGGATTAGCCGTCGGATCGGGACAGCGGAACTCGATTCGTTTCGCCTTTGGGTTTGCCGAGTAGAGCGGTATTCTGCACGCCGCGCTTCTGTTGCTTTGCGAATAAGCAAGTTTTACCGGAGCTTCGAATCCCGGGACTAATCTTTTATATGAGTTTGTAGTCGGATTTGTGAACGCCAGAAGCGAAGGCGCGTGTTTCAAAATTCCGCCCATAAAATAAAGCCCCATTTCGCTCAATCCTGCGTAGCCGTTTCCGGCAAAAAGCGGTTTCCCTTTTTTCCAAAGGGACATGTGAACGTGCATTCCGCTTCCGTTGTCGCTTTGAATCGGTTTCGGCATGTATGTAACCGATTTGTCGTAAAGCCGCGCGGTGTTTTTAACGATATATTTGAACATCAGCAGTTCGTCGGAGGCTTTAAGCAGCGGCGCGTATTTCAAATCGATTTCGCTCTGCCCGCCGCTAGCCACTTCGTGATGCTGCGCTTCAATTTCTATTCCCACTTTCATTAAATTTATTACCATTTCGTTTCGCAAATCGTTCAATGAATCAGTCGGCGGAACGGGAAAATATCCTTCCTTATAACGCGGTTTGTAGCCGAGGTTCGGACCTTCGTCGCGCCCGGTGTTCCAGCGTCCTTCAACGGAATCGACAAAATAGAACGATGCGTTCGGCTGCGAATCGAACCGAACGTCGTCGAAAATAAAAAACTCGGCTTCCGGTCCGAAATATGCCGTGTCCGCAATTCCGGTCGATTTAAGATACGCTTCGGCTTTTTGGGCGATGTTGCGCGGGCAGCGGGAATATCTTTCTTTTGTCGCCGGTTCGTGAACGTCGCAGATCATGCTGACCGTGGGCGCTTCGATAAAGCTATCTACAAACATCGTGTCGGGGTCGGGAATGATAAGCATGTCGCTTTCGTTTATCGCCTTCCAGCCGCGGATTGAAGAGCCGTCGAACCCGAAACCTTCGCCGAACGAAGAAAGCGTAAGCTGATTTACGGGAACGGTGAAGTGCTGCCACTGTCCGGGGAAATCCATAAACTTAAAATCAACGAATAAAATTTTATTCTTCTTAATAAAATCAAGAACTTTCTCTTTTGACGATTTTGTTTTGCCCATTGTTTACTCCTTTAAATTTAAATTGATGTTTGTCGTCTCTTTGTTAGTGGAAAGAACAAAACTCGTAATTGTTCGAACTACGCCCGGCCAACTTTGAATTTTTGCGAGAAGTTTTTCCAAATCCGTTCTGCTCTTTGTAATTACTTTCAATATATGCGAACCCTCCCCGAGGACGGAATGACATTCCAAAATTTCCGGCGTGTTTATCGTTTTTTCCGTAAGTTTTTCATAATTTTTTGACGATTCGGTGAGAACTTGAATAAACGCCATTATGTCGTATCCGAGTTTCGGACGATTTAGCTTCGCGTAAT
Organism: Chlorobiota bacterium; assembly: GCA_013151245.1. Taxonomy (GTDB): domain Bacteria; phylum Bacteroidota; class Ignavibacteria; order Ignavibacteriales; family Melioribacteraceae; genus JAADIR01. Next base: position 3,607 of record JAADIR010000122.1, read on the forward strand.
ATGCTTCAATGTAATTCTGCTCTTCCAGTTTTTTTATTCGTTCGCTTAAAGAGGGAATTGAAAGTCCCACTTTCTCGGCAATAACGTTTCTTTTTATTCTTCCGTTGCCCTGAAGTAAATCGAGTATTTTTAAGTCTATTGAGTCCATTAGCCTTAATTATTTAGTTATTTATTAAACAATGACTGTAAAAATAATAATATTCGCTTAATTTGCAAAAATAATTATTATTAAATATTTGTAAACGATGTATCTTACTTTGCAATTAAAGAATATTAGCAAGCATTTAGAGTAAGTTAAAATATTAAGAATGATTATTGAGTTAAAGATTATTTCTAATATGAATAACGTTGTTTACAAATTGAACCGCTTTGCGGTTCTTTTTTGCTCTCCAGCGTTTGTTCCCCCTTATGCTTTGCATAAGGTTATTCAACTTCGACTGCTTTGCAGTCGCAATTATTTACAAGTCCGAAGGACTTGAATATGAATAACTTCGGGCGTAGCTCGGAGAAATTCAACTACATTTATTTTTGCAACTACAAAGTAGTTGAATTATCGCCCAACTACTTTTTACTGAATTTTTCTCTCTATCACATTCATATTTGAACAAATGTAAAGCATATCAAATTAGTGGAACTTAAACTCCCTTATAAGGTTTACCCTGAAATTTCTTATTTTTGTTTAATCTTAATGAAAAGGAATTGCAAAATGACGCTTACCAAAAAAAGACCTTCCAAAGAATTAAAACCGGAAGAACTAAAATGGTCGTGCGATTTAACATGTTTCGATTTTAGTTCGACGGAAACTATTAGTCCGGTTGACGGAATTGTCGGGCAGGAACGCGCGATGAAAGCTTTAAAAATCGGGGTCGATTTAAGAGGTCCCGGCTACAACGTTTTCATAACCGGTTTATCCGGCACCGGAAAGTTAACTTCGGTAAAACAGCTTTTGCAAAATATTTTACCCGACTGCAGCGAGTTAACCGATTATGCTTACGTAAACAATTTTGACGATGAAGACAGACCTATTTTATTGACTTTTCCGAAAGGAAAATCGAAAAAATTCAAAGAAGATTTAAGCGCGGCAATTCGCTTTCTTCAGGAAAACATTCCAAGTATTTTAGAGTCGGAAAGTTTTATCGGCAAAAGAAATCGTTTGATTGCAAGATTAAAAAAAGACGTCGAAGCCAAATCGCTCGATTTTCAAAAGCGAATAAGTAAAGACGGGTTTACAATCGGCGAGATGAAAATCGGCGAAATGGTCGGTCCCGAACTTCTTTTTGTAAAAGACAAACAGGCGTATCATGTAAATGCAATACCGGAATTAATTGGCGCGGGAAAAATTTCGGAAGCCGAAGGAAAAAAGATCAAGAAAAAACACGCCGAATATAATAAAGAATTTTCCAAAGTCTTAAAAGCGTCAATCAAAACGAGTAAAGAAATTCAGCAAAAAGTAGGGGAACTGGAAGTTCGTACTATTAAAGGAATAATAGAAATCGAAATAAATGATTTGAAAGAAAAATATCCCGATCCGAAAATAAGAGCTTTTCTCGATCAGGTTGCTAAAGACATTCCTGAAAATAAAGAAGTTTTCAAAGGCGTTAAACCCGTTGTTGAAGAGACGGGACAGGGTTACGTTATCGACTATTTGAAAAATTACGACGTAAATATTATTCTCGATAATTCCAACGCCGATTCTTGTCCCGTTGTAATTGAAACGTCTCCCACATATTCAAATCTTTTCGGAACGATTGAAAAATACAGCGACGGAATGGGCGGCTGGCACGCTGATTTTACGCGGATAAAAGCCGGTTCGCTTTTAAGGGCGAACGGCGGATATCTTGTGCTAAACGCGCTCGACGCTTTCGAAGAAGCGGGAGTCTGGAAAAATCTAAAACGCGTTCTCCTTCACAGAAAATTGGAAATTCAAGATTCTGCAAATCTTTATCATTTTTCCCCGAGCATTCTTCAACCGGAGGCGATTAATATCGATATTAAAGTTATTATGATTGGAAACAATTATATCTATTCGCTTCTGTCATCGTATCAGGATGATTTTAACAAGATATTTAAGATCAAAGCTGAATTCGATTACGAGATGAAACGGACGGATTCCGCTTTGGTTGAATATGCGCGAATTGTTAAAAAACTTGTCGAATCCGAAGGGCTGCTCGAATTCAACATCGCCGCCATCGGAAAAATTGTTGAATACGGCGCAAGATATGCCGAAAGTCAAAATAAATTAACGACGCGCTTTGCCTACATTGCCGACTTAGTCCGTGAAGCTAATTTTTGGGCAAAGGACGTGAATAGGAAAATTGTGGAAGATTTTCACGTTATTCAAGCGTACGAGTCGATGCGGGAACGACATTCCCTCGGCGATTCGAAAATTTCCGATATGATTAACGAAGGGATTCTTCTAATCGATACGAAAGGATCCAGAGTGGGACAGGTAAACGGACTTGCAGTTTACGGAAGCGGAATGCACTCATACGGCAAACCTACGCGGATAACGGCTTCGGTGGGCTTGGGCAACGGAAACATTATAAACGTTGAGCGGGAAGCCGGTTTAAGCGGAAACACACACAATAAAGGCGTTTTAATTATCGGCGGATATTTCAGGGAAACTTTCGGAAGGAAACGACCTCTTTCATTTTCGGCGGGACTTGTATTTGAGCAAGGCTACGGAATGATTGACGGCGACAGCGCAACCGCGGCGGAAATTTGCGCGCTTATCTCCTCGATTTCGCGAACGCCGATTAAACAAAATTTTGCTATAACGGGGTCTGTAAATCAAAAAGGAGACATTCAGCCGATCGGCGGAATTAACGAAAAGATTGAAGGCTTTTTCAAAGTCTGCAAAGCGCGCGGTCTTACGGGAAAAGAGGGCGTGATTATGCCCGTTCAAAATAAGAACGATTTAATGCTGAGCGACGAAGTTGTTAAAGCCGTGGATGAGAAGAAATTTCATATTTACACGGTTTCCAGAATTGAAGAAGCGGTGGAACTTTTAATGGGATACAAAGCAGGAAAACTGCTGAAATCGGGACGGTACGAAGCGAACACCGTTTTCTGCGAAGTTGAAAAGAGGCTGAGAGAAATGAAGATGAGAGCGACGCCTCCTAAAAAAAATGATGCAACCGCCGATAATAAAAAAACAACAAAGAGGAAAAAATAAATGAATAGAAAAGTTAAAACGAAAATATTAGCGACCGTTGGTCCTGCCACCGATTCGGTTGAAGCCCTTTCGGCGCTTATTAATGCGGGAGTTGACGCTTTCAGACTAAATTTTTCGCACGGGAATCCCGAGTATTTTACAAAACTTTACGAAAACATTGAAAAAGTTTTTGCCGAAAAGAAAATCGAAATTCCGATCATCCAAGATCTGCAGGGTCCTAAAATCAGAATCGGAAAAATGCAAGAGGAAGGAATTGAAATAAAATCCGGCGACACAATTGAAATTACGACGGAAGACGTTGACGGAACTAAAGAGAAGATTTCAACCTCGTACAAACAGTTATCCAAAGACATTACAATCGGAAACGCAATTTTAATAAACGACGGTTTAATCCGTCTCGAAGTAAAAGAAATAAACGACGATTCGATTATTTGCAAGATTATTGAAGGCGGAAAACTCTTCTCCCGTAAAGGAATGAATCTGCCCGGCGCAAACATATCTGCTCCGTCGCTTACCGACCGGGATATCGAGAACCTTGAATTCGCGCTAAAACATCGCGTTGATTACATAGCTCTTTCGTATGTTCGTCATCCCGACGATATTTTCGGATTAAAACAGTGGTTGAAGGCAAAGGGCATTGAAATTCCGATTATAGCAAAAATAGAAAAACCTGAAGGCGTTGATAATTTTGAATCTATTATGAAAGCGGCGGACGGAATTATGCTCGCTCGCGGAGATTTAGGAGTCGAGCTTGCGCCGCAGCTTGTTCCGATAATTCAGAAAAATATTATCCGCAGATGTAACGCGGTCGGCAAATTGGTAATCACCGCCACTCAAATGTTAGAGTCAATGGTTAGTCATCCCGTTTCCACTCGCGCCGAAGCTTCCGACATTGCAAACGCCGTTTTCGACGGAACCGACGTTGTGATGCTGAGCGAAGAGACTTCAATAGGGAAATACGCTGTTGAAGCGGTTTCGGTGATGAACCGGATCGTTCTCGTGGCTGAGTCGCAGTCGCAGTTTAAGCATGAAATTAAATTTGAAACCCCCGAAGATTTCCTTTCTAACGTTTTGGACGCAACGGGGAGAGCTTATGCAAAAATTTCCGATCAGATGAACCTTCGCGCTATTTCGGTGTTTACCCACACCGGACGAGAAGCGGAAATATTAGCAAAATACAGACCGAACGCGCCGATTTACGCTTTCTCGGATAATCATAAAACGGTTTTAAAAATGAAACTTTATCACGGCGTTTATTCCTACCGTCTGCCGGACTTGCGCGATTATGAAATTGCGGTCAACGGTTCGCTTCTCACATTGAAAAAGGAAGGACTTGTTCAGCCCGGAGATTTGGTGATTTTTGTAGCCGGCGAACCGAAAAACAGAAACAGCAGAGAGAGTTGGATACGGTATCTTTACGTTGATTAATAGAAACTCTAATATTTGGTATGTTTATTAATGCCAATCATTTTTATTAACGAATTTTGCGCGGCGAACAGATCATTCAAAACATCTTTGTTCGTCGTTGCGCTGTTTCCGTTCAACTCAAAATAGTTTCCTCCGATAGAAAAAACAACTACGCGTTGTTCAAAACCTTTTGAGTTTAGATATTTATATGCGCGGACGGGGATTTCATCCGATTTGAAATTTTCTTTTTCAATTATCCGAAGCGAAATTCCGGTTTTTTGAGATTTAATAATTTTACTATATTTGATTAAGTCCGTTAACGGTTCCTTTTCAATTCTTCCCGCAGAAACGTTATCCATAGCAACCGGAATCAGATTGAGCGAAGCCTTTAGCCCGTTGCGCATTAAAAGAATATTATTACAATTGCATTCGTTGTCTTCAACTTGATACCATCCTTGTGGAATAGCGACGCTGAACGATGAATCGGACGGATAGGCGAGTTTGTCTGAAAACGGGAAATCGAAATTGTAGCGCGATCGGCTCGAAGAACATGAAAAGAGAAGCGCCGCAAGCGCCGCGAACAATAAGGCTTTTAAAACGCGTTTGTTTAAATTCAAAATATCCTAACCGTATAATTATCAAAAAAAATATTTGCGGTTAAATCCTTCCGTAAATTTAGTTTCATTTGCTCTTATTTGAAAATTATCGATTCTTTTATTTTGGACAATCTTTCTTTAGCTTGCGTCGTAATTTTTAGTAATTATTTTCCGTGATGGTTTGAGCGAAAACAAAAAATTTCAATCCGGCGGAGTTGCGTCGATTTCGATAGCTCATTTTTTGCACGACGTTTACTCGTCGATACTTGCGCCCGTTATGCCTCTGCTGATGGAGAAGCTCCAATTTTCATATTCCATGGCGGGCTTGCTCTACGTTTTTCAAAGGTTTCCCGCGCTTTTTAATCCCCTTATCGGTCTCGCCGCCGATAAACTTCCCACGCGGATTATGCTTATCGCCGCGCCTTCGGTAACCGCTTTATCCATGGGGCTTATCGGAATCGCGCCTTCATATACAATCGTCGCGATTCTTCTTTTAATAACGGGAATAAGCGCCGCGACGTTTCACGTTCCCGCGCCGGTGGTTATTAAAAGCATTGCCGGAAACCGATTGGGCAAGGGGATGAGCTTCTTTATGTTCGGCGGAGAAATAGCGCGTTCGGCGGGACCGGTGTTAATACTCGGCGCAATTTCACTTTGGGGATTCGAAGGAATTTACAAAACAATTCCCGCCGGTTTTCTCGCTTCGGGAATCCTGTTTTTCAAATTGAGAAAAATCCGAATTGCCGAAGCGTTCAAAATAAAAAAGAATTCGCGGAAGGCTTCGCACACTTTGAAGAAAATTTATCCGCTTTTAATTAAAGTCGCGGGAGTTTCTTTTTTTATGTCGATTATCAAAGCGGCGCTCACTTCATTTCTTCCCGTTTTCTTTTCAGCGCAGGGAAACACGGTTTGGGCGGGCGGAATCGCCCTTGCAATCGTGCAGCTCGCCGGCGCGTTCGGAACGTTCTCTTCGGGAACGATTTCCGACAAAATAGGAAGAAGAAACACGCTGCTTATCATCGGCGCGGTTTCGCCCGTTTTGATGTGGGTTTTCGTTCTTTTCGGCTCGCTCGCCGGAGCGCCAATTCTGCTGCTTGCGGGATTCTTTCTTTTTTCCAGCACGTCGGTTTTGCTTGCCGTTGTAAACGAATTCAAATCGGAACGCCCGGCGTTTGTAAACGGTCTTTTTATGACGCTCAATTTCATATCCGGCGCCGGAAGCATTATGCTCATCGGACTTATGAGCGATTGGATAGGAATTGAACTGACTTACAAAATAAGCGCCTTACTCGGCTTCGGAGCGCTCCCGTTTGTATTTATGTTGGGGAAGAAATAGAAAATGTTTGCAAATGAAATTATTTGCATAACGCAGCAAGCTGCAAAAAGAGATTTAAGAACAAGGATTAACGATTTTCGATTTCAGATCAAAACTTCAAAAATCGTTCCCGAAAACTTTCGGGATTAATCGATATTCGATATTACTTTGCAAAAAAAATGCATTTGTAAATTTCTTAACAAAAAAAACAGCTTGTCCCGATGCTTTTTATCGGGAAGGATTTAATTGACAATACTATATAAATTGAATTAAAAATTTAACCTTTATGAAAACTATTACCTTAAAACATTTTAATAAAATTCTAAAAAGAATAATACTCACACGGAAATTAAAAGCGGAATCAAAACTAGTTAAAAAAGAATCGCTCAAGGTTTTAAGAGAATTTGAGAGATTATAATAGACGGTTCATAAAAAAATTAGGTAGAGTTCCTGTTGGAATTCAAACTAAGCTAAAAAAGTTTATTTATCTTATTTGATTTTTTATAATAACAATCGAATTTCCCTTGCTTTTTCCGCCCCAAGAGTTTATATTAAAAAGTATAAACTTAATAAAGGAGAAAATTATGTATTCCACCGCAAAAGAGCTTAGATTTCACACAAAGGAACTACTGGAATCGGTTTCCCGCGGAGAAGAAGTTATTATTACTTTCCGCGGAAAACCTTTTGCAAAATTAGTACCCGTGGAACAATCCGGCAAAAAGTCAAACGGAACGAACGATCTTTTCGGAATATGGAAAGACAGAACCGATTTGGACGACGTAAACGCTTATATTCGTAAAATCAGAAAGGAAAGATTCTTATGATTATGATAGATTCGGACGTTCTGATTTGGTATATGCGCGGAAATCCAAAAGCAAAAAAGTCAATTGAAAAATTGAACGGTTTCTTTATTTCCGTCGTAACTTATATGGAACTGGTTCAGGGGATGAGAAACAAAAAAGAACTTGCATTGTTAAGAGCGGCGTTGAGAAAATGGAACGCAAAAATTTTGTTTATTAATGAAGATATTTCCGCCAAAGCAATGTTTTTGGCGGAACAGCATTATTTAAGCGCTTCTCTCGTTTTAGCGGACGCGCTTATTGCTTCAACCGCAATTTCAAACGGCGTAAAATTACTGACGGGCAATATAAAACATTACAAGCCAATCAAAAATATTGAATTGGAAAGCTTTAGACCGTAAATTTTTAATGAGTTATTACATCCGGCGCATTTTCTAATTCCATACATTTGAAAAAACAAAAAGAATCGTTATCTTGATAGTATCAAATGATACTATTATATGTTTTGAAATGAAACCGCCGTATGAAATAACGCCGACTATTTTACGTTTAATAACATTAATTTCCGAGAAAATCGGAGAGGTTAACGCTAGTTATATTGCCAAACCGTCCCCTCGGCTGCGAAAGCAGAATAAAATTAAAACTATTCATTCATCCTTAAAAATCGAAGGAAACTCTCTTTCGGAAGAACAAGTAACGGCAATAATTGAAAACAAACGGGTTATTGGAAAGCAAAAAGACATTTTAGAAGTTCAGAACGCGGTAGCGGTTTATGATAATATAGCTTCGTTTAATCCATCATCGGAAGGATCTTTTTTGAAAGCTCATAAAATTTTAATGAAAAATTTAGTTGAGCGTCCGGGAAAATATAGAACTTCAAACGTTGGCATTTTTAAGAATGCTAAAATTACGCATCTAGCCCCTCCGCCGAAAAATGTTCCGTTTCTTATGAAAGAGCTTTTTAGATATTTAAAAAAATATGATGAAGTCGAGCTAATCAAAAGTTGCGTATTTCATTACGAAATGGAGTTTATTCACCCGTTTTTAGACGGGAACGGGCGTATGGGCAGGCTTTGGCAAACATTAATCTTATTGCAAAAATATCCGGCGTTTGAAAATCTACCTTTCGAGTCATTAATTCGCTCAACGCAAAAGGAATACTACGCGGCTCTTGAAACAAGCGATAAAAACGGGAATTCCACTGCGTTTATCGAGTATATGTTAAATGTTTTGAAAGAATCGCTGGATGAACTATTAAGTTTTAACAATAAAACTTTTACGAGCGAAGAAAGATTGGAATATTTTCTTTCCTTAAATAGCGGAGAATTTACGCGGAAAGATTATATGAATTTGTTCAAGACAATTTCAACTTCAACCGCCAGCAGAGATTTACAACGCGGCGTGATAAATAAAAAAATAATAAAAATCGGCTTAAAAAATAAAACGAAATATAAACCTGCAACCTAATCGGAACAATACTTCATCATCCTGCATCATGAATCCTGCATCCTGAATCTTGTATCCTGTATCTTGCATCCAGAATCCTGCATCCGTTTTCCCTCCTTTCAATTCCCTCATTCATTTCGTATTTTTGCTTTTCGTATTTTTATCAATTAGAGAAGATTTTTTCATGAAACAGAGCAAAGCTTTTATACCTACGTTAAAAGAAGTTCCGGCGGACGCGGTAATTCCAAGTCATATTTTAATGATAAGAGCCGGTATGGTTAAGATGTTGTCGGCGGGAATTTACAGTTTCCTCCCGCTCGGATATAAAGTGATAAAACAAATTACCGAAATTATCCGCGAGGAAATAGACGCTATCGGCGGACAAGAATTTCACCTTCCCGCGTTGAACCCGCGCGAAATATGGGAAGAAACGGGACGCGTAGAAGCTTTCGGCGATACGATGTTTCATATAAAAAATAGAGATTACGTTCTTGCGCCTACGCACGAAGAAATAATGACTTTTCACGCAAAGGGCATTTTAAAATCATACAAAGAACTGCCGCAGATTTGGTATCAGATTCAAACAAAATTCCGCAACGAAGCGCGTCCCCGCAGCGGCGTTATCCGCGGAAGACAATTCCTTATGAAAGACGCTTACTCGTTCGATAAATCGTTTGAAGATTTGGACGTTTCGTATGAAAAACATAACAAAGCTTACCGGAAAATATTCGACCGCTGCGGAATAAAATATTTCGTAGTCGGCGCTTCCAGCGGCGCGATGGGCGGAAGCAAATCGGAAGAATTTATGGTGCGCTCCGACGCGGGCGAAGACACGGTCGCTCATTGCGAAAAGTGCGGATACGCCGCAAACATTGAAGTTGCGCAGTCTGTAATAGAATCGGTTCCGCGACATGAGGAAAGCAAAGAGATTTACGAAATAAGCACGCCGAACGTAAAATCAATCGACGAGCTTTGCGATTTTTTAAAAATCGACGAAAGGGAAACGGCTAAATCCCGCGTTTATATTTGCAACGACGAACCCGTTCTCGCGCTTATTTCCGGAAATGAAGAAATAAACGAAACGAAACTCGAAGCGGTTCTCGGCGCTCCGGTTCGCCCCGGACGTCCGGAAGAATTGAAAGAGATTAGCGGCGCGGACGCGGGTTCAATTGGACCTATCGGCTTCAAACATAGAATAATAGCGGACTTGCGCTTGAAGGACGGCAACAATCTTTACAGCGGCGCCAACAAAAACGATTTTCACATCGGCGGAATTGATTTGAAACGGGACGTTCCGAACATCGAGTATTTCGATCTGCGCTCCGTCGAATCCGGCGAAACCTGCATCCGCTGCGGCGAAAAGCTGGAAGTGTTTAAAGCTATTGAACTCGGACACATTTTCAAACTCGGCACAAGATATTCCGAAGCTATGGGCGCAAACTTTCTGGACGTTAACGGAAAAGACCACCCGCTTGTGATGGGAAGCTACGGCATAGGCGTCGAAAGGGTTTTGGCTTGCTACATCGAGCAGCACTACGACGACAAAGGAATTATTTGGGAAGGCGAACTGAAACCGTTCGATTTGCATATTGTTTCGCTAAACATTAAAAATGAAGACGTGCGGCGCGAAAGTAATAAACTTTACGACGAACTGACCGCAAAAGGCTATTCGGTTCTCTTTGACGATAGAGCAAACGTTCAAGCCGGCTTTAAATTTAACGACGCCGATTTGATTGGCGTTCCGCTTCAAATTGTTGTCGGAGATAGGGGATTAAAAGAAAACTCCGTCGAAGTAAAAATCAGAAAATCCGGCGAAAGAACGAAAGTGAATCTCGACGAAATTTATTCGAAAATTGAAGATTTGGTAAAAGAAGCCGGTTGACAAAAATGTAAAATGACGACAAAGTCTATCGGAAAAGCAGACTTTGTCGTTTTCAGCGGCGCGCAATAACGAGGTTTATTATTTGTTCAACTCGTCTTTTGCTTTTTTTGTCAATCCTTTTACTACAAGATCGTACGAATCGTCGATCCAATCGTAAATCAGTTTGACGTCGGTTATCAATTCCGGTTTAATTGTGTTCCAATGTTTTTTGTTCATGTGAAAACCGGGCTCTACTCCTTCGTGTCGTTCCCGAAGTTCAATCGCATTTTCGGGATCGCATTTTACGTTGAGACTAACCGGCGGAATGATATTCAGCAGGCAGAACATTTTATTCATTACTTTGAATACGAGCGTTTCATCGTCGAAAGGAAAACTTTCCGTCGTTCCTTTTTTTGCAAGGCAATGCGTTCTGATATTTTCTACAAACATAATTTAGTTTAGACCGTCAAATATTATATGAGACGCTTTAATATTGGCAAGTTATCAAATATTAATTTTATTTCCACAATTTTGAAACAATTATTTTAATTTACTGTATGAAAAATTTACATATAAAAAATCAGGTTGAAATTATGAAAAGATTTCTCACCGGGCTTCTTTTAGTCCTTTTTGTTCTTAGCTGCAACGCTCAAGATAAACATACCGAAGAACTGATTGCGCGCAATCAGAAAATTGATTCCACAAAAGTTATTAAACCGGACGCGCTTCATTCTAAAATAGATAGAATAATAACTACAATTCTTACGCGGGCGCATTACAAAAAATTTGCGCTTAACGATTCTCTTTCCAACGTTATTTTAGATAATTATCTGAATACTCTCGACGCCAATAAATTATATTTTCTGCAATCGGACATTGACGAATTTGAAAGATATAAAAATAATTTCGACGATTATCTGAAGGCGGGCGATTTAACCGCCGCTTTCGATATATTCGACCGATACAAAAAACGGCTCGGCGAAAGAATTGATTACATTATGAAAAGGCTCAAAACGGATTTCGATTATACGATTAACGAGGAATATCATCCCGATAGAAAAGACGCTAAGTGGGCGAAAACGCCCGAAGAACTTGACGAACTTTGGCGGCTGCGCTTAAAGAACGACGCGCTCAGCGCAAAATTGAACGGAGACGATTGGGAAAAGATTTCTTCGACGCTGAAAAAACGTTTCAAATATTTCCATAAAACTATTTTGAAATACGACCCCGAAGACGTCTTCCAATTATATATTAACGCTTTTGCAAGCGCGGTTGACCCTCACACAAATTACTTTTCTCCTATCAATGCGGAAAATTTCGGAATAAATATGAGTCTTTCTCTCGAAGGAATCGGCGCGCAGTTAACGACGCGCAACGATTATACTACAATTGTGAGAATCATTCCCGGCGGTCCCGCGTTCAAAAGCGGAAAGCTGCAAGTTGACGACAGAATTATCGGCGTAGCGCAGGGAAAAGACGGAGAAATGATCGACGTCGTAGGATGGAGATTGGACGACGTTATCCAGTTGATCCGCGGAAAAAAAGGAACCGTCGTTAGATTGAAAATTGAAAAGGGAGACAACCACGATTTACCGCCGGAAGAACTTGTTCTTGTGCGCGATAAAATTAAACTCGAAGAGCAGGCGGCGAAAAGCGAAATAATGGAATTGGAAAACAACGGAAAAACTTATCGTATCGGTATTATTGACGTTCCGGGTTTTTATATTGATTTTAAAGGTAAGAACAGCGGCGATCTAAATTACAAAAGCTCCACCCGCGACGTTAAAAGACTTCTCGTAAAATTGGAAAAAGAAAATGTTGACGGAGTAATTATCGATCTGCGCAACAACGGCGGCGGTTCGCTGCAGGAAGCTGTGAATATGACGGGATTGTTCATCGACAGAGGTCCGGTTGTTCAAGTGCGTAATTCCGACGGTTCGGTTGACGTCGGCGAAGACAGAGATCCGCAAATTGTTTACTCCGGTCCGTTAGCCGTGATGATAAACCGTTTCAGCGCTTCGGCTTCCGAAATTTTTGCGGGCGCAATTCAGGATTACGGACGAGGGCTTATTATCGGCGCTCAGTCTTTCGGGAAAGGAACGGTTCAAAATCTTATCGACTTAAAACGTTTTATGCCGTCAAATAAAGAGAAGATGGGGCAAGTCAAATTAACCGTCGCAAAGTTTTACAGAATTACCGGGAGCAGCACGCAGCTCAAAGGAGTTTATCCCGACGTCGCTTTCCCATCGGCTTTCGACGCAAAAGATTTCGGCGAAGCGGCGTCTAAAAGCGCGCTTCCGTGGGATACGATTGCGCCGACAAAATTTCATAAATATAACGAAGTCGCGCAATTCATTCCCGAATTGGAAAAGATGCACGAAGAACGTATCAAAAAGAGTCCGCTCTTTCAAAGCTACGTTGAAAACGTCGGCGAAGCCGTGAAAAGAAGGAATAGAAATTCCTTTTCCCTTTTGGAAAGCGTAAGAAAAAAACAGCGCGAAGAAGCCGAAGCCAAAAAGAAAAAGCGAGAGGAAGAACAAGCGCTGCAAACCACAATAAAAATTATTCCGCTTGAAGAAGTGAAGAAGGACGACGAAAAAAAGGATAAAGATAAAAAAGAAGATCCGGTTCTCGAAGAATCCGGCTACATATTTTCCGATTACATATCGCTGAAAGTCGGGTAAGCGCCGGAAATGAAATTAATTGAATTCATTCTTTACGTATCGGATCAAAGCGTAAGTAAAAACTTCTACGAAAAACTTCTGAACATAAAACCGAGTTTGGACGTTCCGGGTATGACGGAGTTTGATTTGTCGGATTCCGTTAAGCTCGGCTTGATGCCGGAAGACGGCGTCGCAAAAATACTTTCCGATAAAACTCCGCATCCCGCGCAGGGCGGCGGAATTCCAAGATGCGAAATATATTTGAAAGTTAAGAACGCCGAGGAATATCTTCAAAGAGGAATTGCGCTCGGCGGAAAAGAAATCAGCGCAATGCAAAACCGCGATTGGGGCGACAAAGTAGGATACATCGCGGATTTGGACGGACACGTCCTTGCCTTTGCGGAAAGCGAATTCGAAGAATAAAATCTTATGCCCAAAACCAACGCCGTTCGTATTTTAGAGAGTAAAAGAATTGAATTCGATTTAATAGAATATGAATTCGACGACGACGAATTGGACGCTCTTTCCGTTGCGAAAAAGATTCCGGCAAATCCCGAAACGGTTTTCAAAACCCTTGTCGCCCGCGGCGATAAGAGCGGAATAAACGTCTTTGTCGTTCCCGGGAACTTCGAATTGAATCTCAAAAAAGCGGCGGCGGCAAGCGGCAATAAAAAAGCGGAGTTGATTAAAGTTAAAGAACTTCTTCCTCTTACCGGTTATGTGCGCGGCGGCTGTTCGCCCGTGGGAATGAAAAAGAACTTCCCCGTTTTCATAGACGAAACGGCGCAGTTGTTTGAAAAGATTTACGTCAGCGCAGGCGTTAGGGGAATGCAGATATTTATTTCGCCGTCTGATCTGCAAAATATTTGCGGCGGAGAATTTTATGATTTAATTTAGTTCTCTAGTTCGTTCAGCAAACTCCAAAACGCCTGAGCGTCTTCAAAGACTTGCCATTGTGTGATTTTCCCGTTTTCAATTTTAACTTTCCAAGATAAAGGAAGCCGCCAAAATTTTTCGGCGCTGTTTTTATCTCGGATAAAACCGGAAACCTCGCCGGTAAAAACAACGCATCCCTCTTTCCCGAACATTTTGTCAACGGCAACGGAATAAGCGTCCACATTTTCGAAATGGCGTTTCCACATTTTAATTACTTTTGCGCGTCCGGCAATTTCATTTTCGTTAGAGTCAATAAACGCGTGCTTTTCGGCAAGCAGACTCTCCATAGCTTGAATATTGTTGTCGTTTACCGCTCTCAAAAAATCTTTTACTATCTTTTTTGAAGAAGCGTCCATTTCTTTTCCGTTTATATTTCTTTCTCAGAGAGCGAATTAAAAACTTAAGAGATAAAAATCATTTAATGAATCGGTTCTATTTCCCCTTGTAATATTTCAGCGCTTCGGGCGTCCATTCTTTTAATTGTTTGATCCTCGTTTCGTTTGACGGATGCGTGCTTAAAAATTCCGGCGGCGCGCTTCCCCCCTGCCGCGAGAAGCGTTGCCAGAAGATTGGAGCTTCCCTCGGATTGTAACCCGCCATCGCCATAAATATCAAGCCGAGATGATCGGCTTCGCTTTCGTGCGAGCGGCTGTAAGGCAGCATCACTCCCACTTCCGTGCCCAAACCGTAAGCGGTAAGCCACAAAGCTTTTGTTTCGGAAGGTTCGTCTTTTAACGCAATTGTTAAAGCGACTCCGCCGAGCGAACGGAGCAGACCTTGGCTCATTCTTTCGGCGCCGTGTTCGGCGATTGCATGAGCTATTTCGTGCCCTAAAACAACGGCTAATCCCGTTTCGGTTTTTGTGTATGGCAGAATCCCTTCGTAAACGACAACTTTGCCGCCGGGCATGCACCACGCGTTTGCTTCTTTGCTCCGAACGAGATTAAATTCCCAACGGTAGCCTTTTAATTCATTCTGTAAATTATTTTGCCGCATAAATTTCTCAACCGCTTTCTGAATTCTTCTTCCCACTTTTTTAACAAGCTGCGTTTGAGTTCTGTTTGAGCTTAATTTATTTTGTTTCAGAAAATCGTCGTATTGCGAATAGCTCATTGAAAGTAATTCCGACGAGGAAATAAGATTTAGCTGCGACCGGTTTGTTAACGGAACCGTTCTGCAAGCCGCGATAATAAAGGCGATAATAAAGGCAATGGAAATTATTTTTGTTTTCATTGTATCATGAATCCCTTAATTATTCATTGTCAATATACTTCCGGAACGAAAGTCTGATCGCTAAAAGGCGCGCGAACATAACCTTCGCCTTGCTGTCTAGGCGGAAGTTTTACAGGCTCCGGCGTCAAATCTTTATAAGGGATTACGCTTAAAAGATGATGAATTGTGTTAAGCCGCGCCCGCTTTTTATCGTCGGCGTTTACAACCCACCAAGGCGATTGTTTGATGTCGGTATATTTGAACATTTCATCTTTGGCTTTAGAATATTCAACCCACCTCGCGCGCGATTCCAAATCCATCGGGCTTAATTTCCAGCGTTTCGCCCTGTCGTTAATTCTGCTTTGGAACCTGCGCTCCTGTTCTTCGTTGCTTACTGAAAAATAATATTTTATTAAAATAATTCCCGAGCGGATTAGCATTCGCTCAAATTCAGGACAAGTGCGAAAAAATTCACGGTATTCCTCGTCCGTGCAAAATCCCATCACGCGTTCAACTCCGGCGCGGTTGTACCAGCTTCTGTCAAATAAAACCATTTCTCCGGCGGCGGGAAGATTCGGCGCGTATCTCTGAAAATACCATTGGCTCTTTTCCTTTTCCGTCGGAGTGCCGAGCGCAACAACCTTACAGATACGGGGGTTCAGAGTTTGCGTGATTCTCTTTATTACTCCTCCCTTTCCGGCGGCGTCGCGTCCTTCAAAGAGGATAACAACCTTCAAACCCTCGTGCTTAATCCATTCCTGAAGTTTAACCAGTTCTATTTGGAGCTTTTTTAGCTCGCTCTCATAGAAATGCTTTTTTAACTTTTTCCTGTTGTCGTCATGATCGTTTTTGTTTGAACCGCTTTGCGCGGATCCTTTTTTTTCATATTCTTTCTTTTTATGGCTCATTTCTTCCTCTGGAAAGTAAAATGATGATAACAGTTACTATTTAAGTTTTTTTATGAATAATTCAAAATATTTTTTAAAGTTTATTTTATGAATGATTTGCATTACTCGACTTATTTAACTTTTTTGAATCTTCAAATTTTTATTATTGATGCATATTTTTGAAAATATATCGTTCGTTCTGATCTCGATAATTGCTCTTTGGGGCGGCGCGTATCTTGTGGTTGAATCGGCGTCGCGAATTGCTAAAAAGCTGGGACTTTCCGAACTTGTAATCGGACTTACGATTGTAGCCATCGCCACGTCTGCGCCGGAATTTGCCGTAACCGTGCTTGCCGCTTTCAGGGGACACATGCAGATATCGGTCGGCAATATCGTCGGGTCGAACATTTTTAATTTGGGAATAATTCTCGGATTGGTTTCAATCTTTTCCGTCGTTAAAATTTCTAAGCCTATGCTCTATAGAGACGGCGGGCTCTTAGTCGGCGCGGGCGTCCTCCTTCTTATTTTCTTTTATGATCTTTCTCTTTCGGTTTGGGAAGGATTGACGCTTATTGCAATATTAATTTCATACATAATATATTTGGTTAGACACAAAGAGAATGTTGAAGAAGAAGAACTTCCTTCGGGAGGGTATCGCTGGTATGATCCGGTTCTATTTGCCGCCGGAATCGCCATTATTTTAGCGGGCGCCGATTTTCTTGTTGACGGCGCAACGGGATTGGCTCGTTATTTCGGGTTGTCGGAGTGGCTGATTGCCGTTACTATTGTGGCTTCGGGAACTTCCATTCCGGAACTTGCAACTTCTATTGTCGCTCTTTCAAAAGGACGACACGGTATTTCGGCGGGAAATCTTATCGGCAGCGATTTGTTCAATATGCTCGGCGTACTCGGCGTCGCAACGCTTTTTCGTTCGCTTCAAATTACTTCGTCCGATTATTTCAGTTTAATTCTTTTGGCGGGAAACTTAATTATTCTTGTGGTTTTAATGAGAAGGAAATGGCGGCTGACAACGGGAGAAGGAATTATACTTATTCTTATTGCGCTGGCGCGGTGGGCGGTGGTTATTAATTAGGATTAAGGTTGAGTTTTAGGTTGAGGACGGGAGATTACATTTGCGTAGAATTAGAAATGTTTTTATATGTCAGAATCTGATGAATTTATTTCTCCCATCTATTTTCCTCAATGTTCGATAGTAAGACGAGCGATAAAGAACAAAAAACCGGACGCTTATAATATATTTTATCAGAGAACCGTTTCCGTCTTACTTTATGCGAAAATATTTTAACCGGCAATTTCTTTTAAAGCGTCAACTGCAATATCTATTTCCTCTTTTGTATTGTAAAAATGCGGCGCCATTCTTATTAATCCTTCGCGGAGTTCTCCCGTAATATTCCGTTTTTTTAATTCCGCGAGAATGGTCTCCGGTTTGTTTATTGGAAAAGTTACAATGCCGGCTCTGTTAATATCCGCAACTCCGTCGAGCAGCGGAACTATTCCTATTGCGGTCAATTTCTCAATAAAATAATTTGTGTTTGAAAGGACTTCCTTTTCAATTTCATTGATTCCGACAGAATCAAAAAGTTCCAGCGATTTATCGAACGCGACAATACCGAGCGCGTTCATAGTTCCCGTTTGATATCGGGAGGCGTCCGGTTTTAATGAAAGATTGTAATCGGTTAGATTCCACGCGTCGTTAACGGAAAGCCAGCCGATTTCTGGCTGCTTCAAAATATCTTTCAGTCTGTCCGACAGATACAAGTAAGAAGTTCCCATAATACTCATAAACCATTTCTGCGCTCCGCCGGCGAGAAAATCTATTTTTGATTTTTGAACGTCAATTTCCACAACGCCCGCGCCTTGAATTGCATCGACTGAAAAGATTATTCCTTTAGCGTCGCAAATCTCTCCGAGCGTTTCAACGTCCGTTCTAAAACCCGATAGAAACTGAACCAAACTGATTGAAATCAATTTCGTTCTTTCCGTGATTGCTTTTTCAATATCGCTTAATTCGACTATTCCGTTTTTCGATTTCACAAAATCAATTTCAACGCCGCGCTTTTTCAAATTTAAAAACGGGTAAACATTTGACGGAAATTCAATATCATTTAAAATAATTCTATCGCCGCTTTTCCATTCAATTCCGTTAGCCAAAACGCTCAAAGCGTTCGAAACGTTGTCTTTCCAAGCTATTTGTTCGGGTTTACAGTTCAGAACTTTGGCAAGTTTTAGTTTTGCTTTTTTATCGGCGAGCAAAAACATTTCAAATGATTTTTTCAAATTCAAACTTCGCGCTTCAAGATAGTCGTCAATTCTTTTTCTAACGCGCGTTGTCAGCGGTCCGATAGAAGCGTGATTAAAATATACCGCGCCCTCGCCGATGTGCGGAAAGGTATTTCTTATTTCATTTTTATTCATCTCTGTAATCCGGAATAAAATAGTATAATGTTTCGCAAAAGTTAACAAATATGTAGATGAGAAGTAAACTGCGGTTTCCGAACGGAAAATAATTTTCGGACGTTCGGAAAGATTTCAATTAACAATTCGTTTTTAATTTAACTCCGACTTTTTTATTTTGAATTTTCGAAAACGGGAAAAGGGATTTACTATGGATAATAAAAACTCAATCGTATTGATTACCGGCGCGTCGTCCGGAATAGGGAAAGCGCTGGCGTTAGAATTTTATAAAAACAATTATACGGTAATTGCGGCGGGAAGAAATAAATCAAAACTTGAACGGCTTGAAGCTCAAGGGATTCATACAAAACAATTTGATATTACAAATTACGGGGAGATGGAAGAAGCTGTAAAAAGTATAATTGAAGAGTTCGGCGGCGTTGATATTTTGGTAAACAACGCCGGCTACGGTTTAATGGCTCCGATTGTTGACGTAACGCTTTCCGATTTTAAAAATCAATTTGAAACAAATCTATTTGCTCAGCTTGAATTAACCGGGAATGTGCTTCCTTCGATGAAAGAAAAGAGGAAAGGAACGATAATTAATATCGGCAGTATTTCGGGAATTGTAACGACTCCGTTTGCGGGGGCTTACTGCGCCAGCAAAGCCGCTTTTCATGCGGTTTCAGACGCGATGCGGATGGAGCTTTCTCCTTTTGGCATTGACGTAATTACAATCAAGCCGGGCGGAATCGTTTCGGAATTCGGCGCGAGAGCCGCAGACGAGACTTTAAATATAAATCTCAGCGCCGATTATCTTCCGATTAAAGACGATTTAATTATGCGCGCTAAAAGTTCGCAGATTGGCGCAATGCCCGCCGATAAATTTGCCCGCAAAGTCGTTAAAACCGTCTCCGCCGGAAAAGCTCCCGCTGAAATGTTTTTAGGAACGATGAGTTTCCTTCTTCCTTTACTGAAGAAAACGCTTCCGATCAAAACGCTTGATAAAATTTTAAACAAAAGATTCGGAATCGACAAACTGAAAAAGTGAAATCTTCTTTGTCGCTAAAAACGAATTATTTTCCCCGTTTCTTTTTAATCAATTCGTCGTGATACGATCCTTCCCTAATCAATTTGGCTCCGCAGTTCGGGCATCGTTCTTCTTGGCATGGAATTCCTCTTTTATGAGGAGCCGCGTAATTGCATTTCGGGCAATAACAGTTTCCTCCACGTCCCATTGCATGTCTTTCCAATGACGGCATAATAATTTCTCCTTTTTATCCGCAGTTAAGTTTGTTGACAAATCTGTAACTTAAAAGAGTTAAAAGCGCAACGACAATGAACGCCGCCGTATATCCGGTAAAAAGGATTATGCTTCCCAACACAAGCGGAATAATTGCGACCGCTAAGTTGAAAGATCCGTAAATTCCCGTATATAGCGCGCGGTTGGCGTCGTTCGTAATTTCAATAAAAACTCCGGACGAGGCAATTCTGTAACCGCTGAACGATATTCCGTTTACAAAAAATAAAATTGCAAAGAAACGAAAATCTAAAAATCCCAAGAACAAAATCGCCAGAAGCGGTATTGTAGATTGAATAACGACAACCGCTTTCATCACGCCTTTAAATTTATAAAGTTTAACAACTTTAGCCCATAAAAGGTTCGAAATTATCATGCCGATAATCTGCGCCGCCAAAAAATTTCCAATCCAATAAGGCGGAACGTCGAAGCCGCTTTTTATTGAAGCGGTGATAAACGGAATGGAAGTAAAGCCCAAACCGTAAAGGTTTATGGCGAAAAGCAGATTCTTCATATTCGAATCGGTTCTTAAAACGTAAGGAACTTTTTTCAGCTGCGACCAAACGCTTATCTTTTTTTGCGGCGCAAACGATTCGGTCTCCTTAAGGAAAAGGAATCCGACGGCTGCGATAAATAAAAACAGCGGGGCAAAGGTAAACATCAATTCATAATTTTTGGGATACTCAAATTGGCGGAGCAACTGTCTTACTATTAAAGCGGAAAGGAAAAGTCCGATTGAACTTACCAACTGTCTTCTAACAAAAAACTTCTTTCTTAATTCTCCTTTGATTGTTTTGCCGAGGATGTCCGTGTAAGGCACGCCGGCAAGCGCGCCGCTGATGGAAAAAGCGAACATCCATAAAAAGACGAGAACGATTATCAAGTTTGCCGAGATGCTTTTGTGAACAAAGAGCGTAACGCCGACTCCGGCAAGCGCGGCTACTCTGAGATAAATTCCCAGCAGAAGAAATTTTTTCTTTTTCGGTTTGCTTGAAATATAACCGGCAAAAAGAATTTGCGAAATAAGAGGGACGCCGACCATAATTGAAGTAAGAATTCCAACGTGAAGCTGAGTTCCTCCGGAAGAAAGAATTAGCGAGGGCATAACCGTATTTGTATCGGCGAACGCTTTTGCCAGCGCCAGCCAAAAAGCATGCCACAAGAAAAAACGGTAGTTGTTATTTTTTTCTATTCTAATCAATTTTAACTTCTGCAAAGATTAAGCGGAACAAGGGCTTATCGCGGTAATGCGCCGTAAAGAAACGTGTTGCCTTCGGGTCTTTGATTGTTTGATATCTTTTCGTCCGTAACCCGAATCAAATTGATCTCTTTTTTGTCAACGTAAGGAAGTTTTGGAATGGCGTGAATTCCGTTGAAATTTTCCCGTCCAAGTTTCAGAATATCGAACGATTCGTTTTTACCGACAAACCAGCAATGATAGACTTTGTTCGAGTCCAAGTCCGGCAAGTTGTCAACTTTAAGCAATCCTTTCCCTTCGGAAAAAGAGAGGAAAAGTTTTCCGGTTGCTTCGGAAGAATTTCCGCTTCCGACAAGATTAACAATTTCAACGTCTTTCTTTTTCAAGAAATCAATTATCGCTTTGTTTGCCGTTATAAATTCCGATTGTTTTCGCAAATCGCTTCTCAGGTTATTTAGCGAGTTTGTTAAACGCAGAACTTTTGTTTTCAAATCGCCCGTTTGCTGATAGAAATATACGGTTGAAATTCCCGCCGCAACAAGAAGAACAAACAACAAAATCAGCGCCCAAGGCGCCGACCGTTTTTCCATCATAAGTTCCGTTTGGGCGTCGTAATCAAGCGGAAGTTTTTCTTTTTGAATCTCTCTTTTCTCTTTCTCTTTCTCCGGTTTGGGTTTCGGTTTCGCTTCCGGTTTTGCTTTTTCCTTTTTCGGTTCGTTTCCTTTTTCTTCCGTTTTTTCAACTGCGGGCTGAGCCGGTTCTGTAATTTTTTCGGGAGGAGCGGTTTCTTTTTGAACGGCTTTCGGTTTGCTTTTCACGTCTTCGCTTATTGACGTCTCTTCTTTTTGCTTTAAGATTTTTTCTTTTATTTCGTCTTTAAAACCCAACAGTTTTTTTGCAACGTTATCCTTTAGTTTCGGATCGGGAATGTCGAGTTCAAGAACTGTGGGAATAAGAGAAACGACATTTTGAAGTTCGCCCAGTTCTTTGCGCGGAAGATAACCTCCGCCTTTAACATATTTTTTAAACCGAATAAAATTTGCAACGTCCAGACAGCCGAGAGCGAAAGCCGAAATCATTTCGTAAACGTCGGGATCGTCTTCGGCGTTTAAGGCGCTTTCGGCAACGAGAAGAAAATCTTTTAAACCGTAAAGAGCCGTCATTACTTTATTTCTAACGGTTTCAATAGGAAGAGAGAGTTTGTCTTTAATTTCATCCAGGGAATAACCTTCGTAATATGCAAGGTGGATGACAAACTTTTGCGCGTCGGAAAGATGATCGAGACCGGCTTCGATTTTATGCCGGACTCTCATCGCCGTGTGCAGGTCCATCGGCGCAATATCGCGCGGTAGAAAGGGCAGAATAAAATAGTCTTCGTATTCGTCGTCGTAGAAATCCAGAGCCTGATTTGTCGGTCTGCTTCTTCTAACGGAGTCAACGGCTCTGTTGCGGGCAAGAGAGATCAGCCAAACATAAGGGTTGCCGTTTGTAAAATCAAATTTGTCGATCTTCCGCCAAATAATCGTGAAAACTTCAACAAGAATATATTCGGCGGATTTTGTGTCCGGCGCAATTTTTTTTACGAGCGTAAATAGAAGCGAAGAGTATCTGTTGTATAATTCTTCGAGCGCCAGGGAGTGGTACTTGGAAACCTCGCGTAATAAATCTAAATCCGATAATTCAGAATATTTGCTCAAATTCTACAACGTTTAGTTAGTGAATGTTTTAAAAGTAACTTTAAGTACAATGAAAATCAATTGCACTAAAATAATAAAAATAAGTTTCACAATTTAACCGATAGGAAAGCGGAAGATGTTTAAAGTCCGATTTGCAAGGGTAATATTATTGTAGGAAAAGATAAAAAAGAATGTTAAGAAACTCCGAAGGTCGCGGACTCTGTGAGAGCGACATTATCCGTCGCCGTTATCGGCAATAACATCGCCGCTTCGCGGTTTTGTAGCGCAGATTGTCTGTCTGCCGCAGATTGCCCGCTGCGCTAAGCAATCTGCGCTACATTACTATCGTTTTCCGTTTCACTTTTCTCCAAACAAGTAAATTGATAAGCGACGACCTTTTTAAAAATAAAAAGGCGGAAAAAAATCTTTCCGCCCGTTCAAAAAATAAAACCGTTCTACATTCCCTTTCTCAGGAATCGCGGTTCTTCTAACGTTAGAATCAAAGAAATTCTGTGCGTGTCGGGTAGTCTGTTTAACTCGGAATCGTTGAATCTTGCGAAAGAGTAATCGATATTGAGTTTCGGTAATTTAACGCCTGCGCCGACCGTGAACTGTTTTACGTCGTTGTAACCGCCGCGAATTTGGAAGACGCCTTTGAAATCGTATTCAAGACCGGCGTGCATATCAAAACTAACAGGACCTACGTTAAAATTAGCCGCGTATTTTCTTCCTTCAAAACGAACGTCGAGATCAAAAGCGGGCAAAAGCGTTCCGCCGAAAAGGTCTATTCCGTATGCGGTTCCTATTTTAAGCGTCGGAATAATCAATTCGTTTCTTCCGGTGCTCCACGCAACCAATGTTGTCGTAACGTCTTGTAAGTTTACGCCGAGAGAAAATTTTTCCGTCGGTTTATAAATTGCGCCAACGTCAAAACCGATTCCGAACGCGCTGTAAGACTCGATGCTGCGGGAAATAATTTTAACGTTTGCGCCCCACATAAATTTTTCGGAATGCTTTTTTGCGAATGTAAAATAAAACGCCCAATCGGTGTTGCTGAATTCTTTAATCAAATCGGGGTCGAGACGAGCGGAGGGGATATTAATATCATAAATAACGCTTCCGGTCAATCCGTCAATCAACGCTTGTCGCGTATCGGGAATGCCGTCAACGCTCAAGCGGAAAACGCTTAATCCCATACTAATATCGGAACCTACGGGGATAGCGACCGCGCCGTAATCGTAATTAACAAGGTTGCCGAAATGTTCTTCGTGCATCAAACCTAATTGAGGATAATTCATCAATGCAAGTCCGGCGGGGTTCCAGTAACCGGCGGTAATATCTCCTACCGAAGCGACTTGCGCGCCGCCCATTGCAAGACCTCGTCCGCCCGCGCCGATGGCGAGGAATTCTCCGGCATATTTACCGATTACGGTTTGACCGTTTGTTGCGCCTATTCCGGCTAACAGAATAGAAAGAATTAAAAGTGTTTTTTTCATCTAGTCACAATTCTTATTTATATGTATTTGAAACTCTTAAAATTTTACAAAAAAATCAAGGTCAATTTCTTGTCCACACAAGACTACTTTTTTTTAGTTTGATTTGCAACCGAATTAATTGCGGCTTCAATTTCCGATTGATCGCCGAGATAATAATGTTTTATCGGTTTTAAATCTTCATCCAATTCATATACCAGCGGAACGCCGGTTGGGATATTTAATTTAACAATTTCTTCTTCGCTGATTTCATCGAGATGTTTTACCAACGCTCTTAAACTGTTCCCGTGCGCGGCGAGAATTACCCGCTTGCCCGATTTGATTGTCGGCGCGATTGTTTCATGCCAATACGGAATAAATCTTTCCACGGTTGACTTCAAACTTTCGGTCAGCGGAATTTCTTCTTTCGGCAAATCGGCGTAGCGCGGGTCTTTACCGGGATATCTGTCGTCGGTTTCTTCCAGCGGCGGCGGAGGAGTGTCGTAACTTCTTCTCCAAATCAAAACTTGCTCGTCGCCGTATTTCTGCGCGGTTTCGGCTTTGTTCAATCCTTGAAGCGCGCCGTAATGGCGTTCGTTTAAACGGTAAGATTTAATCACGGGAATCCACATCAAATCCATTTCGTCAAGAACGATGTTCAATGTGCGTATCGCTCTTTTAAGAACGGATGTGTAAGCGACGTCGAAAACGAAATTGTTTTCCTTCAGCAGTTTGCCGGATCTTGTCGCCTCGGCAATTCCTTTCTGCGTGAGGTCAACGTCCGTCCAGCCGGTAAAAAGATTTTTCTGATTCCACTCGCTTTCGCCGTGCCGCAATAAAACTACTTTATACATTTTTCTTCCTCTTTACTTTTTATTACGAATTACAAACTTCTTCAATTTCTTCCACGGTTTTCGGAATCGGTCTTCCGAGAACTCTGTGTCCGTTTTCGGTTATGACAACGTCGTCTTCAATTCGTATCCCGCCGAATCCGATCATAGCTTCGGCTTTTCCAAAATTAATAAATTCTTCGTTCTTTTTCTCTACTTCCCAATTTCTTATTAGCTGAGGGATGAAATAAATTCCCGGTTCTGCGGTAAGAACTAATCCCGTCTCCAATTTTTTTCCGTAACGGAGATACGCCAAACCGAATTGATCGCTGCGCTGCGTTTCGGCGTCGTACCCGGCGAGCGTTTCGCCGAGCCCTTCAAGGTCGTGAACGTCCAAACCCATCAAATGTCCCAATCCGTGCGGGAAAAAGAGCGCGTGCGCGCCGGCGGCTACTGCGTCGTCGGGATTTCCTTTCATCAAACCCAAATCAATTAAACCTTCCGTAATTATTTTAGCCGCGCGTAAATGAATTTCTTTGTATTTGATTCCAGGTTTCATCATTTCAATCGCTTCCGTTTGGGAACGAAGAACCGTGTTGTAAACGTCCCTTTGCAGAGGACTGAATTTTCCGCTCACGGGAATTGTGCGGGTTATATCGCTGGCATAATGAAGCGCAGATTCCGCGCCTGAATCGAGCACTGCAATATCTCCTTCTTTCAACGCGTTTTCGTGATGATGATTATGCAGCGTTTCGCCGCGGACTGAAAAAATAACCGGAAATGAAACGCCCGCTCCGTACGAAAGGGTAATTCCTTCGACGATGCCGTAAATTTCGCGCTCTATTAAACCCGGTTGTATCAGTTTCATTGCGGTTGTGTTCATAACGTAGCTGATATCAAGCGCCCGTTCAATTTCGGAGAGTTCTTCTTCCGTTTTTAACGAGCGCTGAATGATTACCGCTTTTACAAAATCTTGCGAAACTCCGCCTGCAATTGTATTGTGGCGAACGCCGAGTAAATCCGAAAGCTGTATGATTTTTTCAGCGCGGTATTGGGGAAGGTAATGAACAATTTGATTTTTGCTTTTCGCGGATGAAATATATTTTTCGACTTCGGCAAAGGGATGAGTCTCATTCACTCCGCACTTCAAAGCTCTTTCGGATAAAGGCGGTTCGGGTCCCATCCAAACGACGTCCTCAACTTCGCGGTCGTTTCCGAAAAGAATATCTTTGTCGTTGTCAACGTCGATTATCCCGAAAAGTCCCGGCGCGTCGAGTCCGAAATAATAAAGAAATGAACTGTCCTGTCTGAATTTATATGTGTTCGCCGGATAGTTGAAAGCGACGTCGTCGTTTCCGGGAATAAGCAGCAGACCGCCGCCGAGGATTTTTTTTAATTCTTTTCTTCTTTCTGCGTACGTTTCAGGTCTAAACATTTTTTACTCCGTAAAATAAAATTAAGCGGATATAGTTTTGAGTACTGACAAAATTATTAAACTGTAATTTAATAAATAATAAGCGTTATTTTTGAATTTATCTTGATGCGCTTTCCGTTTTACGCGAAGCAAAGATATGGCACAAGTTTAAAATCAGTGGAAAAAGAATTTAAGAATAGATAAAGGCAACTATGGAAAGATTAAAATTTCTCGTTGTTTTTTTGACTTATCAAACTATTCAAAGATTTGACCTTATCAGATCGCTTTCGGTATTTTCCCGCTGATTTTAAACTTGTGCCGTTTTGGCAATACGGTTTTAATTCCGAACTATCTAAATTAAGTTTGTAATAAGAATGAAAAAGAAAAAACATATTGTAACAAAGACGAATAAATCCGCGGAACTGTTTTCCCAACCGTTATTCCGGAAAGACGTTCCGGTTCTTACAATCGAAAATTATTTGTGGATGAACAATAATTACGAACCGAAAACGGAAGTGAAAATTTGTTATTCCGACGATTTTCTTTTCCTGTTTTTCGAGGCGTTTGAAAAAGAGATTCGAGCGACTTACACGGAAATCAATTCTCCGGTTTACAAAGACAGCTGCGTCGAATTTTTTTTCAATCCCTTTCCGGAGCTAACCGAAAAATATTTTAATTTCGAAATCAATCCTTTAGGAACAATGCTTTGCGAATTTGGACGGTTGCGCGAGAGAACTTTCTTATCGGTTGATGAAATAAGGGAAATTGAAATTGTCGCTTCGGTAACCGCGCCGGTAAAGGGTTTCCACGGTTCTGATAGCTGGAAGATTTTTTGCAAAATCCCAACCGCTCTTTTCGAAAAATATTATCGAAAAAAAATATCATTTGGTAAAGCGAGCGGCAATTTTTATAAGTGCGGCGACGAAACAAAATTCAAACATTACGGCGCGTGGAATAAAATAGTTTCCCGGAAACCGGACTTTCACTTGCCCGAGATTTTTGGCGAGCTGATATTTGGAAAATAAAAGAATAATATTTTCGGTATATTTTAAATTATTCATTTGAGCGATTATGATTGAAATTAAAGGCGTAACAAAAAGTTTTCAGGATAATAAAGTTCTACGGGGCGTTGATTTAACGATTGAAACCGGAGAAACAATCGCCGTTATAGGGCGGAGCGGATGCGGTAAAAGCGTTCTGCTGAAAATAATTGTCGGGTTGCTTCAAGCGGACGATGGAACCGTGAATATTGACGGACAGCTTGTAGGCGGACTTCCCGAAGCCGAACTTTACAAATTACGGCGAAGATTCGGTTTCCTTTTTCAAGGCGCGGCTCTTTTCGATTCGATGACCGTGGAAGAAAATATCGCGCTGCCGATAGTTGAAAACGAATACGATTGGAGCGAAGAATTTCTGAAAAAGAAGATAGCCGAAAAGCTTGAATTGGTGGGACTTGAAGGAATTGAAAAATTAAAACCGAGCGAACTTTCCGGCGGGATGAAAAAAAGAGTCGGGCTTGCCCGCGCTCTTATAACGGAACCCGATTTTATCCTTTACGACGAACCGACGACCGGACTTGATCCTATTTCTTCGGATAATATCGACGACGTAATCAAAGCTCTAAGCGGAAGACTTAACGCAACATCGATTGTAGTTACGCACGATATGTTTACGGTTAAAAACGTGGTTGACAGAGTTGCGATGCTTCACGAAGGGAAAGTCTATTTTGTGGGAACGCCGGAAAAATTACTCGCGTCGGACGACGACGTAATCAAAGAATTTATCAAACGGACCGATTGAAATGTCGAAATCAAAAGTGAAATATGTCTGCTCGTCGTGCGGTCACGAATCTCTGCGCTGGCTCGGCAAATGCCCGTCGTGCGGCGAATGGAACAGCTTTTCGGAGGAGATTGTCGAAACAAAAAAGAAAACGGCGAGGCAGGCGGCTGAATCGGATATCAAAAAACTTTCCGGCGATAGCGGCGACGAAGAGAAGCGCATCAAAACAAACATCGAAGAATTCGACAGAGTTCTCGGCGGCGGATTGATTTACGGTTCCGTGGTTTTGATAGGCGGCGATCCGGGAATCGGCAAATCGACGCTCGTAATGCAAGCCGCGGAAAAAGCCGACGGGCGGACTCTTTACGTTACAGGCGAAGAATCGATCAGGCAAATCAACATCCGCGCAAAAAGGCTCGGAGTGAAATCGGAAAATCTTTTCCTTCTTGCCGAAACCGATCTCGACGTAATAAAAGACGGGATTCTCAAATCGGAAGCGGATATCGTCATCATCGATTCAATCCAAACGATAAATAATCCCGCGCTTGATAACGCTCCGGGAACCGTTTCGCAAATTAGGGAATCGACCGCCGAATTGCTGCGGCTGGCAAAGACAAAGGAGATTGTCGTTATTCTGATCGGGCACGTTACAAAGGAAGGCTACATCGCCGGACCGAAAATATTAGAACACATTGTCGATACCGTTTTGCAATTTGAAGGAGAGAAGAATTATTCATACCGCATTTTACGCGCGCAGAAAAACCGTTTCGGAAGCGCTAACGAAATCGGCATTTTCGAAATGCGCGAAGACGGACTCCGGCAGGTAAAGAACCCGAGCGAAATATTTATCGGCGAACGCGAAGAAGAAATAAGCGGTTCGGTAATTACCGCAAGCATTGAAGGAACGCGTCCCGTGTTATTGGAAGTGCAGGCGCTTGTAACTCCGTCGCATTTCGGCAATCCGCAGCGGGTTGCAACCGGCTTCGATTACAGACGGCTTTCGATTCTCCTTGCCGTTCTCGAAAAACGCGCAAAGCTCCGTCTTTCCACGGCGAACGTTTTTTTGAATATGGCGGGCGGAATTAAAATCGACGAACCGGCGATCGACCTTGCCGTTTGCGTTTCGATAGCTTCGAGCTTGACGAACAGAGCGGCGAGAAGCGATTACGTCGTTATCGGCGAAGTCGGTCTCGGCGGCGAAGTGCGCAGCGTAGGACGTCTCGATAAAAGAATTCAGGAAGCCGAAAAACTCGGCTTCGGAAATATCATCGTTCCCAAAAACAATCTGAAACAAAAACCGAAAACTTCAACAATCAACGTCATTCCCGCCGAAAGCATTCTGCAGGCGATTGATATTGTGTTGAGGTAGAAAAATAAAGGCGATAACAAACTATCGTCAAAAGGACATGTGTCAAAAATAGGAGTTTAGAAAAAACGTAAAGTTCAACTACTTCGTAGTTGTAAAATGGATTTTGAGTTATAACTCCGGGTTACACCCGAAGTTATTTACATTCAAGTCCTTCGGACTTGTAATTTGTAATTGGACTGCGAAGCAGTCGAATTTTAATAGCCTTGTGCGAAGCGCAAGGGAATTGAAATCAAAATAATAAAAGAATCGCAATCTGTCGCGGCGAAGACGGACGCGGTTCAATTAAAAGTAAATTTAAGTAATAGATAGTTTCTAAATCTGTTATTA
>JAADIR010000277.1 GCA_013151245.1 Chlorobiota bacterium
ACTGAAATAACTATTGTTACGCTCAAAATTCCAATTTTCCATCCGTCTCCGCTGCGCTTCGCCGAGATAAATTTTCCATTTTCCATTGTCATTTATCAATTGCGGTTTACCGCGCTATGTAAATAATGAAACATTATGACTGGAACAAAAACAACTTATCCGAGTAGAGAAGCAGCAAAAAAGTATTTAAATAATGGAGAATAAAATGAAAAAGTATTTCAATATTAGTTTAATATCATTTGCTTTTCTATTAGTTCTTTATATTCTTTCGTGTTCGGAAAATTCGCCTACTGAAAATCCCGAAAAGCAAGTTGAATTTTCATCATATCAAATTTCCGGTTGTAACAATGGCGGTTTATTAAAAGTTGACGCCAGCGATTCCTGTTTCTTTTACAGTTTCAATGACACATTAAAGATTGATTTTTGTCTTTGGGGTAATTGTTGCCCTGATTCTCAAAGATTTAAAACAGATTATAAAATCAGCTCGGATACTATTTTTATTGCCGTTCAAGATACTGCAATAAGCGAATGTTTTTGTAATTGCGGTTATATCATTCACGTCGAATTTTCCGGACTTCCCGAAGATAAATATCTATTCTATTTTAACTATCCGGGAGTATTTCATGGCGATTCTCTAAAGTATAGAGAATTCATAACTAGAAATTAATATACTATAATTTTTGCCCCGTCCTAAAAAAGCCGACAAACGGCAATATAATTTCCCGGAATAATATTGTATAAAGACGCCGTTCGTAATTATCAAAGCAACTTCCTCTAAAAATTATTCGATGATCATGGGTAAATACGTAGTTTGACGGAATCGGAAAATCTACCGATATTCAAAAACCTTCTGCGATTTATTTACAGCGACAATCAAAGTTCTTCCGATTTCTCAAAAACTCCAATCTCAAAACGTTAAAATTCTCTTTTAAAATTTGCATTTTATTTTCGTAAAACTTAACTTAGCAAACTTTTCTAAAAGGAGGATTACAATGGCAATATTAAAACCGTTTGAAACAATACCGGAGTTGTTTAAATACCTGACCGAAGAATATCCTAAGGGCAAGGATAATGAAATTCTGCGGGTCAAAAAGGACGGCGGCTACAAACCGATTAGTTATAATGAATTCAGGAAACAAACCGAAGAGCTTGCGCTTGGAATCGCCGCTCTGGGCGTGAAGCATGGGGATAAGGTCGCTATTGTTTCCGAGAACCGTCCCGAATGGGTTTACGCAGATATGGGAATTTTAGGACTCGGCGCGGTTGACGTTCCTCTCTACCCGATATCAAACGCGGACGTCGTTGAATTTATTTTGAAAGACTCGACCGCCGTCGGCGTTTTTGTGTCTAATCAATTTCAGTTGAACAAAGTGATGAAAATCAGAAACAACTGCGCGGATCTAAAATTTATTGTCGTGTTTAACGAAATGGATATCGGCGAATATGAAGGGCAAAACGTTTACACCCTTTCCCAGCTTCAGGAAAAAGGAAGAAAATTCGGAGAAGAAAACGCCGGATATTTTCAGAAGACGATGGGACTTGCCGGAAAGGACGATTTATGCACGCTGATTTATACTTCCGGAACAACGGGCGAACCGAAAGGAGTGATGTTGTCTCATTGGAATATTATGTCCAACGTTCAATCGGCTCACAAAGCTTTTGATATGAGAGAAGACGATATATTTCTTTCATTCCTTCCTTTGAGCCACGTGTTTGAAAGAATGGCGGGTTATTACACCGCATTGTCGTCCGGCGCTTCTATTGCTTTTGCCGAGGGTATCGAAAAGATTGCTACAAATATGGCTGAAGTTCGTCCAACCGTTATGGCTGCGGTGCCGCGTTTGTTCGAAAGGATATACTCAAAAATTAAACGCGGCGTTGACAAATCTCCCGCAAAGAAACAGAAAATATTCAATTGGGCGATTGAAGTCGGCATGGAATACGCGAAGCTGAAAAGAACTTTTAGTTCTATTCCCGTCGCGCTTTCTTTGAAACATAAATTGGCGACGAAACTCGTTTTCAAAAAAATTCAAATGGCGACCGGCGGAAGATTGCGCTTTATCATTTCCGGCGGCGCGGCGCTTGCCCGCGAACTCGGCGAGTTTTTCGACGCGGTTGGGATACTTATCATTGAAGGCTACGGCTTGACCGAATCTTCTCCCGTTATTGCGGCGAACAGACTTGACGATTACAAGTTCGGAACGGTCGGCAAACCTTTTCCGAACGTAGAAGTGAAGATCGCTTCCGACGGGGAAATCCTCGCTCACGGACCGAATATAATGCTCGGTTATTACAATAACAAAAAGGAAACCGAAGAGACAATTAAAAACGGATGGCTTCACACGGGCGATATCGGCGTGTTTGACGCGGACGGATTCCTTCACATCACCGACCGTAAGAAACACTTGTTCAAAACGTCCGGCGGAAAATATATTGCCCCGCAGCCGATTGAAAATATGTTCCTCGCAAGCAAATATATTGAACAGTTCGTGATTATCGGCGATAGGCGAATGTTTGTAACCGCTCTTATTGTTCCCGATTACGAATCGCTTAAAGAATACGCCGATTCGCACAGAATTCAATACAAAGATGAAAAAGAGCTTGTTCACATGAAGCAAATAAACGAAATGCTCGAAAAAGAATTGGCTCAATTCCAGCGTAAACTTTCCGCCTATGAAAAAATAAGAAAATTCACCGTTCTCGATAAACCTTTCACAATTGAAGGGGGCGAACTGACTCCGAAGTTAAGCGTTAAAAGAAAAGTGATTGAAGAACGCTACGGCGATTTGATTGAAGATATGTATAAAGATATGAAATAGAATTTTTTAGCGTCGATTTTATTTAAGCCCGGTTTTGCCGGGCTTTTTTTGCTAAATTTTATATCAGCAAACAATCCTTGATATCTAAATTACTTTTTAGTTATGCAGTAAGGTGAAAACTTAGCGATTCTTTGTGTATTAAAACTTTGCGCGCTTTGCGAGAAGCTTTTCACGCAAAGAACGCAAAGGATATATAAAGCGCGCAAAGAATTAGAATTTACGGTTATTTCAAAAAAGCAATAATCTAAGAATTGAAAGCCAAATCTATTAGCTGATTATACTTGACTGTTTTTTGAAGAACAGAAGCGTAAGTTGTATTGAATCCACTTAGAACTGTCAAAATCCCGTAAGCGAAAATTATTATTTCTTATATTTGTACCTTAATTTGAAATTAAATTTTTGGGAAAATTGTGAATAAAGAAAAAGTTCTCGTTACTTCCGCGCTTCCTTACGCAAACGGACAGATTCATTTGGGGCACTTGAGCGGCGCGTATTTGCCGGCTGATATTTATGTTCGATACAAAAGATTGAAAGGGGACGACGTCGTTTACATCTGCGGTTCGGACGAGCACGGCGTGCCGATTACAATCACCGCCGATAAAGAAGGCGTATCGCCGCAAGCGATAATCGACAGATACCACAACCAAAACAAAGCGGCATTTGAAAAATTTGGGATGAGTTTCGATATCTATTCGAGAACGAGCATTCCCGAACATCACAAAACGGCGCAGGAGTTTTTTCTCTCGTTTTACAATCAAGGATTGCTGAAAGAGAAAAAAACAATGCAGTTCTTCGATCCTGAAGCGAACAAATTTTTACCGGACAGATACGTTGAAGGAACGTGCCCGAGCTGCGGATACGAAGAAGCGCGCAGCGACGAATGCGAAAAGTGCGGAGCAATTTACGAACCGACGGAATTAGTAAATCCGAAATCAAAAATTTCCGGCGGAACGCCCGAACTGCGCGAAACTTCGCATTGGTTTTTTCCGCTCGGACATTTCCAAGAACGTCTTGAAAATTACATAAACGAATATTCAAAAAAATACGGCTGGAAAGACAACGTTCTGAATTACTGTCGAGGCTGGTTCAAAGAAGGATTGAACGACCGCGCCGTAACGCGCGATTTGGATTGGGGCGTAAAAGTTCCGCTTGACGATTCCGACGGAAAAGTTCTTTACGTTTGGTTTGAAGCGGTGCTCGGATATATTTCAGCGACAAAGAAACTTTTTGAAGAAAAGGGAGAGCCGGAAAAGTGGCGCGAATATTGGCAATCCGACGACGCAAAGTATATCGCCTTTATAGGCAAAGACAATATCGTTTTTCACACAATAATTTTTCCCGCTATGCTTATGGCTTGGAACGACGGCAACGACGATAAATATTTACTGCCGCAGAACGTTCCCGCAAACGAGTTCCTGAATTTCGAAGGAAAGAAGTTTTCGAAATCCCGCGGCTGGGGAATTAACGTGAACGAGTTCTTGCGGCTTTATCCGGCGGATCTGCTCCGCTACACTTTGGCGGCGAACTTGCCGGAAAACAAAGACACGGATTTTTACTGGAAAGAATTTCAGATGAGAACGAACGGCGACCTCGCCGGCGTTGTGGGAAACTTTGTAAACAGAACTTTTACCTTTGCCCATAAACATTTCGAAGGAAAAGTTCCGCCGTTAGCGGATTTGGGCGAAATCGACAAACAAATGCTCGCCGCCATTGAACAAACGCCGGAAAAAATCGCGAAGTTAATAGAAACATACAAAATCAAGGACGCGGTGTTTGAAATAATGACTTTCGCCCGTTCGTGCAACAAATATTTCAACGATTCCGAACCGTGGAAAAGCGTTAAAACGGATAAAGAAAAATGCGGAACTACGATAAACGTTGCTCTTCAAGCGATTTACACGTTGGCGGAAGTTTTTTCGCCGGTGATTCCTTTTACATCGGAAAAGATTTTCAAAATGCTGAACGCCGAAATTACCGATTGGTTCGAAAGCGGAAAACCGCAGCTACCGGAAAATCATCAATTGAACAAAGCCGAAATTCTGTTTGCGAAAATCGAAGACTCTGAAATTGAAGCTCAGATAAACAAACTCAGCGCCGTTGAAACCGAAGAAAAATACGACGTTCCTTTGATTACGTTCGAAGAATTTATGAAAACCGATTTGAGAACGGCGGAAATTGTTTCGGCTGAAAAAATTAAGAAAAGCAAAAAGTTGTTGAAACTGCAAGTTGACTTGGGTTTTGAAAAACGTCAAGTCGTGGCGGGAATTGCCGAGCATTACCAACCGGAAGAACTGCCCGGCAAAAAAATTATTTTGGTCGCCAACCTCAAACCCGCTAAATTGATGGGCGTCGAATCGCAAGGGATGATTCTCGCAGTTGAGGACAAAGAAGGAAAACTTTCCGTCGTGGAAATGGATAAAAGCATTTCAACCGGATTGAAAGTAAGATAAAACATTACAAGAGAGTGATTGAATGGATGAATGACCGAATGTTTTAAATCCATTCAAAAATTCCGACGACAAAAATTTCATTTGTAACGCGCATGATTTGATAATAATAATCAAGGTAGCCGCAAGCTTCAGCTTGCGCGCCAATGTTGTGTAAGAAGATTAGAAAACAAAATAAATATCATGATTGGTTTCAAAAACACTACAAGGAATGTTTATTTTTGTTTGAATGAAGGTTGTCATTCCCGCGAAGGCCTGTCTGCCGACAAGGCAGGCGGGAATCCATAATGCTGAAAAGTGGATGTTAGCTAAATTAGCCGCATCGGAATGCGGGAATGATCGTAAGGGAAAAATAAAACGAATTAAACTATGATTGAAAAAACGCGTTCGAAATTAAACCGTTCGATTGTTCTTGACGATGCCGAGATTAAACGTTATCTTCGAGAAACGGTTACGCTTAAAGAGAAAACCCCACCCGGCAAATTGCTGAACAAAACAATCCGTCAGGATTTATTCGAAGCGATTCAATTTCTTCCCGACGCTTTTGTCGATTTGATGATAATCGATCCGCCTTACAACCTTGACAAATCGTTCAACGGAAAAAAGTTCAAAAAGCAAAGCATTGAAGAATACGAAAAATGGATTGAAAGTTTTTTAGAGCCGCTGACGCGCTGTTTGAAACCGGACGCGTCAATTTATTTTTGCGGCGATTGGCAATCGTCAACTTCCATTCACCTTGCGCTCGAAAAATATTTCAAAGTAAGAAACCGCATCACTTGGGAGCGTGAAAAAGGGCGCGGCGCAAAAACCAATTGGAAAAACAATTCGGAAGATATTTGGTTCGCGACGGTTTCGAACGAGTATGTTTTTAACGTTGACGACGTGAAAATGAAGCGGCGGGTAATCGCGCCGTATAAAGACGAAAAAGGCGCGCCAAAAGATTGGAGCGACGGAGAAAAGGGAAAATTCCGATTGACTCATCCGGCAAACGTTTTTACCGATATTTCCGTACCGTTTTGGTCGATGTCCGAAAACACCGAACATCCCACGCAGAAGCCGGAAAAGTTAATAGCGAAATTAATTCTCGCTTCGTCGAACAAAGGCGACGTTGTTTTCGATCCGTTTTTGGGAAGCGGAACTACTTCCGTTGTGGCAAAAAAATTGGTGAGAAAATTTGTCGGAATAGAAGCCGACGAACGCTACGCCGCCATCGCTGAAAAGCGTCTCGAACTTGCCGAAACCGACAAATCGATTCAAGGCTACAGCGACGGCGTTTTTTGGGAGAGGAATACGCCGGGGAATTTGAAAATAAAATAGAACGCGGAGAGGTTCAAAG
>JAADIR010000209.1 GCA_013151245.1 Chlorobiota bacterium
CGGTCTCGGGCAAATCGCTTTCCGTGAGAAAATCGGCTGCGGTTTTTAGCGCGATTCTCGCGGCGCGTTCAAATGGAAATCTGTAAACGCCCGCGCTTATCGCCGGAAAAGCTATTGTTTTTATTTTGTATTCTACGGCAAGATTAAGCGAATTGCGATAGCAAGAAGCGAGTTTTTCGTCTTCGTTATATTTCCCGCCGCTCCAATAAGGTCCTACTGTGTGAATCACATATTTCGCAGGAAGATTGTAACCTTTCGTAATTTTCGCTTCTCCTACTTCGCAGCCGTTTAACAGACGGCATTCTTCCAAAAGTTCCGCACCCGCGGCTCGCGGCTCTATGAATCGCGCCGTCAACGCCCCCGCCGCCGAGCAGAGATTTGTTCGCCGCGTTTACAATCGCGTCAACGTTCAGTTTTGTGATATCGCCTTGAATTATTCGGATTCTGTTCATCTAAATATTTCTTCCTTTATCATAAATGAAAAATATATGGTCGTTGCGAGGAGCGGAGCGGCAATCTGCCAAAGCAATTTCCGCTATCAGATTTGCGAGAATTGCCTTAGAGCGATGCGCTTCGCTTCCCGCCTGTCGGAAGGCAGGCGTTTCAATCGCAATGACTACAGTTTCCAATCATCAACTTGCGCATTTTAATATGGTTGTGGCTCTTTCATAAGTCTCGCATTTATCGCGTTAAACTTTTTATCAATCCTTTATATTCCGGATAAATTTCAATCATTCTTTTTCTTTTGCAAATTTCGAAATCGGCGAAATCAAATCCCGGCGCAACAGTGCAGCCGATAAGAGAATAACCGTTTTTATCTTCCCCGGAAACGCACGCCGCGAATATTGAACCGCGGGGGATAAGGATTTGCGGTTCCGTTCCGTTTTCAATTTCCGCGCCTAATAATTTCTGCTCAAATATTTTTCCGTCTATTGAAGGAGGATAAAAAATATAAAGAATTAGCGGGTTTCCGTAATAAAAATGCCAAATCTCGTCCGACTTCAAACGGTGAAAAGCCGAAAAGTCATTTTCGTTAAGCAAATAATAAATCGAAGTGGAAAAATTTCTTTCGCCGCCGTATCGTTCGGGAAGCGCGTCCGGTTTAATTGTTTCGTCGGAGCGATAAACTTCTTTGTAGAATCCGCCTTCCGGATGAGGCGTCAATCCGAGTTTCTTTCTCCAATCTTCAGAAGTAAATTTCATTTTTCTCAAATAAAAATGTGAATGGAATATTTAATCTTTTTGCCCAATCGACTTCCGAGTGAACCGCGCCCTCTTCGATGCGCGATTTAATTTCGCGCCCTTCCCTGTAGCCGAAGCCGTGAAGCAATTCAATCATCTTTTTTGTATCCTCAATCAGTTCCGTTTCCGCGCTTCCGCAGTCGATGTAAATTTTCAAATCCTTTTTCGGCTTCGGGTCGTTTTCAACTTCTTTGAAAATCTTTCGGTCGTCAACCCAAAAAGAGCTGGACATCGCGCCGCACTTCCCAAAAACGTTTGGAAAATTCCACGCGAGCTGAAATGAAATCAATCCGCCCATCGACGAGCCGATTACCGCCGTGTTGTCTTTCGATTGAATCGTTCTATAGTTTTCGTCTATGAACGGTTTTAATTCTTTAATAATAAAGTTCGCGTAGGCTTTCCCTTCGGGATGAAAAAAATTATATTCGTTTAATCTGTTTTTCGTGTTGTAAATCCCTACGATTATCGCTTCTTCCATTTTCCCGCTCTTGATCAGCTTGGTTGCCGTTTCGTCAACCTTCCAGTCGTAGCCGATAAAAGAAGTATGCGGATTAAAAAGATTTTGTCCGTCGTGCATGTAAATCACCGGATAATATTTGAAACTGCTCAAATATGACGGTGGAAACCAAACAATGACGTCCCGTTCGTTTTTAAGAAACCGGCTGTAAAAATCGTGATGATGTTCGGTCAGCCCGATGATTTCATCCCGGTCGAAATCCATTCCGAGTAATTTATCCGCTCTATCTTCCATTCGAATTTTTCTTTTTCAAAAAAGGAAAAAAAATATAACAAATTATTATGAATTGATTTTACAGTTTCTCAACCTTTTGAGGCGTCCGGCGAGAAGCCGTTAGAATTTTTTTATATTTTAAAGTGATAAAAAATCGGAGAAATAAAGATGAAACAACCGTCCAAGCTGTTCTTTGCCAATATCCCGACGCCGTTACGGAGAGTTAAATTTGACGGCTGCGTATTTTATGTTAAACGCGACGATTTAACGGGACTGGAGCTTTCCGGCAATAAGGTTAGAAAACTGGAATATCTTCTGTTCGACGCAAAAAAGAAAAATGCCGATTACGTTTTTACAGTCGGCGGAGATCAGTCAAACCATTGCAGGGCAACCGCGATAGCCGCGTCGGCGCTGGAGCTGAAGACAAAACTCTTTTTATGGGGAAAAGAAAATAAGTCAGCCGAGGGAAATCAATTTTTTTATAATCTGACGAACGCCGAAAAAATATTCTTGAATAAAAAAGAATATCAAAACGTCGAAGCGATTGCGTTAAAAGAAAAAGAAAAACTAGAGAAGAAAGGAGAAAAAGTTTATTGGATTCCGGAAGGAGGATCGGACGCCTTGGGAATTTGGGGCTACGTAAATTTTGTCGATGAATTATTGACGCAGACCGGCGAAAAGAAATTCAACGGCATTCTTTGCGCCGCCGGAACGGGCGGAACAGCCGCAGGATTGCTTGTCGGTTTTGCTCTGAACAATCTTTCGCGGAAAGTCTTTGCCGTTAACGTTCTCTATCCTGCGGACGTTTTAAGAGAAAAGATAATCAAAGTTTCCGAAAACGCAATTGAAAAATTCAAACTTAAAATAAAAATCAACTACAACGATTTGGTAATCTTAGACGGTTACGATGGCGGCGGTTACAAAAAGGTTTGGAGCGAAAGCGTAGAACTTTCGAAACGGTTTTTCGGAGAAACGACAATTTTAACCGATCAAGTATATACGGGAAAAGCGTTTTACGCTTACTATGATAATTTCGTTAAAAATAAAAGATCGAATAAAATTATTTTTCTTCATACCGGCGGACTGTTCGGCGTGTTTCCTAAAAAAAGATTTTATCTTTAACAATTAGTAAATTTAAGTATTGAAAATAAAATTACGGTGAAAAATATGGAAAAGAAAATCAGAGTCTTAGTGGCGAAAGCCGGATTGGACGGGCATGACAGAGGCGCAAAAGTAGTTGCCGCGGCATTACGCGACGCCGGAATGGAAGTTATTTATACGGGGCTGCGGCAAACGCCCGAAACTATTGCGGAAGCTGCGCTTCAAGAAGACGTGGACGCAATAGGCGTCAGTATTCTTTCCGGCGCGCACATGACGATCTTTCCCGCTATTTTGGAAAAGATGAAAGAGAAAGGGCTTGACGACATACTTCTTTTCGGCGGCGGAATTATTCCCGAAGAGGATATGGCAAAACTTAAAGAATTGGGCGTCGGCGAATTGTTTACGCCGGGTGCCTCTACGGTTGAGATTGTTGAATATGTTAGAAAATGGGCGGATGAACACCCGAAAGAATAAAACTTCACAAATATTTTTGCAGACTCTTCTTTTATCCGCCGCGCGGCGCGATATTATTTTGCCGCGCGGTTCATTTACAAAGGTAAATAATTAATAATTTTTCATTTTTGTTCAAGGAATAAATTGACCGAGAAAAAAGAGAGAATATTGTTCCTTGATCTTCTGCGCTTTGTCGCCGTAGTGATGATGGTTGAAGGACACACGATAGACGTTCTTATCGCCGGTGAATTTAAGACGCCTAATTCTGCGTTCTATTCCGTTTGGTCGTATTTCAGGGGATTTACGGCTCCGATATTTATGTTCACTTCGGGCGTTGTGTTTACCTATCTTCTCACAAGAAGGAACTTGCCTTTCAGAGATAATCCGCGCGTTCAGAAAGGCGTCAAACGATTTGCGGCGCTGATGATAATCGGTTATCTGCTGCATTTGCCGACACTGAAATTTTACTCGCTCGAAAACGTAACCGACGAGCAGTGGCTTATGTTTTTTAACGTTGACGCATTGCAGCTTATTGCGTCGGGATTGCTTTTTATCCTCGCAATTTATTTCGTAGCGGATAAGTGGAAAATTAAATTACGAATTCTCTTGTTTGCCGCAACGCTAGCGCTGTTGGTAGTTTCGCCAATAGCCGCGCGGATAAATTGGACGGAGATTCTCCCTCTTCCTCTGGCCGCTTATTTTTACGGCGGCAATCTTTCCTTCTTTCCTCTTTTCCCTTGGCTGGGATATGTAACTTCGGGCGCAATTTTGGGGAACTATCTTTCAACGCACAAACATATTCTTTTAGAACGTAAAACGGTTTATCTGTTTTTATATATCGGGCTGACGCTGATTGTTTCTTCGGAACTGATAGGCGGAATAAAAGAGTTTGTCTTCAAAGAGTTTGATTGGCTGTGGGTTTCAAAAACTGCGGTTTTCCGAACCGGCGCAATTTTTCTGCTTCTGTCAATGTTGTTTATGATTTCTTTGACGGTAAAAAATGTTCCGAATTCGGTAATTAACTACGGAACTCACACGCTGAGCGTTTATGTCCTTCATTTGACGATACTTTACGGAAGCGTTCTTTCCGTCGGCGCAAAATATTTTATAGGGGCGGAATTCACGATTGCGGAATCGGTTTTATCTGCTATATTTATGATTATATTAATGGGAATTTTTGCTAATTTGATAACAAAATTCGATAAAAATTCGTTTAACGTTCAACTTGCGCGAGCGGGTTTATTATTTAAATTAAAATTTTTAAAAAAATCTTATGAGAAAATCAACTGAAACGGATCCATTGAAAGCTAACGAAGAAGAAAAATACGAACAGACTCTCCGCCCAAAAGGATTTGCCGAATTTATGGGGCAGAAGAAAATCACCGATAATCTTACGGTCTTTATCGGCGCGGCGAAAAAGCGGGGCGAAGGGCTCGATCATGTTTTGCTTACCGGTCCTCCCGGGTTGGGCAAAACTACTCTCGCTCATATTGTGGCAAACGAGATGGGAGTTAATCTTAAATTATCTTCGGGACCCGTGCTTGAAAAACCGGGCGACCTTGCCGGAATATTGACAAATCTTGAGGAAAAATCGGTTCTCTTTATTGACGAAATCCACCGGCTAAGTCCGGTTGTCGAAGAATATCTCTATTCGGCAATGGAAGATTTTACGATCGATATTATGCTTGACAGCGGACCAAACGCGCGTTCGGTGCAGATTAAGCTGCCGCAATATACTTTGGTCGGAGCCACTACCAGAGCGGGGATGCTAACTTCGCCGCTGCGCGATCGTTTCGGGATAAAGTCGCGTCTCGATTATTACGACGCGGAAATTCTTGAAGGAATAGTCAAACGCTCCGCCGCAATATTGGGAATTGCGATTGAAGAGAATGCCGCGTTCGAAATTGCAAAACGTTCTCGCGGAACTCCTAGAATTGCCAACCGTCTTTTGCGCCGCACGCGTGATTTTGCCGATTATGAGGACAAAACAAAAATCGACGTAGCGATTGCGAAAAAAGCTCTTGCCGCGCTTGAGGTTGACGAATTCGGGCTTGATATTATGGATAAGGAAATTATCCTTGCTATCATTGAACGGTTCAGCGGCGGCCCTGTCGGATTGAACACGCTCTCCGTCGCGGTGAACGAGGACCCGGGAACGATTGAAGAAGTTTACGAACCGTTTCTTATTCAGCAGGGTTTTATTCAGCGAACCCCGCGCGGCAGGGAAGCGACCGATCTTGCCTACGCGAGATTTAACAAAACAAAATTAGGAAAATCCGACGAGCAAACTTTGTTCGATCAATAGAGGGGTTATGGTAAAACTAAATGAAATTGAATTCGGAGAAGGCAGACCGTTTGTATTGATTGCCGGACCGTGCGTTATTGAAAATGAAGATATAACATTTAAAACTGCGGAAGCGATAAAGGAAATAGCGGAAAAAGTCGGAATACCTTATGTTTTCAAATCGAGCTACAAAAAAGCTAACCGCACGAGTCTCGATTCTTTCAGCGGATTGGAATTTAACAGAGCGCTGAAAATACTTGACTATGTAAAAGAAAAATTTGAACTTCCCATATTAACGGATATTCACACGGAAGCGGAAGCCGTAATTGTCGGGGAACATGCGGATATTCTGCAGATACCCGCGTTCCTCTGCAGACAAACAGAACTGCTGATTGCCGCGGGAAATACCGGGAAAATTGTGAACATTAAAAAAGGACAATTTCTCGCCCCGAAGGATATGGAACACGCCGTGGAAAAAGTTGAATCCACCGGCAACAAAAATATCCTCTTAACCGAAAGAGGAACGACGTTTGGCTACGGTAATCTTGTCGTGGATATGCGTTCGCTTGTGATTATGCGGGATCTGGGCTATCCCGTCGTGATGGACGCGACGCATTCTGTGCAGATGCCCGGAACCGGAAACGTTACGGGCGGTTCGCCGGAATTCATTCTTCCGCTGGCAAAAGCCGCCGCCGCCGTAGGAATTGACGCGCTCTTTTTGGAAGTTCATCCGAATCCGCCGGAAGCTTTGAGCGACAAGGCAAGCCAGCTTCCTTTGGAAAATTTGGAAGAGTTGTTGCTTCAAATTAAAAGGATTGACGATGCCGTTAAAAGGGGATGAAGTTCAAGAAAAATTGAAGGCGATAAAACTTTTTCTTTTTGATTTGCAGGGAACGCTGATTCCGGAAAACGATAACGGGGAAATAATCCCCGCGGATTTGATCGAAAAATTATCGGAATTCGGCGGCTTTTGCAACGGTCGTAATATGAAGTGCGGAATAATTACCGGAATTGAAAACGGAAAACTCCTTGACGCGATAAAGAAGCTCGGCGTTATTGAACTTGCGCCGGCTTCGCTCGATAAAGTTTCTGCGGCGGAAAAAATTGCGGCGGGATTCGGCTGTTCTTTGGATGAAACGTTTTATATGGGCGACGGGATCTTGGACGTTCCGCTGTTGACAAAAGCGGGATTATCGACCGCGCCTAAAAGCGCTTCCCGACAAATTAAAAAATCAGTCGATTTTATTTGTCCGGAGAATAACGGCGCTGAAAGATTAGACTATATTCTGTCGCTGATGAAAAGAATTGAAGTTGAAACGTAAGTTCAGCGTTATTCTGCGATTGTAAAAATTTGAACACGGAGGAGAATTGGAATCAAT
Organism: Chlorobiota bacterium; assembly: GCA_013151245.1. Lineage (GTDB taxonomy): Bacteria > Bacteroidota > Ignavibacteria > Ignavibacteriales > Melioribacteraceae > JAADIR01. The sequence continues at coordinate 7,190 of JAADIR010000209.1, forward strand.
AACAGAAATCGGAAAGAAAGTAATTTCGCTTGAAGGGGAAGCCGTATCCGCGCTTGCCGAAAAAATTAATGGCGATTTTGAAAAAGCCGTTAACGTTATTTTCAATTCAAAAGGGCGCGTCGTAATTTCCGGCGTTGGCAAATCGGGGCTGATTGCGCGGAAGATTGTCGCAACGCTCAATTCAACCGGCACGGCGGCGATTTCGCTTCATCCTACCGACGCTCTTCACGGCGATTTGGGAATGACGAGAAAGGAAGACGTTTTCATACTTATTTCGAAAAGCGGCGCAACGGAAGAACTGGTTAATTTAATTCCGCCTTTGAAAAGAATGGGCGTAACGATTATCGGAATGCTGGGGAACAGAAATTCGTTGTTAGGCAAAGAATGCGGAATTATTCTGGACGTGTCGGTGACTGAAGAAGCGTGTCCGTTTGATTTGGCGCCCACTTCGTCAACCACGGCGGCGTTGGTTATGGGAGACGCTCTTGCCGTTACGCTTTTAAAACTCCGCGGGTTCACCGAAAACGACTTTGCCGAACTGCATCCCGGCGGAAGTTTGGGGAAACGCCTTTCGCTCCGTATTTCCGAGATTATGTATTCGAACGACGATGTGCCGATAGTAAACAAAGAAACATCGCTGAAGGATGCGATTTACGAAATATCTTCTAAACGCCTCGGCGTCACGGCTGTTGTGGACGGCGACGGCGTATTAATCGGAATAATAACCGACGGCGACATCCGGCGGCTGCTCGAAAAAACTTTGGATTTTACCGGTTTGGTAGCTAAAGATTTTATGTCGCCGAATCCGAAAACAGTCGAGCCTTTTTATCTCGCTTCTTTCGCGCTGCAGAAAATGGAGACTTACAGCATTACTTCGTTAATGGTCGTTGACGAAAAGAAGAAACCGATCGGCATTGTTCACCTTCACGATTTGGTAAAACTCGGCTTGAGAAGGCGATGAAACTTTTTTCTGCTTTTCTATTTTTAGCTTTGCTGCTTGTTTCGTGCGGGGAAAATAAAATCAAACCGGTCGTAAATTCGGCGTTAGACGAAACTTCTTTTCCTACGCAGGAAAGCTGGGATTCAAAAATCATTTTTACAGACGAAGGTTTGCTTCGGGCTATTCTTTATACTGATCATTTAATGGTTTTCGAAGATGAATCGAAGACGCTTCTGGAAAATGTAAAGATTGATTTCTACAATAAAAAAGGAAAGATTGAATCTGTTCTAACTTCTAAACGCGGAAGAGTGAACGATAGGACGAAAGATATGTTTGCCATCGACAGCGTTGTAGCGGTTAGCGACAGCGGCGTTACACTCCGCACCGATGAATTGGTTTGGAAAAATAAAACAAAGAAAATTCAAACCGACCGCTTTGTAAGAATTGAATCGGACGAGGAAATTATTGAAGGATACGGTTTTGAATCGGATCAATTCCTGCGCAATTATGAAATTTTCGATATCACATATACGGCGCGGAATACTAAGAAAAAATTATGAGAAAGTTTTTTAAAATAACGTTCATTCTATTGCTTCCGCTTTCTCTCGTCATAGCGCAGAGCGGAGAAGATCAGCTTGTTGTAATTGGAAAAAGTTTAAAAGGGAAAGTTGTTGACGGAGAAAAACTAAGAGAAGTAATCGGCGACGTTATTATCACGCACGGAGCCGTAACAATTACGTGCGATACCGCCGTGCAGCATCTTGAAAGAAATGAGATTGAGTTAAAAGGAAACGTCGTGGCAAAAAAAGACACCGTTACGCTCTTTACGCCGCATGGATATTATTTTGGAGAAAGTAAGACGGCTTATACCGAAGCGGGGCTTGTGTTAAACGACGGTCACTATGTAATTACCGCCGAAAAAGGCTACTATTATTATAATGAAAACAAAGCCCATTTTTTCGGATCGGTGGAGCTTTTCGATACATTGAATACGCTTATCTCCGACGATTTGACGTATTACAACGATAACAATAAGGCGGTTGCGGTCGGGCATGTATTAATTGCGGATTCTGCGTCGGCAATAACCGCCGACAGCTTAATTCATTACAGAAACGATAATTCGACTTTTGCGTTTAATAACGTAAAAATAGGCAGCCATGAAAGCAGCGTAACAATATTGGGCAACAGGCTTGAGGATTTCGGCAATGAAAATTACACTAAAATTACTGATTCGCCTGTGTTGATTAAAACCGACACAACCGAAACCGGAAAGATTGATTCTCTGATAATTTCATGCGTGTCGATGGAAAGCGTTGAAGACAGCTTAAGTAAATATTTGGCGATCGATTCGGTCCGGATTGTGCGGGATGATTTCTCTTCAGTCAATCAGCACGCGGTTTATTACAAAGAGAAAAATATGATATTCACTTATCGCGAAGAAGATGAATTGCAGCAGCCGATTCTTTGGTTCGAAAATTCGCAGCTGATCGGCGATTCGATTTTCATTTATATTAATAAAAAAAACAATCTTGATCATATTACTATTCTTCATAACGCTTCGGCTATCTCTAAAAACCCGCTGTTCGATTTTCGCTACGACCAGATAAGCGGAGATACGCTGGAACTCTTTTTTGAAAATGACGAATTGAAAAAAGCCTTTGTTTACGGCGGGTTCCTGAGCATTTATTATCTTTACGACGACGGCGAAACAAACGGTCTGATAAAATCAAGCGCAAAAAACGCCGTGATAAATTTTAAAAATAATCTCGTTAAAGAAGTTAAAATGTATAAAGAAGCAATCACGGAATACTATCCTGAAAATTTAGTGTTGAACAAAGAAAAAGATTTTACGTTGCCCACATTTGTTATTTATAAAAACAGACCGACAAAAGAAACTATCTTAAAGGGGAGATAATGGCAGAGGAGTTAACGCTTAAGGGAAGCGAGCTTGTAAAAATCTATAAAAAACGGACGGTTGTTAATAAAGTATCCATCCAAGTTACGCAAGGCGAGGTTGTCGGGTTGCTTGGACCAAACGGCGCGGGAAAAACGACGACATTCTACATGATTGTCGGCATGGTAAAACCGAACGGCGGAAAAGTTTTTATTGATGAAAAAGAAATAACCGACGAGCCGATGTATAACAGAGCTAAGATGGGAATCGGATATCTCCCGCAGGAAGCGTCGGTTTTCAGAAAGTTGTCCGTCGAAAACAACGTTATGGCAATTCTTCAGATGACAAAACTTTCGCGATCGGAAAGGAAAGAGAAATTGGAAAGACTGCTGGAAGAACTTAGTATTACGCAAATTCGTAAATCTATGGGTTTTCAATTAAGCGGCGGAGAAAGACGCCGTACGGAAATTGCCCGCGCGCTTGCCACCGATCCTAAGTTCATTCTGCTGGACGAACCTTTTGCCGGCGTTGACCCTATTGCCGTTGAGGACATTATGTCGATAGTTGCCAACCTAAAACATAAAGGCATCGGCATTTTAATAACGGACCACAACGTTCACGAAACGCTCAGCATTGTTGACCGCGCTTATATTTTAATCGACGGAAAAATATTCCGTTCGGGCACAGGGAAATCATTAGCCGAAGACAAGGAAGTGAAAAAGCTTTATCTCGGAGAAAAATTTAAGCTTGACCGTTATTAAGGAAATAACTTTCCGCGAAAAAATATGCGCCTATCAAAATTATTGCGACGACAATTACCGCCAACATTGTCAATAATACTTTTTTTCGTTTCTTTTTCTTTTTGTAAGTTCTTGTCGATTCGCGGTCAATTTGATAATCCCCATGCGAGGGGTTCCATTCGTCGGTAAAATTTTCAGATTTTTTCATATAGTATTGCTTTCTATTTTCACTTTTTGTTTTGGACCCGCAAGCCGGAATTAGCTTCGCTTAAGTAGATAGCATTTCCATGGATTGCGGAGTTAATGACATTCATTTTTAAATAATATTTTGTTTAATCATTTGAGCGGGACAGACGTGCGTTTTAACTAGTCATGGATGATTTGCAAATATTCATCTTGTTTTATCCGTATAATTCCCGCAAAAAAACGCAGATAAAATTAAATGTTTAACCGTTAAATTCCTTAATGATTTTTTGAATATCCTTTTCGCTTATTCCTTCGCCGAATTTTGCCGTTTTCTTTTCTCCGGAAATATTATTTGACTTGGTAAAAGGATTGACCGGAGGATTGCCCGCTCTCGCCAAGAGATTGTTTTCAATTTGATCGACAAAACCTGCGCCGTCTTTTGCTCCGAAATTCTGCGCCGCTTTAATATTTCCGCCCAACGAATTCACTGCGTTTCCTTTGTTTATCGGGTTCGATTCGAAAGCTAAAGTTTTAACGTTCATTAAATGTTTTGCCGAAACGTTTTCCGAGATGATCGAACCGCCCCACGTTCCTACGCCCAGAGTCAGCGAAGGGGTAAGCTCGGTGGAATAACCGATTGCTCCGAAAGAACTCGGCGAGTTGACTATTATCCTGAACGCCGGTTTCTCAAGCGCAAATTTCATTATCACTTCGCTATCGTTCGAATGAATTGCCATTGTGTGTCCAAGCCCGCCGAACTCAAGCAGCTCGATTGATTTATGGCAGCCGTCCAGCCAGCCGTCAACCGTATAAAATGCGAGAGTAGGCGAAAGTTTTTCGATTGACAACGGCTCGTTTTCGCCGACTCGCGAACATTCGGCGATTAATACGTTTGTTTCGGCGGGAACTTGAAATCCCGCGTAATTTGCTATGAACGGCGCCGGTTTCCCGACTATCTCAGGATTGATCTTCCCATTTTTTACGAGCGCCGCTTCGAGTTTTCTTTTTTCTTCTTCGTTTACAAAATAGCCGCCGAGATTTTTTGCTTCTTCAATCACTTTGTCGCGCAGCGGTCTATCGACGATCATCGATTGTTCCGACGAGCAGATTACGCCGTAATCAAAAGTAGTTCCCGCAATTATATCGGCGACCGCTTTTTTGTAATCGGCTGTTCGTTCGACGAACGCCGGAACGTTTCCGGAGCCGACTCCGTATGCGGGCGTTCCAGCGCTGTACGCCGCTTTTACCATCGGAGAGCTGCCGGTTGCAAGAATTATGGCGACGTTACTGTCTTTCATCAAAGCGTTCGTCCCTTCAATTGTCGGCGTCGTCATCGAATGCATTAATCCTTCCGGCGCTCCGGCGCGGATTGCCGCATCGTTCATAATCTTAAAAGTTTCCCGAACGCATTCAACCGCTTTCGGATGCGGACTTGCAACGATTGCGTTTCTGGATTTTAATGAAATCAACGTTTTGAAAATAGCGGTGGAAGTGGGGTTTGTTGACGGAATAAGCGCGGCAACCACTCCCATCGGTTCTGCAATTTTTACGATTCGTCCGTCCGCGCTTACGTCAATCACTCCGACGGTTTTCAAATCTTTAATAGATTCGTAAACATTTTTAGAGCCGAATTGATTTTTAATAATTTTATCGCGCGTATTGCCGAAGCCGGTTTCCTCGCGCGCAAGTTTCGCCAATCGTTCGGCTTCCGCGTATGCGGCGTCGGCGATAGCTTTAACAACTTTATCAACTTGCCGCTGGTTGAAATGCTTAAATTCGAGTTGCGCTTCTTTCGCTTTTGCGGTAAGTTCTCTTACTTCTTGGATTGATCGTAAATCTTTATCTACATTCATTTTCTGCCTTAAAACATTTGTTCAAATATAAATATCGAAGCGGTAAACGTCAAACTTAACAAAGGTAATTTTTATTTTATTAAAACTTCGTTAATTTAATTATGTTTATTTGAAATCCTTATTCGTTTTATTATTAACAAATGTCTTTCGTATGAAAAAGGACTTATTTAGAATGAAACAATTACTCTCTTTATCCGTTTTGACTATTTCTATCATTATGTTTGGTTGCAAAACTAATCCGCCGAATTCGCCGGAAGAAATTTATGAATATGGGAAGGTTGCGGTAACGGCAAACGTTCCCTACGCTGAAATCTATATCGACGGTATAAGCAGCGGATTTATTGCGCCCGATACGCTATCGTTAACCGTCGGAGAGCATGTAGTAAGCCTTGTTAAAATCGGGTTTGAAGGAACGCCGGTTACCGTAAACGTTGAAAAAGACGTTTTAAAAGAAATAGAAATTACGATGTCCGAGACGTCGATAGGAAAAATCGTTTTGCTTGAAGATTTTGCCAACGTAAGCTGCATCCCTTGCGTTCAGTCTAACTTACTTATAGAATCTTTGGTTGAAGGGGAATATAAAGACAGATTGATTGTCGTAAAATTCCCAACGGATTTTCCAGGTCCCAGCGATCCGTTTTTTCTTGCAAACGAAGAAGAATGTTCCGCAAGAATTTCCTATTATAACGTTTTTTACGCGCCGACGCTGATTGTTGACGGAATAAAAAAACCTATTTCTTCCGATTCCAACGCCGTAAAAAACGACATTAATGAAAGACTTTTACAGGACGCTCATTTTGAACTTGAAGTTGCTTTTTCAATAAACGGGGACGAACTTTCGGCAAACGTTTCTTTGAAACCCGTAAAGTTATCGGGGATATCTTCCGATAATCTTTTTCTTCGCACAATTATTATTGAAAAAGAAATTCATTTTAACGAACCGCCCGGCGCGAACGGCGAAAAAGATTTTTATCACGTTATGCGTAAAATGCTCCCTTCTTCGGAAGGAACGGAATTGACCGATCTAACGCTTGGAGAAACGAAGGAGTTTAGCATGAGTTATTCATTAGCCGGAAAAACGTGGGATCGATCCAAACTTGCGGTTGTCGCATTCGTTCAAGATAAATTAACTAAAGAAGTGTTTCAAGCGGTAAAAAGCGAATGAATATGTTTTGATAATTTCTTTATTTTTTGATTAATGTTCTTATTGGCTTTTGTTGTGGAAACTTCCGTCGAAAAAAAAGTATTCGAATAATAAATAGAGGGGTGAGTTATGAATTGGAGAATTTTTACTGTAATATTTTTAATGATGTTGTCAACCGCGCTTTTCGGGCAAGTTCAGCGAAAAGTGTTGCTTGAAGAAACCACAAACACAAGTTGTCCCGATTGCGCAAGGGAAGACCCGGCTTTGCACCAATACATAAAACATCACTACGGAACTGTTATTCCAATCCAATTCCACGGATGGTGGCCCGGAGCAAACGATCCGCTTTTTCTTTACGCCGAACAGCAGAACAGAGACAGAATAGCGTATTACAATCTTAATTATGTCCCTATTGTATTTCTTGACGGCGAACTTTACGGAGAACCGAATGACTCCGACGAAATGAACAAAACCGTTCGGCAAAAAGCGGCAATGGAAACAAACGTGGGAATAGAAGTTAATGTTATAAAAGACGAGGGCGCAGGCAATGTTAAAATTGACGTGAATCTTATTGCTTACGACGATATTTCCCAGACAAATTTGAAACTTCGCGTTGGAATAATTGAACGAGAGATTTTTTACGACGTTGCGCCGGGCATACCTGGTTTTGACAATTTTGGAAACGTGATGAGAAAAATCCTTCCCTCGTCGGACGGCGAACCGGTAACGTTCGGCGGAAAGGAAGATACTTTAACTTTTCAATATGTCGAGCCGATTGACAGCGTTTGGAATTTGGATGAAATTTACGCGGTAGCCTGGCTGCAATCCGACGACACGCAAGAAGTTCTTCAAGCCGAAGTGAATTATCCGACTTACAGAATTGTGCCGGACGGTTCGCAATACGATTTCCTCGAACCCAACATGAGCGTTATGAAAAGATATACGCTTACAAACAATAATGAAAACGACCTCCACGTACGTTTAAAACCGATTGTTAAAAAGAACTCGGGAAATTGGATATATAAAATCTCTTACGAAGGCGCGCTGTACGATTCTATCGACGTTGCCGCGCCCGCGGGAACCACTATTGAATTCCGCTTGAGCCTAACAACGTCAAACGCTCCGGGAGAATTTAAAGCGGATATTTTTGCGATGAACCTTGACGACGTTCATAATTACGGAAATTCCGAATCGTATTACGCGCTTGTTGCAAGCGGCGGCGTCCTCTTTGTCGATAGCGATCAAGGAGCGCAATCGGAACAGAGATATTTAGATATTTTGGAGAGCCTCGGGTTGGATTACACATTATTACAGCGCGATTTATTATTGCCTTTACTGGCGGAAAAAGATTCGCTTCCGTTCGACGCTATGATATGGAGCAACGGAGATAAAGCTCCTTCTTTTGATACTAGCGACGTTAAACTGATGCAAAACTTTCTTGATAAAGGCGGGAGCCTTTTGATGACCGGTCAGCAGGTGGGGAACGATATCTTCGGCGACGAAGGGACGAGCAATTTCCCCGAAGCGCGGGATTTCTATCATAATTATCTCGACGCCGATTTTATTCAAGACGATTCCGGTATTTACACTATGGTCGGCGTTCCCGGTAATCCGCTGGGAGAGGGAATTCAATTTACGATTAACACAATTTACCCGCGCTCGCCCGACGCGTTTCGCAGCTTCGGCGGCAACGGAAACGAACTGCTCGTTTATACCGATTCCCAAATGTACGGCGCAATCACTTACGCGAACGAAAAATATCATACGGCGCTCATAGGATTCAGCGTCGAACAGATGATACCGCGAAGTATGGCGACCGTTCTGCTCGGAAGAATTTTCGCTTCGTTTGACATGATTACGGACGTCAACTATGAGGAGAACGAACTTCCCGGAAAATTTATTCTTTATCAAAACTATCCTAATCCTTTTAATCCGGAAACGGTAATAAAATTCAACGTTCCGAAAGAAAGCTTTGTTTCTTTAAAACTCTACGACGTTTTGGGCGACGAAATTCAAACTCTTGTAAATGAAAAGAAATCTGCCGGATTATATCAAATCTCGTTCGACGGAAGCGGCTTAAGCAGCGGCGTTTATTTTTATCGCTTGCAAGCGGGTAAATTTTCCGCCGCAAAGAAAATGATTTTACTCAGATAAGAATACTAATTTAATGAACCTAAGAAAAGCGGAGCGTTTTAATAATGTTCCGCTTTTTTTGATTTAAGGATTAATAATAACCTGAAAAATTTATCTCGGAATTTCTATTCCGATTTGCCAATCAGAAAATATTTTAATAAACTTGAACGGGGTATTTTTATTCTATCGTAGAATATATCTTCCAAACAAATTCTTTTTCTTTATTTCCGGAGAGACAATGAAAAAAATTCTTTTTATTCTGCTCTTTACGTTTCCTATATTTATGTTGGCTCAAACGGAGTCGTCGAAAAATGAAGGTTCGAAAGCTCCGAATTTTATTCTTGAAAATATCGACGGGGATTTGGTTGAACTTAACGAAGAGATAGGCGGCGGTCCGATACTGATTAGTTTTTGGGCTACTTGGTGCAAACCGTGCGTTGAAGAATTGGTATTATATCAAAAAATTTACGACGAGTTGAAAAACGACGGATTAAAAATGTTTGCAATCTCGACGGACGCCGAAAAAACCGTCTCGAAAGTTAAACCGTATATCCAATCAAAAGGATATTCATTTGAAGTTTTACTTGATACGAATAGCGAGGTCGCCAGAGCTTATTTTGTAAGGAATGTTCCTTTTACGGTAATTATTGATAATGACGGAAATGTCGTTTATTCGCACCTCGGATATAAAAGAGGCGACGAGCTGAAGGTAAAAGAAATATTGCAGAGATTATTAAAAAATTAAAACTGCTAATTAAATAATTGGGAATAATTAAACCATGAAACGATTTCTATATTTTTCAATTGTATCGGCGTTTCTATTTACAACGCTTATAAACGCTCAAACATTTACCGTTACTTTGCATGAAACCGAATTGGATTGTCAGATAGACACAACCACAGCTTTTCACATAGACGTAACCAATACTTCCGGTAGCGAGCTTGAATTGTTCGTTGTCAGAAGGCTTCCCAACTTCCCCGAAGGATGGATTACGAATTTATGTTTCGGGACATGCTATCCCCCGCATCTTGACAGCATTGTAACAAATCCGGATTTTGGCAATTCTCCGTTGGCAATTGATGAAACAAGAACGATAGACGTTGATGTAACTCCGAACAGCGAAGAAACAACAACAATTAGAATTGTGATAGCCGATGTGCGTCATCCTCTACAAACCGAAATTGTGAGTCTTACGGCAAACGGCGTTGTTACGGGAATTGAAGATGAAATAAATAATCCATTGGAATTTTCGCTTTCTCAAAATTATCCCAATCCTTTTAACCCGGCAACGACAATAAAATTTTCTATTGCCGATGATAATGCGTTTACCGTTTTAAGCGTTTATAACGCCGTCGGGCAAAAAATTGCGGTATTGGCGAGAGGTTATTTTTCAGCCGGAGTTTACAACTATGAATTTAATGCGGCGGAATTGCCTTCGGGGGTTTATTTCTATCAGTTGAAAAGCGGTAATTTTACGGAAACTAAGCGTATGCTGCTGTTAAAATAATTATTCGTTAAAATTCATTCATTACTGGAAAGGATGCTTAGCAAAAAACTTTTACCGATTTTCACAGTTCTCATTTTTTTCGTTACCGCCTACACTCAAGCGCAGGAAAGGAATGTTCTTGTTGAATACTGTGCCGGCACTTGGTGCGGCTCGTGTCCGCTTGCCGCGCAGACGCTAGATGAAGACATTCTTCCGTTATTTCCAAATACAATTGTTTTGACCTATCACGGCTGGGCGGGGTCTTCGGATCCGTTTTCCGATTTTGAAGGGAATCAGATTATTGATTTGCTGCATTTCAACAGTTATCCTACCGGAAGAATCGATAGAGCGACCGACGCGCTTCCCGATTATCACTGGCTTGAAAACGTCGAGCCGAGAGCCGCAATTTCTCCCCGAGTAAATATTAATTGCGACGTTGTTTTCGACTCTCTTTCAAGAGAGGTTACGCTTAACGTAAGCTCTATTCCTCCGGTTGACGAGATTAAGGATAAGTGTAATTTAACCGTTGTTTTAGTTGAGGATTCTATCGTCTATCCGCAGCAGGTTATCGGAGATTCAGCGCTAAACAATAATTATGTTCATAATAATGTTGTAAGAAAAATTATCAGCTCGGTTACGGGGGACGAGCTTAACGGAGCGGAAGTTTGGGAAGCCGGCAGCGTTATCAGCAAACAATATTCATTTGAGATTGATACTTCAAACAATTTCAGAAATTGTAAAGTCGTTGCTTTTGTTCATATAGATGAAAAAGAACTTTTTAACGGCGAAGTTCTCCAAGCGGTTTCTAAAAAGGTTTTTGAAACGCCTGTTTCGGTAAATAACGAAGATGAAAGTTTCCCTGAAGGTTATAAACTGGAACAAAATTATCCTAACCCCTTTCCCGCAAAAAGCGAATACGGCGGGAACTCCGGCACAACAATCAAATATTCAATCCCGTATGCAAACGGGCAAGCTCGGTCATATCATGTATCGCTTTCCGTATATAACTTATCCGGCGAGGAGATTAGAGTTTTAGTAAATGAGGAACAAACGCCCGGAACTTATCAAGTTACTTTTAACGCTCCGTCGTTAGCAAGCGGAATATATTTTTATTCTTTGAATATACATGGGAAAGGAAATAGATTGGTCTTTTCTTCAAATAAAAAAATGTTATTTCTAAAATAGGGGAGTTGATATGAAAAAATTTTCAAATGCAGTAATTTTTATTCTATTCGCTTTATATGCAAATGTACTGTTCGGGCAAACTTATGTAAATGAATTTTTCGACACTACGATGCCGCCGCCCGATTGGTCAATTGACGGACACAGCGATAATTGGGGAATAAGTAGTACTAATAAAGCCGGCGGAGCCAGCGCGCCGGAAGCGAAACTGGACGATCAGCCTATATTTGACGGCGTTACGAGATTGGTTACAGGACATTTTGACTTTAGCGATATTTCTTCAATTGCAATAGAGTTCAATGAATATATTAACCACTGGTCGGGTTCGTTTACCGTCGGCGTTGCAACGCGTTCAAACGGCGGCGATTGGGTAGTGCAGTGGCAGAAAAATGTTACAAGCGACGTTCCGGCCGAAAAGATTTGGATTAATGTAGATCAAGACGTAAGCGTGTCCGATTTCCAAATTTGCTGGTTCTTCGACGGAAACACGGACAATCTGGTCGGATGGTATATCGATGATATTTATGTATATCAAACTTTTGAGCACGACGCCAGAACCAATTCGGTTGTTAATCCCGGTTCAATGGGAACGGGTAACGCTTTTGCGCCTGAAGCTACCGTTCAGAATGTTGGATATGGCGCTGAATATTTTGACGTTGTCTGCAACATCTATGAAAACGGTAATCTGAAATATACAGACACGCAATATATGGCGGGGCTCGACGCCGGGCAAATATTCGACGTTACTTTTGCCGATTTCACGCCGACTACTCCGGACGCCGAATATAAAATTGAAGTAACTACAATGCTTGACGGAGACTTGAATCCCGATAACGATACGAAATCCGAGACGTTCAGCACTGCGGTTAGAGATAGACTTGTGTTGTGGGAACAATTTACTAATACCGGCTGTGGACCATGCGCAAGCGCTAATCCGACAATTGAGCAAATGTTGACCAATAATACCGAAGACGTAGTGATTTCGATTTGGGCTCATGTTTGGTGGCCCTCTTCGGGCGATCCTTATTACGTTGCAAATACAACGGATAACGCCGCGAGAACGAATTACTACGGCGTTAATGGAGTTCCCGATTCGTTTGTTGACGGAGTTTTAGGACCTTCGCCGGGCAATATGTCTTCTATGCAGGCGGCGGTGGACGAAAGACACAATACGCCGAGCGTAATCGATCTGCATCTGGAATATGACAATAATTATAAAATTCGCGTCGAATATACCGTCGTAAATACTATCCCGAGCGGCAACTATAAACTTCGGATCGCAGTTGTTGAAAATGATCTCTATTATAACGCTTCCAACGGAGAAACGCATTTCAATCATGTGTTGAGAAAGTATTATCCGGATGCAGGCGGCGTTTCAATTGACCTCTCGGCAAAAGGAGATCACGACGTTTTATATTTCAATTTAACAATGGATCCGAGCTGGGATTTGGATAACATCGAGATTTTTGCTTTTATTCAAGACGACGTTATGCGCGAAGTTGCCCAAGCCGCGAAAGCTACGTATAGCCCGATTGTTCCGGTGGAATTAACTTCTTTTAGCGCCATTGCCGACGGAAACAACGTTTCCCTTTTGTGGGAAACCGCAACCGAATCGAACAACAGCGGTTTTGAAGTTGAACGCGCCGCAGCCGGTTTTTCCGGCAATTTTGATTCGCCCGAAAATTTGAATTGGGAAAAAATAGGATTTATAGAAGGCGTTGGAACGACGACGGAAAATAATCTTTACAAATTTACCGACGATATTTCTTCTTTAACGGGAAAGAAAATCGCATACAGATTAAAACAAATCAATTTTGACGGAACGTATTCATACAGCGACGTCGCGGAAGTTGAAAATGCGCTTCCTTCCAAATTCGAATTGTCGCAGAACTATCCGAATCCGTTCAACCCGACAACAACAATATCTTACCGGCTTCCATTTGATTCGAAAGTCGAATTGAAAGTGTTTGATTTGCTAGGCAACGAAGTTGCGACGGTTGTTAACCAAAAACAAAACGCGGGAACGCACAAAGTTAATTTCTCGTCTTCTAAATTAACAAGCGGCGTTTATTTCTATCGCATGGTTGCCGGCGGATTTGCCGATACGAAAAAAATGACTGTATTAAAATAAAAGCCGGAATGATTGAATGTCTGAATGGTTGAATGTTTTTAACGTTCAATCAATCATTCATTCATCCAATCATCCATTCGGATGCTTCTTGTTGAATTTTGGTTAATTCTTATGCGAAATTAAATGTGATTATTGAAAACATCGGCGGAAAATGATGAATAAAAAATTATTTTACACTCTCGCTTTTTCATTTGTTTTTATTGTTTCTTCGGTTCTTGCTCAAGGTTTGGGCGATATGAAGAGAAAGTATTTACCTTCCGGACTCGGTTTATCCAACCAGTTGGAATATTCATACGACGTGAATAATAAACGAGAAATTTTTGAAAACTGGTTTAACGCCGATTACCGCAGCGGCGGTTTTTCGGCGGGAATAAGATTCGACGTCTTCCAGCCGAACGATCCGAATCCGGCGGTCAGCCGAGGCAAAGAACATTACGCGGGAATTTCATTCAAGTATTTGCGCTACGGCTTAGGAAATCTTCGCGAGCGTATGGATGTAACGGTCGGGAATTATTATGAACTTTTCGGGCGCGGATTGATCTTAAAAAGCTACGAAGACAGAAACGTCAGAATTGACAACAATCTTCTTGGAGTAAGAGTAATCGGAAAATATGCTAACTTTATTTTGAAAGCGCTGACGGGAAGCGCCGAAAACGCCAAAGCCGAAAGAAAAGATATTCTTCACGCAGCCGATCTTGAATACAGAGGGATTAAAAAATTAAAACTCGGCGCTTCGGCGGCTTCCAATCTTCCCGAAGTTGAAGGAATTGCCCGAACTGTGTTGGCTTCCGCGCGAATTCAACCGAGTATTTGGCATTTTGATTTTTACGGCGAATACGGAATCAAACAAAACGAAGACGTGAAAAATTCTTTGAACGACGGAAGTAAAATTGTCGGAAAAGCTATGTACGGCAGCGTTAATTTTTATCAAGGCTCGTTCGCGCTTTCGGGGGAGTATAAATATTACGACAACTATCTTTTTTCATCATACGACGGAACCGTTATCTACAACAATCCGCCGTCGGTCAGGAAAGAATATTCTTACGTTTTGCTGAACAGACACCCCTCGCCGATGGACCAGAATAACGAGCAAGGTTTTCTCGTCGAAGCGGCGTATAATTTCGATTACAATACTTTTATATCTGCGGCTTACGGCGAAACGAAAACATTGAACGCCGATTCTTATTATCAAAGGGTAATCGGTTCAAATAATCCTGTGAGAACGCAGTTGAAAGAACTTTACATTCATGCAAAACACGATTGGAGCGAATCGTTCGAAACTATTCTCGCTTTCGGTTATAACGAAGAGTTGGCGACCAACACAAAAAACATCTCGCCGATTATCGAAGCGCATTATTACTTCGGCGAGGTTAACACGATTAAAGCGACATTTGAACATCTTCATTCAACCAACAGAACAACGGAGGAACAAAAATATAACGATGTTCTCCTTGTTGAATATTTACGATCTCCGAATCTTTCGGTCTCTTGGCTGATTGAAATGGAAACTACCGAACCGGAAACGGCGCGCCTTGTCCGCAAACTTTATTCGTTTGTTCAATTCGGTTATTATTTGGGCGAGCATACAAATTTGAGTTTGCTGATAGGAACCCGTCAAGCCGGAAACATCTGCATCGGCGGAGTCTGCCGTTACGAGCCGGAATTCCGCGGCGTGGAATTGAAGATGACTACGAGGTTGTATTAAGTTAGAAAATGATATTCGCTAACTTTTCATAGGCGAGTCAATCTTTGCCGAAATGAATTTGATAATCTCGTCTTCTTCAAACAATTGGTTAGTAACATATTTGTGTAGAACGGAATTCACTAAAGTTTGATAGGGTATTCCGGCTTTCTTTGCTTTCTCTTTCAGTTTTTCCAAATCGTAATTTGATAAACGTAAACTTATCGGATGGCTTTTTTTTGCTTCGGACAAAATTCCGTTGATTCTTTCGGCTTTTTTCTTCCCGACGGGTTTTAAGTCATCTATGCTATTTTCAATTAACTGTTCTTCTTTCGTGAGTTTAATTTTTTTCATTTTTATCTCCGAATTTTTTATGAAACTTTCTGCTTGGGAAGGCGGTTTTTAGAACTATTTCATCATTTTTACCGAGAGTGAAAGGAACGACCCAAGTGTAAGATAAAATTTCTAATATGAAATATTGCTGATTTCTCCGCGACGGATTTTCTAAAATTTCGATTATATTTCCGTCTAAAATCATGTCGGCTATTTCCTCAAAAGAGACGCCTCGATTTAAAATCAACCATTTGTTCTTTTCGTCGTCCCAAATAATATTCATATCGTAATTTATAATATTGTATATACAATGTCAATGAATTATTAGATGGTAAGTTTTGATAAATATTGAAGAAAAAAGGCGCTTTGATGTTAAATGTAAAATATTTATTAGTATAGAAATTCCCGCTTATGAACGAGTTTGTTACGGAATAATAGAAATATGATAGTGTTTTAAGTAATGTAAGTTTTATTGACTAAAAGAATTTACTGTAATAAACTGTCAAATCTCTTCATAAGCCTCTTTCGGAAGCCAGCCGACTTTTCCGTCGGGCAGTTTTATTTCCGCCCAGTCGC
>JAADIR010000167.1 GCA_013151245.1 Chlorobiota bacterium
TTCTTTACATAAAAAACAACTTGTCCCGATTTATCCCGATGCTTTTTGTCGGGATGTTTTTCCGAAAACGGAATGTTCCATTTATCGGGAAGGATTTAACTTGTAATACTATAAAGAACAAAGTATTTAGTTTCAATTTTAAGTATCAAAATTAGAAGATGCAATCACATAAAAGGGTGATTTAACTGAAATGATTATTCGATGTTTTTTAGGAGATTTATGTTTTTGATTTCGCCGGCGATGATGAGAATATCATCAGGCTCAATTCTGAAATCGGGATTGGGAATCGGCAAAACCTTATAATCATACTTGGTTTTTCTTTTAATTGATAAAACGTCAACGCCGAAGCGGGCGCGGATATTTAACTCTCTAATCGATTTATGGAAAAACGATTTGGGAGCGTGAATTTCGTTGATTGAATATCCTTCGTAAAAATTCACTTGAACTCCGTCGTCTTTCATTACAATCCGGCTCGCTAAATTTTCCGATAATTCGCGTCTTTCAATTTCTTTCTGATAAGCCACTCTGATATCGCGCTCCCAAATCATACCGATTACTTTTTTCGAACCTTTTTCGGCGACAACGGGAAGTCCGTCCGCTTTATATTTTGTCATCTTCTCCAAAGCCGATCCGCAGGTATCGTCCAAATGTAAGCACTCAAAGTTTGTGTCGGCAATATCGGCGGCAATCAATAAATTTTGCAGACTTTCTTTTTCGAACAAATAATTTTTTATCGAGTTGATGGAAATCATTCCCGTAATCAAGCCTCTATCATCTACTACGGGAAATTCCGCATTTTTTCCGCTGATAATTTTATTGACAATCTTGCTGAAATTATCCGAAGCGTCAATTTTATCGAATTCTTTGTCGAAAATGTCTTTTACAAAAATCGAATTCATTAAATTGATTTCCGTTCCCTCTTTCAAATTTATTCCGCGCAAAAGAAGTTTTAGGGTGTAAATAGATTCCCTCGAAAGTTTGGAGGAAAGAATTGTGCTGATAATGCACGTTATCATCAGCGGCAGAATGATTCTGTAATCGTTTGTCAATTCAAACACAATAATGATAGCCGTTATTGGCGCGCGCGTCGTTCCGGCAACCAGCCCGCCCATTGCAACAAGCGCATAAGCTCCCGGCGTTGTTGTAATAGAAGGGAAAAGTCCGTGTATCAAACCTCCGAAAGCCGCTCCGAGCGCCGCTCCCATAAATAACGAAGGCGCAAAAATACCTCCCGACCCGCCGGAACCGAGCGTTAGAGAAGTTGCGAAAACTTTGAGAAAAATTAATAGAAACGCAAAATACCATATCAATTTTCCGTGAAGCGCAATATTTATTGTGTCGTAGCCGACGCCCATAACTTCGGGAGCCGAAAAAGCCATAATAGCGATTCCAATTCCGCCGATAACGGGTTTTAGATATTCCGGTATCTTCAAACGGTTGTCAAAAATCTCTTCGGAATAATATAAAGTTTTAATGAACAAAAACGCCGTTAAACCGCTTAAAATTCCGAGTATGAAATAGAATACCAATTCCTGCGGACCCGCTAAAGTATATTTGGGAACTTCGAACGCGGCAAAATCTCCTTCGAAATGATGAGAGATAACCGTAGCCATAACCGATGAAATTACAATCGGAGAAAATTGCGCGACGGCGAAATCCATTAAAATAATCTCGACCGAAAAGAGCGCGCCGGCAATCGGGGCGTTGAACGCGGCGGCAATTCCCGCCGCCGCTCCGCAGCCTACGAGCGTTTTCATTCTGTTCGACGGCATCCTGAAAAACTGTCCCACCGAAGAACCGATGCTCGAACCGATTTGAACAATCGGTCCTTCGCGCCCAACCGAACCGCCGGTGCCAATTGTTATTGCCGAAGCCATCGCTTTAATCAATGCAACGCGGGCGCGGATTCTTCCGCCTTTCTGCAAAATTGCCTGCATAACCTCGGGAACGCCGTGCCCTTTTGCTTCCGGCGCAAAAAAGTAAATAATGGGACCGACAATCAGCGCGCCGATAATGGGAGCGAACGCTTTTAAATACCACGGGGCGTCTATAACGCTTTGAAGAAAACTGCCGGTATTCGGGAAAGAAAGTTCGGATATAAATTCAATTGAAGCTCTTATGCCGATAGCGGAAAAACCGGCAAGCACGCCGATTATTATCGCTATGATTATCATGAAGGTATGTTCAGTAAGCTTTGCTCTATCGACGAGACGAACAGCTTTTTGCGAGACTATTTTAAATGCTTCAACCAAATCAGTAATAAGAACTTTTCATTAGAATTTATAAATCCGTTTCGCTAAGATAATATTTTTTTAATTGAGAATGGGAAATGAAGAATGAAGAATGAAGAATGGAGGATTTAATCTAATTATAACAATTATTCTTCTTACGCCAACATTAAGCTTTTAATTATCAATTATCCATTCTCCATTATCAATTAATAAGTTACGGTTCTGCTCCACTGCTTCGGAGTGAATACGATGAAGAAGGCATAAATCTCTAATCGTCCCATCAGCATTACGATTGAAAGAATCCACTTACCTAATTCCGGAATTCCGTTGAAATTACCGACGGAGCCGACCGCGCCCAACCCGGGACCAACGTTGCCCATCGTTGCAACCGTGCCGGAGAACGCCTCCAACAGATCTACTCCCAAAGCCGTTAAAAGCAAAGTCGCCGCAAAAACTACGCCGAGATAAACTCCGACATACAAAACGCTTTTGTTGACTACCGAATCGGGGATTACTTTCCCGTCAACCTTTATTGGAATAACCGCATTCGGGTGCATGTTCTGTCTTATTTGATGAATAAAGGATTTCCAGAGCAGAACAATTCTATCCGTTTTTATACCGCCCGACGTTGAGCCGGCGCAGGCGCACTGAAGCGCAAAGAAAATCAGAATGATCTGTGAAAAGGAGGGCCAAATAGACGTGTCCGCGTTTGCAAATCCCGTTGAAGTCCCGACGGAAATAATATTAAACGCCGCATATCTGACTGAGTTCATCCAATCTACGTTATTCGTTAAATGAATATTTACCGACGCTACGATTGTCGCCGCAATATTTGCGCCTATGTAATAACGGACAATCGTCGATTTCCAAAACGCTTTAGCGTTACCCGAGACTACTGAAAAAAGGATGGCAAAATGTATTCCCGACAGCAGCATAAAAACAATTATTATGTTTTCGATTAACGGACTGTTGTAATAAGCAATACTCGCGTTTTTATCTGAGAAGCCGCCGGTGGCAATTGTTGCAAACGAATGAACGACCGCGTCGAACAAATTCATTCCGGCAAGAAGAAGGGAAAGAATTTCGAGAAGCGTTAATCCGAGATAAACACCCGCAAGAATTTGAATAGCCCTGCTCGCCCGCTCTCTGAAATTATCGCGCGCCATTGAAGACAATTCGCTGCGGAAAAGAATGACTTCGGCAATGCCGAGGAACGGAAGAACGGCGAGGACAAAAATGATAATTCCGATACCGCCGATCCAGTGAGTAGCCGCGCGCCAAAATAAAAGTCCGTTCGGAATTATTTCAATATCCGTTAGAATGGTCGAACCGGTTGTCGTAAATCCGCTGACGCTTTCGAACCAAGCGTTGGTAAAAGTAAACTGCCCGCCGTAAAGCACATAAGGAAGCGCGCCCGTCAAACATGAAATGAACCAGCTCATCACAACAATAAGCAGAGCTTCTTTGTTCGAAATGTTTGTAGCCGCGGGAACAAAAATCAGAGGGAACAGTCCGAACAATAAAGTAATGAACGCGCTGTACAAAAGGGGCATCGTCGAAACGTCCCCGTAGTAAATGGAAATGCCAGCAGATAAAAACATAAACGCGGAATTGATCAGCAAAGCGAACGCAACATACCTTATGACGACGTGAAATCTCATTCTTCTTCGCCGGCTTCCCCAACATAAGCCACAAGGTTTTCAATCGCCTCGGAAAGCTCTTTTATCTCGTCGTTCGATTCTATCTTCACTTCATAAGGAACGTTGCGTTTAACAAATTCCCTTACGCTATTTGTAATTCTTATGATCGGCGAAACGAAATAATAATTGACAAAATAATTAAACAGAAGAGTAAATATGAGCGCGGAAATAAAAGCGATAATCCCCGGCATAATCACGGCGGCGGCGTGCGTTTCCAAGTTTGTCGCCGTCTTATAAAGACTTCTCTCGTTCACCGCCACAAACTCAATGATCGCCGCTTTTACTTCTTTGAACGATTCGCGAACGTCTCCGGCAAACCATTTCAAACTCTCTCTTCCGCCTTTGTTTGCAAGCGGTTCTTCCCAAAGAGTTTTGAACTTAACGTATTTATTTTTTACCGTCTCTAACTTCGTTCTTTCTTCGTCAATGGTTATTTTTGAAAAAGCGTAATTCATTTTGCGTTCGAATTTTTTATCGCTTTCTGAAATCAGATTCCGCCCTTTGTCCCATTGACCTTGAAGCGTCAGCAAAATTCCGGCTTCCTCTTCCTCGAGAAGGGAAACCATATTTTTTCCGGTTTCGATGCTTTCGAAATTTTCATCCAAAATATTTTTCACCGAAACGCCTACCTTGCTCAATTCCCACATAGACCAAACGCCGGCAATCATCAGCATTAAAGCTAAAATCACAAAACCGGAAAGAATTTTCATTCTTAAATTCATTTTTCCATACCTTAATTTTTAGATACTAAGCAAACTTAGTAAGATATTAAGAAAAATGCCCGAAACCGGTTCGGGCATTTGTGTTTGAAATTTCCTATCACGGTAAACCGCAATTGACAATGGATAATGGAAAATGGATAATTTATCTCGGCGAAGCGCAGCGGAGAAGGATGGATAATTGGAATGATGGAATTTCGGGATTTTGGAATTTTGGGATTGATGTTTAGGTTTGACCGATGAAAGTTTCTCATTCAATCATTCTTAAATTAATCTTCAAAATTTCTTTACATAAAAAAACAACGGGAAGGATTTATCTTGTAATACTATAATTAAAAACAATGCCTTTTAGTTTGATCTTGCTCCCGCGATGCGGATACTCAATTCAATAACG
>JAADIR010000068.1 GCA_013151245.1 Chlorobiota bacterium
ACAAGTCCGAAGGTTTACATATCCGAAGGTATGACTTGAATATGAATAACTCCGAGCAACGCTCGGAGAAATAAAACTAACTTTACTGAACAACTACGACTTGTCTCGGCGAAGCGCAGCGAAGACGGAAGTAGTTGAATTACTTACTAACTTTTATCTAAATCCTTATTTTGGACAGATGTGTTTTACAGAGTAAAATCTAATTCTATTAAATCCGGATTATGCAATAGAATTTTATTTCGCAGATTGCAAGTCTGCCTTGCGGCAGACAAGCAATCTACGATACATTTTACTTGCCGCGTTTCAAGCGTTAAATCTTTTCCTCAAAAGATAAATGAAAACCGGCGCGCCGAGGATTGCGGTGATTGCGCCTACGGGAAGTTCGGCGGGGGAAATTATTGTGCGGGCAACCGCGTCGGCGATAATTAAGAATATCGCTCCGACAAAAAAAGACGCCGGAACGACAATTCTGTTATCAAGCCCGAAAATCATTCTGCAAAAATGGGGAACAATCAATCCGATAAAACCGATAATTCCGCTTACCGAAACGACGGCTCCCGTAAGAATTGACGCTGAAATATATGTGACATTTTTAAGTCTGTTCGTCTCCAATCCCAAAGTTGAAGCGCTTTCGGTTCCGAGCGAAAGGAGATTATACTTATTGGAATTGACTGAAAGAAAAATCGAGATTGCAATCGAGACGGCAAAAATATAATAAACGTTAGAGCCGTTCGCGCCGCTCAAATTTCCCATCAGCCAAAAAATAGCGGAGCGTAGCGATTCGTTAAGCAGCGTAATCATCACAAGAATAACGGCGGAAAGAAACGCGCCTACCATAACGCCCGAAAGGAGAAGCGTGTTCGGTTCCAATTCGCCGAATCGTCTTCCCAAAAAGAAAACGATAAAAACAACCGAAAGCGTTCCCGCAAAAGCGAAAAGCTGAGTGGAAAAAAATGAAAGTCCCAACATAAACGAAAGCACCGCGCCGAACGCTCCGCCGCTGGAAATGCCGAGAATATACGGCTCGGCTAAAGGGTTCATCAGCGTAGCTTGAAAAACCGCGCCCGCAATTGAAAGTCCGCCGCCGACGGCAAGCGCAAGAATAACGCGCGGCAGACGTATGTCAAAAATGATGGAATGAAGAAAGGAATTGTCCTCCGCGCCGAAAATAATTCCGGCTAACTTAGCCGCGCCGATTGATTCGCTTCCGACAAGCAGAGCGAGAAAAACCGTAATAATTAGAAAAGCGAAAAGGAGGAATAGTTTTACGATGTATCTTTTCGGTTTCATTCCGAGAGATTTTTCCATAATTCATCAAGAACTTTATCGAGGTTTAACCGGCTAACCGATGAAAAGAGAAGCGGCTTTCCGTCGTATCCTTTGATTTTTTTCTTTGCAAAAGATTTTACTTCGTCGGGCGGAAGAAGGTCGGCTTTTGAGAAAGCGAGTAATTTTTTCTTTCCGGCAAGAATTTCGCTGTATTTTTCCAGCTCGGCAAGAATTGTGTCGTATTGCGTTTGGATATCTTCGGCGGAAACGTCAATCAGAATCAGCAATATTTTTGTTCTTTCGATGTGGCGGAGAAAACGGTGTCCCAATCCTTTCCCTTCGTGCGCTCCTTCAATGATGCCGGGAATGTCCGCCACTGTGAACGATTTGTATTCTTTGTATTGAACAATTCCCAAATTCGGCGCAAGCGTCGTAAAAGGGTAATCGGCTATCTTCGGTTTTGCCGCGGAGATTGACGAAATGAGCGTTGACTTACCGGCGTTCGGAAAACCGACCAAACCGACTTCGGCAATCAATTTTAACTCGAGCGAAACTTTTCGTTCTTCCCCGGGTTTTCCTTCTTCGGCAAAGCGCGGGGTTTGATTTGTGGGCGTTGCAAAATTGCTGTTTCCCTTTCCGCCGCGCCCGCCGTGAGCGGCAATAAAAATCATTCCTTCTTCGTTTAAGTCGGACAAAATCTTTCCGCTTTCCGCGTCCTTTATAATTGTGCCTACGGGCACGCGAATAACCAAATCTTCCCCGCTGCGTCCGTCTTTAAGCGACGTGCCGCCCGGGTTTCCGTTTTCGGCTTCGTATTTTCGCCGATATCGAAAGTCCAAAAGAGTCTGTAAGTTTCTTTCGGCGAGAAAAACCACGTCGCCCCCTTTGCCTCCGTTTCCGCCTGCGGGTCCGCCTTTCGGAACGTATTTTTCCCTTCGGAACGCAACCGCGCCGTCTCCGCCGTCACCGGCTTTTATTTCAATTTCAACAAAATCTACAAACATCGTCGTCCTAAATTAGTCAATGTACTATAAATTAATTTTTTACGTTAAAGAATGGCTGTATGGCTGAATGATTGAATGGCGGTTGTTTTTTTACTAATCTTCATTCATCCATACAATCATTCAACCATTCCGTTTTATTTATTTCCTTTCAAAATATTCTTGAATAATCTCTTTAAAGGCAACCGCTTCTTTTGAAGTTGACTTAATGTGATTAGCTCTGAAAAGGGTATCGAGAATTTCTTCCGCGTGTTCCAAGCTGCCGCAGTCGGAAATTTGTTCGATTGTGTCGGCAAAGTCCTGCATATCGTGATCGAAGATCACTTTTAATATTTTCGTCATATTTTTATTATGCAGCAGTTCGGAGATGTCAATTTGCGTATAGGTTTTCTCTTTCGGTTCCGACTTGGGAATTTCGCCAGATTCATCGGCGGCAAAACCCGTTTCCATTTCGGGGATTTCCAAATCGGTTTCGTCAAACAACTGCGGCTGCGTGGAAAGGTTCTCCACAATTTCTTCATTTGATTTCTCGTCGGTTTTTTCGTCTTGTTTGCCGAGACCGAGGTCGCTTTCCATTTCCTTAAACACATCCGCCGGAGACGACGTCGTTTCTTCATCAATCTCCTCGGCATAAGATTCTGCGTCTTCTTCAGAGGTTTCGTATTCGTCCGCTTTTTCCGAAAAATATTCTTCGGGCGGAGTGATTTTTTCGGGGCTTTCCCGAATTATTTCATCGAATCCTTTTAAGTCAATTTCTTTTTTTTCATCGTTCAACTCTTCAAAATCGTCAAGCGTCGATTTCGCTTCGGCTGCTTCTTCATTGAAAAGTTCTTCCGGTTCATTGTCGGATTCCGCGGAAATGCCGGAAATTTCATCCGCGGTTTCGTTTATTTCCTCATAGCTTTGTTGCGGCTTTTCCATCAGCGGTTCAAAATCGTTTTCTTCTTCGGAGATTACGGCTTCCGGTTTTTCTTCCGCTTCAATTGGTTCCTCTTTTTCGCCTTCAACCGGAATCGGCGCTTCCTCTTTTTCTTCTCTTTCAACGACTAACGTCTGCGATTCGTCTTTGAATATCTCTTCAAAAGGAGGTTCCGCTTCTTTCGTTCTTTCGTCAACCTCTTTCAGAAGAAGGTTATCTTCTTCCTCTTCAAATTCTTCTTCGTCTTCTTCGAAAGGTTCTTCGTCGGAAACGGTTTCTTCCGGCGCCGGAACGTCGTTTTCTTTTACGCCTGCAATTTCATCTTGCGCGGTTTCGTCAACCGCGGAGCTTTCTTCGGAACTTTCTTGAATTAATAAATCGTTTTCGTTGGAGTCGGGGAATGTTTCCGCGGCGGTAAACGTTTCTTCTTCCTTCGTTTCTTCAACGGTCTGTTCTTCGCTCGGCGGTTCGTATTCATCGATCGTTTCGTCTTCGGGTTCCTCTACCGTTTCAAATTCGGGAATTTCCCTTCGTTCCAATTCGTCTTCTTCAATTTGTTCCGTCGGCAAATTCAAATCGAACGCTTCGGAAGGTTCGTATTCGACGCCTTTCAACGCCAAGAGCAGTTCGTCGATTTCGACTTTTTGTTTGTTGTCTTCGCCGTAAACTTCGTTCAGTTTTGCGATGTGGTTGGTAAGTTCCTTTTCCTTCAAAAATATTTTAACGGCTAAAAGAGAAACTTTGTTCGTCTGCACCGTTCCGATGTTGAAAAATCCCGCCATCGACCTAACCGCTTCTTCCAAAATTGCCTGAAGGTAAGAATCCATTCCGAGTAAGTCAATCTTTAGGATTAGATCCTCAAGTTCGTTTTTCTTGATGGTTACTATTCTTTTTTTGTCCAAATAACTTACAAGCGTATCTTTTAAATAACCGTAAAAATAGATGTACTTTATGACCTGTTTTATTTCCGCCGCGCTTTTATCTTCTTCGTCGTTAAAAAGAAATTTTATCATCGTCCAACGCGGACGCATCAGATAATTGATAATAAAAGAAGTTGAATGCAGGAGAAGTTTATTTACATACTCGATGGAAAATTTTTTATTCAGTTTTATCTCTTCGTCAATCTGCGAAAAAAGTTTTGAAATCTTTTCTCCCGAATAATCGAACACCGAATTTTTAAGAAGTTTTTGTCTGTCTTCAAAAATCAAAAAATCAATTTCAGCCGATATATATTGAAGGATAGCCGGATGGAGTTCGGCTTTAATTAACTGTCCGTACGAAACAAACGAGCCGATTTTTTTCACGCGGTTCAAGTTGAAATCGTAAATGAATTTTATTTCCCGTTCAAACATTGGCTTAAGAATTTATTGTTATGATTAGTAAAAATCTTAATCGGAAAATAAACAAAAATAAGTAAACTTAGTAATGGAAGATAAACGGCGGCAACGGACTAATCTGGTTTTCAATTATGAATGTTGAATTATGAATTGTGAATGGGGTAATTTAGTCATTTGTGGATTGGTTATGAGTAATGAGTAATGGGTTATGAGTTTTTTTCGTTTTACGTCTAACGTTTCTCGTTTTACGTTTTTCGTCTCCACGTTTTATCTCTTACCTCTACCTTCTTACCTCTTTCACAATGTGAGGGCTTTGTAATTATGAATGTTGAATTATGAATTGTGAATGAAGTAATTTTGTCATTAGTAGTCATTTGTGGATTGGTTATGAGTAATGAGTAATGGGT
>JAADIR010000148.1 GCA_013151245.1 Chlorobiota bacterium
TCATCATCGTCTCTTTCAAATAATCCGCAATAGCTTCTGTTTCGGAGGCGAGCATCGTCGTTTGATTTACGACGCCGACTTTTGTCAAATCGCTTTTGAAATCAAATCCGTCGGAATGACGTCCGGTAAAAAACTCATAGAATTCCGTTTCCGCAACTTTTCCCAAAATCGCTTCGGCGAGAAATTTTGTTTCTTCCAGATTTCTAACAATCAACGATTTTCCGTTTGAAGCGCTGTGCGAAAACGTTGCGCGCGTTTCTTCGTGATTCGCTTTCCCGTGAATGACGACCGTGTAATCTTCATCTCCGAGCGAGGCGGCGCGGTTCCAAACTTTTTCCACGAACGGACAAGTCGTGTCGTATTTAACCGTATCGAGTCCTATCTCTTTTAGCTTGTTTTCCGTTTCAAGCGTCGTTCCGAAAGCGGGAATAATTACAATGTTCTCCGCCGTCAGTTCTTCCCACGGAATGATTTGCGTTCCGTCCGTTTCTTTTATGAATTTAACGCCGCGTTCCTGTAAGTCTTTATTCACGCCGGGATTGTGAATCATTTCGCTCAAAAGAAATATTCTTTTGGCGGGATTTTCGTCGATGATTCTGTAAGCCGTTTCAATCGCGTTTTCCACGCCGAAGCAAAACCCGAAATGACGCGCTATTCGGAAGACAACGCTCCCAAAGTTCAGTATTGTCGGGCTGTAATCGACTTTGCGCGGATCGCTTTCTTTTCTGCGCCTTTTTATTTCGGCGATTATCGGACTTCGGTAATATTCCGGTATTTCAAATTTTCTCATAGTATCTTATAAATAATATCCGCGCAATTTTGGCTAAAATATTTAACGGACTAAATATAGTTTAGAAAGAATGATTGAGTTTCTGAATTTTTGAATGAAAAGAAAATATTCTTTCATATTCTCCTAATCATTCAGCCATTCAACCATTCAACCATTCAAAGTATTTTTAGTTCATATTCGTCAATTGCAAAATAATTATTCGTTATTAGTTTCTGCTTATTCGGATTAAGCTATTCAAATTTCACAAATACTTTTTCTTTCAATTCTATTTCAATTCCGGGAATATCTTTTACGAGTTCCTCAATTTCAGTGAGAGTTTTCGGCGAGGCGTATTTAAATTTCTCAAAAACTTTCGGGTCGTTAAATATATTTTTAAAGTCTAATTTCACTAACGTAATTTCGTTGCCGTCTCTGTAAGAAGCGTCGGTATCTATTATTTTCCCGTCGATTTCAAAATAGACCGCCATTTTGATTTTGGAAAGCATGTTTTTGAGTCCTTCCATCATCTGCGCCGCGCTTGAATCTACGGAGGCATTCTCTTGTTCTTCCGCTTCCGACGACTCTTTAGGTTTCGGCATAATTATTTCAAGCGTAGAAGGAGAGCCTTTTTCAAACGCAAATTTAATTGTTTCGTCGTCCGGTTTTTCTTCTTCGTCGTTGCCGCCCATTTCGTTATCGGAATATCCTTCGAGATTAATTTTTGAAACGTCGTTAAATACAAAAATCGCTTTTATTCCTTTCATTCCGTTTCTTTCAATTTTCTCGGAAGAAACAAACTTAACGTCTTTGCCAAACGTAGCGGCTTTTTTGATAAGTTCTTCTTGACTGAAAATTTCAAAAGCCTGTCCGGTTGAATCGCCGGAAAACGACGACAACATTTTAATCGCTTCTTCCGACATCAAAGTAGTCTCTTCAATCGTTCCGCTTCCGTCGGGTTTCAAGATTACTTTCGTTGTCATATCCAAACAGCCGGAAAAAGCAATCGACAAAAACAAAAACGCTGATATTTTTATAAAGGTATTCATTTTTTCCTCACCCATTAATCTTCAAAATTGCAAAACTCTTCTTCTTCAAATTTAACTTTTTATTGTCATAAAGGTTTACAGGGCGCTCGTTAAAAAGATCGAATAAAACGGCGTTTTCAACGTTCATGAATTTGGAAAGATCGACGTTTTCCGCAAACGAATTATTGTTGATAACGACAATGATTTTCTCGCTTTCGCTCTTTTTGAGATAAACGTAAATTTCATCCTTCGGGGGAAAGTGAGTAAGTTTTCCGCTCGCCAAAGCGGGATGTGATTTCCGAAGCAAAAACATTTTCTTCAAAAAATTAAAGACGTCGTTTTCAAATTCGGTTCTTCCTTCCGCGGTAAAAGCGTTCCGCTTATCGCCCGGGAAACCGCCGGGAAAGGGGGCGCGAAGTTCGCCGTGACGTTCGGTTCCAACCATTCCGATTTCGGAGCCGTAAAGTATCTGCGGAATTCCGCGCGTCGTTAATAACATTAAATACGCCAATTTTGTTTGAGCGAGATTTTTCTGCGAGATAAACATCGCGCGTTCAATATCGTGGTTATCGATAAACGTTACGAGATTATCGGAATTGTCGTAAAGATAATCCTTCGCAAACGTGTTGTAGATTTCAAAAATCGAACCGCCCTGCAGAAAAGAATAAAACGCGTCGCGCAACGCAAAGTCCGTAACCGCCGGCAAATGCGTGTCGTACGCGGGATGCAGCTTCTTTCCTTTTTGATAGCCGGCGAGAAAAGCCGTTTCGCCGGTCCAAACCTCTCCGACAATATTCAACGTCGGATATTCGCGCAATATCTCCGCCGCCCATTTATGTTCAAACGGTTGATAGACATACGGATAAGTGTCTTCGCGGATACCGTCGAGTCCCGCAAATTCAACCCACCAAATTGTATTTTGAATAATATAATTTGCGACGAACGGATCGCGCTGATTCAAATCGGGCATGGAGCTTACGAACCAGCCTTCCGTAATTGCGGCAACCGTAACGCTGTCGCGGTGCGGATCTGTAAAAACCATTTTATGATGATCGGCGTTTTTGTGATTTTCAATAGTTCCGTTTATCCAAGTTTTTGTCGGAAGATTTTTCATCCACGGATGATCGTCGCTGATGTGATTGGAAACGTGATCGAGAATTACTTTCAAACCTAACGCGTGAGCTTTTTCAACGAGTAGTTTATAATCTTCTTTCGTTCCGAGCCGCGGATCGACTTTGTAAAAATCGGTCGCCGCGTAACCGTGATAACTTCTGAACGTGTTGTTTTCAACCACGGGATTGAGCCAGAGCGCCGTAACGCCAAGGTCTTGCAAATAGGGGAGTTTATCGATCGCGCCTTGCAAATCGCCGCCGTGTCTGCCTTCCAGCGGGTTGCCTTCGAATTTATCGACGTAGCCGGGAATTTTGTCGTTTGTCGTGTCGCCGTTTGCGAAGCGGTCGGGCATCAACAGATAGATTACGTCTTTGTTTGAAAATCCTTGAAATCTTCCGTCCGGGTTTTCCCTTTTGTAAACGGGGAAATCGACGGACGCGTTGCCGTAATCATTCGTCAAATTCAAATGATAGCTTTTCGGCTCTGCGTTATCGGGAATGTAAACATCGATAAACAGATAATTCGAATTTCCCGGATTGTAAACTTTCAACAACTCGATTCCGCTTTCCAATTCGACTTTCGCGTTCGAAAGGTTATCGCCGTATATCATCAGCTGCACGGTATCGTGCGCCATTCCCGTCCACCAATTGGGCGGTTCTATTTTGTCGATTTTAATTTGCGCGAAAATATTTTGGCAAATAAATAGAATTATCAACGGCGATATGTATTTTAGAGTTTTCATTTTCTTTCGTAATTATTAACGCATTTTCTAACCGCAATCCGCCTTCGGCGGACGCAATGATTACGCAATGTTCGCTATTTAGATGAGGACTTTTTCCAAATTCTTCATCGAAACGCGGGAAGTCAGATCAACGCTCAACGGAGAAACGGAAACGACTTTATCCACTAATATCGCGTATGCGTCCGAATCCGGTTCCAATTTGTTTCTGTCGATGGAAATATAAACTTCGCTCTGTTTTAATTCGCTTTTTTGCGAAGGAGATTTTACGCGCGCCGAAAAATAGGACTGTCGCGAAACTCTCGTAAATCTGATTTCCGTTTTTTCGTCGGCGTTTGCCGGAACGTCGATTTTCAACACGTCCACGTCGAACGGCAATTCAACATACAAAACTTTCTTAGCAATAATTTTAGAAAAGTAACGCGCCGCGCTCCAATCGGTTTCGGCGTAAATGCGATGGTTCTCTATCGACGTTTCAAGCGATACGGCAATCGATGGTATTCCAACGCTTGCCGCTTCCAGCGCCGCCCCCACGGTGCCGGAATGCGTTACGTTCGTTCCCAAATTTTCGCCGTAGTTTATTCCCGATACGACCAAGTCCGGTTTCCGCGCTATAAACAAAACGTTCAATGCATGACCTATTACCTGCGCGGGCGAACAATCGCAATGATATCCGGGAAACGATATTCCGTCTGCGGATATCTCTTTCCTCAAAAACTGCGCATCCCTTTTTCCGTAAATACTTCTGCCCGACGCCGTTTGCTGTTTAGTCGGCGCTACAACAACAATTTCGCCGAGTTCATTCAACGCGGAGGCAAGCGCGGCAATTCCGGGCGAATCAATTCCGTCGTCGTTCGTTATCGCTATTAAAGGTATCTTTTTTTTCACTGTCCGAAAAATAAAGAATTAAATTATCACCCATAAACTTTCTGTTATTATTTTCGAAAATAATTTATGCGCCGGCGAACCGGTACAAATCTCGTATATGCTGAACGCGAAAGAAGTTCTTACAAACTTCGGAGCCACGGTTGTGAGACTTGTCGAAGGCGAAGACGCGGGGCGCGACGGGTTTTACATTCGTCCGCAATATCATAGCGCGGTAAACCGCAATGGATAATTTATCTCGGCGAAGCGCAGCGGAGACGGATGGAAAATTGGAATTTTGAGCATAATGATAATTATTTCGGTTCAACCGATTTAAATTTTTCATTCATTCTTAAAGTAATCTTCAAAATTTCTTTACCGCTGTGCAATAAAAAAGCAATACGCGCGGCAGACAATA
>JAADIR010000281.1 GCA_013151245.1 Chlorobiota bacterium
ATATAAAAACGTCTTCTCAAAAATCTTTATTCAAACCGTTTCCAAACAATTCTTTTATGATTTGCGGTAACGTTGGGTGGTTATTTGGGGAGCTTTATCAGGCAAACGCGGAAAGCGTCGTTTTAAAATAAAAAAACGGAACCGGTTTGGTTTGCCGATTCCGTTAAAAACATTAAACTTTCGTTTTTTAATAATCGAACGCCAAACCGAGATTGATTCCTAAATATGAGTGATCGTTCGAGTCGCTTCCGTCCAAAGCCGTTCCGGCGCTCAAAGCGTAATTATACTTAACCGAAAGGACGACCGCCATTTGTCTTCCGGCGGGAATCATTATTCCGATTTCCGGCGCTACGCCGAAATGCCAGTTGTCGTTGTTGATTGTCCAGATTCCGATATCAAATCTTTGATTGATTGCATAAGTTCCTACGTTAAGTCCGATAAACCCGCGGAAATTTCTTTTATTCCCGAAATAATAATGGGCGTTAACCATAATAGGAAAAGCGTTCAGATATCTAATCTGCGTTCCGCTGACGGCGCCGTTGTCAAGCTCGATGGTTTCGCCGTTTTTCTCGTCGAAGATGTTCCATCCGAAATTTATGCCTATTGAAAGATTTTTCTGCACAAAACGTCTTCCTTCAATCGCAAAACCGCGCCAGCTGTAGTCCGACACAAAATCGCCGGTCTTGCCCATTGGAAGGGCTGTATTGTATGAAATAATTGTCATATAACGTTGGGCGGAAAGCGAAACCGCCATCGTAACAAACAAAATAATTACTAATTTAAACTTCATTTTAATTTCCTTATTAATTCGTTTTCAAATATGGAGATTGAGTAAAAGCTTGGTTGATTGAATCCTCAATTCTTGCGCGAGTTGACGAAGCGTTTGAAGAAAGGAGACCGTTAATTGTGGCGTTCCACTCGACCGTAACCAAAGAACTGTCGGCTACGTTGTCAACGTCGCCGAAATCAATGAAGATTGTTCCCGTAGAATAACTATATGTCGTTCCCCAATACGGCGGATAATAAGGCGGATAATACCAGCCCCAGCCGGGATATCCCCAATACGGCGGATAATAAGACACGCCCGTGTAGTCTGTCGTAGTCACCGAAATTGTTACGACGGCGTCCGGAATGTTTGAAGAATCCGGATTGTCAATTCTTGTAAACCCTCTGCTCGCCATATTTGAAGCGACTTTCTGCAGCATCAAAGCGTCAAACTGACGAGATATTTCATCTTCTTCGTCTCCGACAATGTGAAAAACCGTGTCGGGCAAAGCATACGTTCTGAAAGAGCCGAAATCGGCTTCTTTATCATATCTTGTAAGAACGACGTCATAATCCGACGTTGTTAAGCCGTAATCCGTATAACACGAATTTACAACTATTGCCAGACCGAAAAACAAAACAAAAAGATATATCATCTTTTTATTCAGCCTATTTTTGAAACTCATAGAATTACTCCTTTGTTAAATGATAATAAGTTAAAAATATTTATTAATAAATATACTCAAATCCCAAACATAGAACAAAAGTTACTGTTAGACGTCTCCTCTGAAAATTAGTTTCAAAATAAAATCCCTTTATCAAATATTAGAAAAAACAGACTTTTTTCTTGAATTTGCAATTATCTAATCCGTTAAAACTTCGCTTTATTTGTCAATTGTAAAATAAATTGAGCCGCTTCATTGGTATGGAAGTTGACCGTTGATAGTTGATTTATAATCATAAAATAATAGCGGAGTGAATATGGCTCTCATAGCGGTTATCGACGACGATCCGGACATTCTGGAAGCGAGCAGATTGGTTCTGGAATCGAAAGGACATGAAGTTATTACGGCGGAACATCCCGAAGAAGGATACGCCATCGTGAAAGAAAAAAAACCCGATTTAATTATTCTCGACGTTGTGATGGACGAGCCGGACGACGGTTTTTTCCTCGCGCAAAGGTTCAGAAAAGAGAATATCCAAACGCCCATTCTGATGTACACTTCAATTTCCAAAGCGATGGGTTTGAATTACGGAAAAAGCGATTTGGTTCCCGTTGATGATTTTGTAGAGAAACCGATTTCGCCCGACGAATTACTTAAAAAAGTTGAATTTTTGTTAAAAAACTGAAGGTGAAAAATGTTAATCGAAGAAAAATCGTCGCTTGTTAGGGAGATTGAAGAATTCGTAAAACTTTACGGAAAAAAACGCTCTTCCCTTCTTCCGATCCTTCACGAATTGCAGAATAAGTATCGGTACATCTCGGATTTTGCTCAACAGGAAATCGCGCGTCAACTCGGAATTCATCCCGTTGAAGTTTACGGCGTGATCTCGTTCTATTCATTCTTAAATACCGAACCGAAAGGAAGAAACTTGGTAAGGATTTGCCAAAGCGTAACGTGCGATATGCACGGAAAAGAAAACATCGTGAAAGCTATCGAAAGAGAACTCGGAGTTGAGATCGGCGGAACGACAAAGGACAACAAGTTTACCGTCGAATACGCAAATTGTCTCGGACTTTGCGATCAAGGTCCGGCGATGGCGGTCAACGACCGGGTTTATTTCAATCTCACGCCCGAAAAAGCCGTAAAAATACTTAACGAAGCGAAATAGGAGCAAAAATGGAAATTCAGAAAACTATACGAAAAGGTTCCGTAATCTTCTCTTCGTATGAAAAAGGTTCGGCGATTAAGAAGATAATCGGCTTGCCGAGGGAAGACATTCTACTGGAACTGAAGACGTCAAAATTAAAAGGACGAGGCGGAGCGGGATTTCCCGTTTCAACGAAATGGATGCTTACCGCAGCCGCTATTGAAGATGAAAAATATATTGTCTGTAATGCCGACGAAGGAGAACCAGGCACATTCAAAGACAGAGTTTTATTAACGGAATACACGGAACTCGCGCTCGAAGGAATGATTATCGGCGGTTACACAATAGGAGCGAAAAAAGGAATAATATATCTTCGCGGCGAATACGAATATTTAATGAAACCGCTGCAAAAGAAAATAGAAGAATACAAAAACGAGAACCTATTGGGAAAAAGTATTCTCGGAAACGAAGAATTCGATTTTGATATTTCTATTTTTCTCGGACACGGTTCTTACGTTTGCGGCGAAGAAACGGCGTTGATAGAATCGCTCGAAGGACATCGCGGCGAAGCGCGTAATCGCCCGCCTTATCCGGTGAACCAAGGATTTATGAACAAACCGACGGCGGTTAACAATGTTGAAACATTGGCTACTATTCCGCACATAATAACTAAAGGAGCCGAATGGTTCGCTCAATTCGGAACCGATAAATCGTCCGGCACAAAACTCCTTTCCATTTCCGGCGATTGCGAAAAACCCGGAGTTTACGAACTTC
This sequence comes from Chlorobiota bacterium, assembly GCA_013151245.1. Classification (GTDB taxonomy): domain Bacteria; phylum Bacteroidota; class Ignavibacteria; order Ignavibacteriales; family Melioribacteraceae; genus JAADIR01. Next base: position 3,352 of record JAADIR010000281.1, read on the forward strand.
CGTGGGGAACCACAATCAAAGAAGTTCTCGAATTGGCGGGAGCGAAAAATACAAAAGCGGTTCAAGTCGGCGGCGCTTCGGGAATCTGCTTGAATAAAACGCAGTTCGACAGAAAACTGGGCTACGAAGACGCCGGAACAGGCGGTTCGATTATCATTTTCGACGAAAGCCGCGACATGCTGCAAGTTCTGAAAAACTTTATGGAATTTTTCGTGGAAGAATCTTGCGGACAATGCACGCCTTGCAGAATAGGCAACGTCAAACTTCTTGAAGGAGTGAAAATGATTGAAAACGGAGATTTCACATTCCGCTATCTTGAAAAACTGAAAGAACTTGCGGGCACAATGCAAGTGGCTTCAAAATGCGGATTGGGTCAATCAAGCCCGAATCCGTTTTTAAGTATTTTGGAAAACTTCAAAGATGAAATTCTCAATTCCGTTCCCGGAGGCAATTATGAACGATAAAGAATTACGCAGAACGCCGGTTAGCCAAAGACCGCATGTTGTGGAAAAACCGGAACATCCGGAATATATCGGCGGTTCGGTTACGATTGAAATAAACGAAAAGGAAGTAACGGTTCCGATGGGAACGACAATCTTGGAAGCATGCAGGGAAAACAACATTCACATTCCCACGCTTTGCCATCACGAAGATTTATGCATCGCGGGCGTTTGCCGAGTTTGCGTTGTGGAAGTGGAAGGAATGAGAACTTTGCAGGCTTCTTGCGCGTTTCCGATTACGAATAAAATAAAAATTAAAACCACGTCTCCCGCAGTTCGCCGCGCGCGAAAGCATGTGATTGATTTATTGCTGAGCGAACACTTGGGCGAATGTTACGCCTGTGTCCGCAACAACAACTGCGAATTGCAATCCCTTGCAAAAGAATACGGAGTGGATCATTACAATTTCGGACACGTTACCGAACAGCGTTATAAAATTGACGATTCATCTTTCGCTCTGCGGCGCGACATGAACAAATGCGTTCTCTGCAAACGGTGCGTAAGAACTTGCATCGATTTGCAGGAAGTCGGCGTTCTCGAAGCGATTAACCGCGGAGACGAAACTCATATTTCAACATTTTTAGACAAAGAACTTGCCGACGTAATTTGCATCAATTGCGGGCAATGCATTAACCGCTGTCCCACCGGAGCTTTGCGAGCAAACGACCCGCGCGATGAAATTTGGGCTGCTATCGACGACCCGACGAAGCACGTTATTATTCAAACTGCGCCTTCGCCGCGCGCTGCAATCGGGGAAGAGTTTGGTCTCGAACCGGGCAATTCCGTAACCGGCGAAATGAATACCGCGCTTAGAAGAATCGGGTTCGACAGGGTTTTCGACACGAACTTCACGGCTGACTTGACGATAATTGAAGAAGGGACGGAACTGATTCTCCGTCTTTACAAAGCGTTGGTTGAAAAAGACAAAAGCGTAAAACTGCCGCAGTTTACTTCATGCTGCCCCGGCTGGGTAAAATTTGTCGAGCACTTTTATCCGGAATATATCGACAATCTCAGTTCCGCAAAATCGCCGCAGCAGATGTTCGGCGCCGTGCTGAAAACGTTTTACGCAGAAA
>JAADIR010000114.1 GCA_013151245.1 Chlorobiota bacterium
CTCCACTGCTTGTGCGGGCCCCCGTCAATTCCTTTGAGTTTCAACCTTGCGATCGTACTCCCCAGGTGGAATACTTAATGCGTTAGCTGCGACACTGACCCCAAACGGAGCCAACATCTAGTATTCATCGTTTACGGCGTGGACTACCAGGGTATCTAATCCTGTTTGCTCCCCACGCTTTCGTGCCTCAGCGTCAGTTATGGACCAAGAGACCGCCTTCGCCACTGGTGTTCTTCCAGATATCTACGTATTTCACCACTACACCTGGAATTCCATCTCTCTCTTCCGAACTCAAGACTTGCAGTATCAAAGGCAGTTCTACGGTTAAGCCGCAGGATTTCACCTCTGACTAACAAGTCCGCCTACGCGCCCTTTACACCCAGTAAATCCGGACAACGCTTGCTCCCTACGTATTACCGCGGCTGCTGGCACGTAGTTAGCCGGAGCTTATTCTTGGGGTACAGTCAATGTAGGCTACCAACCTACTTTTTCGTCCCCCAAAAAAGGAGTTTACAACCTTACGGCATTCATCCTCCACGCGGCGTTGCTGGGTCAGGCTTTCGCCCATTGCCCAATATTCCTCACTGCTGCCTCCCGTAGGAGTCTGGACCGTGTCTCCAGTGTGGCTGATCATCCTCTCAGACCAGCTACTGATCGTTGCCTTGGTGGGCCATTACCCCGCCAACTAGCTAATCAGCTGCAAGCTCATCAATAGGCGTAATAAATTACTTTAACAACATCATCATGCGATGCCGCTGCATTATTTGGTATTAGCCTCGATTTCTCGAAGTTATCCCAAGCCTATAGGTAGATTACTTACATATTACTCACCCGTGCGCCAGTTTACTTGCCATCCGAAGAAAGCTTTCTCCTTGACTTGCATGTGTTAAGCACGCCGCCAGCGTTCGTCCTGAGCCAGGATCAAACTCTCCGTTGTAATTCTAACTCATTTTTTGTATAAAATTGACGTAATCTTTTTTTGTTACTGTCATGGATAACACTAAATGTTTTCATTTAGTCACTCACTCTTTCAAAGAACTTTCCCAAAAAATTGGGACTTCAAACATACGGTATCTTTTTCATTTTGTCAATAGGCAGAATGAAAATATTTTACATACGTTGTCTTTTCGTATAAATCAATCTATCAATCTCGTAAAAAACACAAGTTTAAAAGTAAGGTATTTATTTTTAATATGCAAATTAATTTGCAAAAAAATCAAATTATTTTTATTCATGTGTTTCATAGTTCTTAATTTCGATGGTTATTATTGTGTATTCCTAACGCGTCAAAGAGAGACTTCATATAATAATAACAATGTATTAAGTCGTTATTAAAGGCGTCTTCATCAAATAAGTTGGGTTTTCCGCTTGCTTTAATATAAAATCGGCTACGTCGGCTCTGGATATCTTCCCCGCTTTTACGCCGTCAAGCGTTGTGTATATATTATAACGTCCCGTTTTTCCGCCGTTTTTTAGGAAACCCGGTCTGACAATAATCCATTTCTTACATTCCTTTTTTAATATTTCTTCTTGTCTGTTTTTATCGTCATATATTGTTTTCAATAGCAGCGGCTTGATAACCTTATTATAAAGGAAACTCCCGTGTCCTTCGGAATCACCGGCGCCGATACCTGTAACGGCAATTACTAACGGATTAATTTTCAGTTCGTCAATTGCCTTAATTATATGTCCGGCGCCGACTGAAAAAAGCGTTACCGGCTTTCTTGAAGGTACGCAGCCCACAGAAATAACTATTACGTCTGCATTCTTAATCGCATCTTTAACCGAATCATATTTTATAAAGTCTCCTTCAACTATATTCAGATTATCATTTTGCATCTCGATTTTTGCAGGGTCTCTTGCCAATACCGTAACCTTTTGAAAACGGGTAACGGCTTGCTTTAACGCTTCTTTCCCAATTCCTCTCGTCGCTCCAATTATAGTAATTTCCATTTATTCACTCAGCATACTTTTTGATAATGATCTGTAATTATTTTTATAATCTACAAAATTATCCCGGCAACAACAACCGAATGTAAAAAAGAATATACTCGGGGGGGAAATTTTGACCTTTTTTTGTTGCAATATTTTCATATATTGGAAACGTAATTTTTCATTCAAATTCATTCGGAGGCAGTAGATAGAAGTTGTTATCATTTTTACTTAAGTAAAATTCGTATTCAATAAAAGTAGGGGTAAAAATGTACACGACTGAATTTGAAGCTTCAGAATTAGGAAATCCTCTTTCCGAACTTATCAGCGACGATGTTTATCAATTACTTGCAAGCCAAGGGTTAATTAATGAAAAGTCCTTACGCAATTATTTGATTAGACAAAAATTTAAGCAAATGCGCCGAAGAGAGATGGGCGCTGCAAAAGCAATCTCGCAACTCCGTTCGGAATATCCATATCTTCAGTTTGACACGCTTAGAAAAATTGTTTATAATATTAAATAAAATCCTTGACAATCTACCGTACAAAACGTTAAATTTAAGGAACTCTTTCTGGAATCATTGAGATTCTCGATTTTGAGTTAGCCCAGTGCTTCCCCCCATCACTGGGCTTTTAATTTTATTGTATAATGTTAAGGGAAATTTGATATGGCAAGAATAAAGAAAAGCGCAGCGCAGAAAAAAGAATCGCCGTTTAATAATTATTGGTCTAAAAAGAATTACCAAATTCTAGGCGCCGGCGTCGTAATATTAATATTGGGATTCTTTCTCATGACGCGCGGTCCGTGGGACAATCCTTTATCAATGACATTTTCGCCTATTGTATTGATTGTAGCATATTTCGTCGTTATTCCATTTTCAATATTTTACACGGGGAAGAAGAAGAAAAAAGGAACGGCATAAATGTTCCTCGCTAAGATAAAAGGGAACGTTGTTTCTACACAGAAGAATAAATATCTTAACGGTCACAAACTACTTACTGTAAGGAAGATTGATTTAAACGGCAGCTACATCGGGAAAAGCGATATGATTGCGCTTGATACGGCTGACGCGGGAATAGGCGATACGGTTCTCGTTGTTAAAGAAGGAGCCGCCGTTCAACAAATACTCGGGCATAAGAACGCGCCGGTTCATACTATTATTGTCGCCGTTATAGACGATCTGGATATTCAAGAATAAACCGTATAAATTTTTCCATTGCGAGAATATGATTTAAAAGAACTTACCTCATTAAAAACTCTTCTTTCAACCGAAGGAATAGGCCCTGTTTTATTTCTTAATCTGCTTTCTAAATTTTCATCCGCCGAAGAGATTCTATCCGCTTCCCACAGCGAATTGAAAAGCGCCGGAAACATCGGAAACACATTGGCAAAACGAATTATCCAAGCGGGGAAAAAATTTCGTGATTTTCAAACCGAAACGGAAAATGAAATTGACGCCGTTTCCAAACTCGGCGGCGAGATAATCACGTTTTTTGATACAGATTATCCGGCTTTGTTAAAACAGATATCTTCTCCGCCGATAGCGCTTTACGTCTTCGGAAGCATAACGGAAGAAGACGCAAACTCAGTTGCAATCGTCGGGACGCGGAGACCGACCTCTTACGGGAAACGGCAGGCGGAAAGATTTTCGAAAGCGCTGGTTGAAAATAGTATTACAATCGTCAGCGGATTGGCTCGCGGAATCGATACAATAGCCCACAATTCGGCTCTTAAATTCGGCGGCAGAACAATAGCGGTAATCGGCTCGGGACTCGACGTTATTTACCCGTCCGAAAATAAAAAACTTGCAAGAGCGATTGCCGAAAGCGGCGCGGTTATTTCGGAATATCCGCTTGGAACAAAACCGGACGCGCAGAACTTTCCTAAACGAAACAGAATTATAGCCGGACTTTCGCGCGGAAGTTTGATTGTGGAAACAAAAATTAACGGCGGCGCAATGTACACGGCGAATTTCGCTTTGGAACAGAACCGAGAAGTTTTTGCCGTCCCTGGAAATATCGAGGTTCCGCAAAGCGAAGGGACGAATTTTCTAATCAAAAAAAGCGGGGCGAAACTCGTTCAAACTGCGCAGGATATTTTTGACGAATTGAATATTTTCATCGACGCATCAAATGAGAAAAGGGAAGTTCGTCCTCCGTCCGATTTGACGCTATTCGAACAGCAAATTTTTGAAGCGCTTTCCAGTACGCCGATTCACGTTGATAAGCTCGCCGAATCCGCCAAGATGAATACTTCGGAATGTTTGGTGCATTTGTTGACGCTTGAATTCAAGGGTCTTGTTCAGCAGCATCCGGGAAAGACGTTTACGAGGACGATTTGAGATACAGGATGCAGGAAACAAGATACAGGATGCAAGATTCAGGATACAAGATGCAGGATGTTTTGTATCAATCATCTTGTGAAAACGTGATTCGCCGCTAATACTTCTTCAACTTTCGCCAAAGGAATTTCAATCTTTCTAAAGCCGTTTTTTCAAGTCCGTTTTCGGTTGGTAAATAATATTGTTTTCCCTTCAGCTCGTCCGGAAAATAATTTTCTTCGATAAAATTATTTTTGAAATCGTGCGGATATTTGTAGCCTTTGCCGTAATCCAGATTTTTCATCAGCTTTGTGGGAGCGTTGCGGAGATGAAGAGGCATTTGATAATGCGGAAGATTTTTCACGTCCTTTTCGGCGGCTTTAATTCCCAAATAAGAAGCGTTGCTTTTTGGCGCGGCGGCGAGATAAGTAACGCATTGAGCGAGAATAATTCTTCCTTCCGGCAGTCCGATTTTTTCAACGGCTCCGAAAGCGGCTTCGGCGAGCACTAATCCGTTTGGCGCTGCGTTGCCGATATCTTCCGAGGCGAGCACAATCAACCTGCGCGCGATAAATAACGGGTCTTCGCCTCCTTCGAGCATTCGGGCAAGCCAATAAAGGGCTGCGTCGGGGTCGCTTCCGCGAATGCTTTTTATAAAAGCGGAAATTTGATTGTAATGTTCTTCGCCGCCTTTATCGTAATTATAATTCTTTTGTTGAATTACGTTTTCAATCAATTCTTTTGTAATCGAAATTTCTTCTTTCTCTTTTTCAAAAAGAACCGCCGCTTCCAAAATGTTTAACATTGTTCTGGCGTCTCCTCCGGAAACAAAAAGGAGGAAATCGCGATCGATTTCTTTTATATTCAGAGACGAAAGAAACTCGTCTTTTGTAAGCGCAAAATCGATAATCGCATTTAAATCCTCTTTTGTCAATTCTTTAAGAGTGAAAATCCGAACGCGCGAACGGAGCGCGGGAATAACTTCGAACGACGGATTCTCTGTCGTAGCGCCTATTAAAATTATTTCGCCCTTTTCCACCGAGGAAAGCAGCGCGTCCTGCTGCGATTTATTGAAGCGGTGAATTTCATCGATGAAAAGAATCGTCCGTTTTCCGTATTCAATATTTTGTTTGCCGATTTCTATTATTTGTCGTATATCTTTCACGCCCGAAGCGAC
>JAADIR010000001.1 GCA_013151245.1 Chlorobiota bacterium
ACGTTTTTATCGGAGATAACGCCGGTTATAACGGAACCGATTTAGAGTATAATGTATTTGTAGGATATTCAGCGGGGAAAAATGCTACGGGTAATTCCAATGTTTTTGTAGGTTATAAAGCCGGATTTAATGAAACCGGTTCCAATAAGCTTTATATTGAAAACTCCAATTCAACTTCCCCCCTAATTTACGGCGATTTCAGTTCGGACGACGTTACGATAAACGGCGATTTAACCGTAACCGGCACAATCACGGAACTTTCCGACAGACGATACAAAACCGATATCAAACCAATGAAAAACGCGCTTCAGAAAATTGAGGCGATAAACGCCGTTTATTATAGATGGGACAAAGAAAAATATCCCGATCTCGTTGTTTCCGATGAAAGAGAGATTGGCGTTATTGCCCAAGACGTTGAAAAAGTTTTCCCTGAATTAGTGAAAACGGATAACAAAGGGTTCAAGTCGGTTAATTACGCTAAACTGAGCGCCGTTTTGTTGGAAGTCGCCAAAGAACAGCGGAATGAATTGGAGAGTATAAAAAACGAACTTTCGGAAATTAAGAACGCGAACAAAAAACTTGAAGCAAAATACAGCGAACAAGCCGAAACGATATTGAAGCTGACTAAGACGGTTAAACTGATAACCGATAATAATTATATAAAAGTTACGGCAATTTCCAAATAAAATTTATTAAGGAGAATCTAAGATGAAGAAGAATGCTTTATTTATTATCGCAATTATTCTGATTTTTTCCGCGTCTCATTTTGCTCAGAATATCGAAGCTACGCTAGGAGGAAGTTCGTCAAGCGATTATTTTGACGTTACGGACAATTCCGGCAATGTGTTATTCAGAATTGACGGAACCGGCAAAACCGGCGTCGGAACGTCAACTTTATCAAGCGCGTTAAACGTGAACGGAGATGTAAATCTTGAAGCGTCTAACGTATTTAAAATTGACAACAAGAAAGTTTTAGAAACGTTCGGGTTTAATACTTTGGTTGGCGTAAGAGCGGGCAACGGTATAGGTTCCGGGGATTATAATACGATTTTGGGTTACGACGCCGGGTTTTTTCTTACCGGCGGAAATAGCAATACATTTGTCGGCCGGAGCGCGGGTTATAACTCTGCAAACGCTTCATATAATACATTTATCGGTTATTTGGCGGGATATAAAAACGATGTTGGAGAGAGAAACACATTTGTCGGCAACGGAGCCGGAAAGAAAAACCTTGAAGGAAACAATAATACTTTTTTTGGGTTCGACGCCGGATTTAACTGTGAAGCCGGGCATAAAAACGTTTACATCGGTTATTCAAGCGGGTATAGCGGAGTTAATTCGTCTAACAACGTTTACGTTGGCAATAACGCCGGAGCCGACGCTACCGGAAGCGACAATGTATTTATCGGATATGCAGCGGGGTCAACCGAGATCGGCTCGAATTTATTATATATTGAAAATTCCCCGTCTTCTTCGCCCCTTATTTACGGCGATTTCAGCGCGAATGAATTGACTGTTAACGGCGATTTAACGGTAACCGGAACAATTACCGAACTTTCGGATAGACGTTACAAAACCGAAATCGAACCGGTGAAAAACGCGCTTCGAAAAATTGAGGCAATAAACGCCGTCTATTACAAATGGGACAAAGAAAAACATCCCGATCTCGTCGTTTCCGATGAAAGAGAAATAGGCGTTATTGCCCAAGACGTTGAAAAAGTATTTCCCGAATTGGTGAAAACCGATAAGAAAGGGTTCAAATCCGTTAACTATGCAAAGTTGAGCGCCGTTCTTTTGCAAGCGGTCAAAGAACAACAAGAAAGAATTGAAAATCTTGAAAAGAAATATTCCGAACAAACTAACGCAATCTATGAATTGACAAAAGCCGTTTATTCATTTAAAAAAGAAAATGAAATTAAAATGTCCTCGAACATTAAATAGGAGGAGCAATGAAAGTACAATTAAATTTTTTAATCGGTTTATTGTTTTTTCCGTTTTTAATTTGGGGGCAAACATCAACAGATTCCGAACTGCATCTTACAAACGGAACAACGCTCTATGTTGAAAACGGCGCGCATTTCTGCGCCGATTTTATTACGGTTGACGTAGGAGCCGTTTATCAAACCGAAGTTTTGAACGGAACGTGCCCAACCGTAACTTTCCAAGGCGACGGAACAATCATTTTGCCCGTGGAATTAGTTTCATTTACTTCCGAAATAATCGACAATCGCGTTGAATTAAATTGGACGACCGCCACCGAGATAAATAATAAGGGTTTCATTGTTGAAAGGAAAAGTGAAACTGAAAACGATTGGAATGAACTCGGTTTTACGGAAGGAAACGGAAGCACGGCTGAAATGCACAACTATTCGTTTACCGATTCTAATCCTGAGATAGGACATTTAAGATACCGTTTGAAACAGCTTGATTACGACGGTTCGTATGAATATCTGCAGGAAATTGAGGTTGAATATACGAGGACTTTTACTTACAAGCTGGAGCAAAATTTTCCGAATCCGTTCAATCCTTCAACAATTATCAAATTTGAAATTCCCGAGGAGACGAAAGTAACGTTAAAAATATACGACGTTCTCGGAAACGAAGCGGCTGTTTTGGTTAACGAAAACAAACCTGCTGGTTCATATAGCGTTGAATTTAACGCTGAAAAACTTTCGTCCGGATTTTATATTTACTCTTTACGCGCGGGAAACTTCTTTCAATCGAACAAGATGCTTTTGCTGAAATAATTCGGATGGAAAAAAAAGGAACTGATTTATCCGCGGCAATAATAAACAGTTCCGTTACGAAGGGGAAAAAATATGAAAACTGCGATAAAGTGTTTTTCTTTTGTTTTGGTTTGGACTTCTCTGTTTGCTCAAACGCTCACGGTGAACATTTCTCAAAACGTCGGCGGCGATTCGCTTGTGCAACCGCTGCTCGGCGTTATATCCGGTCCTACTCCGCCGTATAATTCAAACGCCTCCGATATTACGGAAGAATTACAAGATATCGGAATTACTTCAATCAGAAATAATGATTATTACAACGACGCGCTTGATATGGAAGGAATGTTCGGATGCGGCGGCTGTTCCACTTATCCGTGCTGGAGTTGCGACCCCGAAGACCCGACAAACTATAATTGGACGCTGAGCGACAAACTGTTCCAAAGCTATGTTGACGGCGGTTTCGAGCCGTTTTTCAGAATTGGAGGCGAGTATCAGTGCGAAATCAGAAACCACGATTATAAAGGTCCCAGAGATTACGAAGAAGATAATTATATTCGCGCGGCTAAAAAAGTAGTCGATCGCTATCTTCATTGGAACGGTTCTCAAGGAACTTTTTCTTATTTGGATTTATGGACCGAATATCCGAACTCAACCTTTTGGGATAGAAGCGCTGACGAGTTCGAAGTGTTTTGGGGGAAATTATACGACACTTTAAAAACCGCTTATCCCGAATTGAAAGTAGGAGGACCGGGATTATTGTTTACTCTCTTTATTGCAAAAGGTCAAACCGATAATCCGAAAGTGCGGGAAACAATTGATTTCCTAACATATTTGTATGAACAAAACATTAAGCCCGACTGGATCGGTTGGCATCTTTTCCATCTTGAGCCGGCGGATTATTACAACGGCGGAAAAAACATGAGGCGTCTCTTAAACGGAACCGATTTATTTTCGTTTGTGCCTTGGGCGGGCGCGGGTTTTTTTGAGGATACCGAATTGATTTGCGACGCTTACTATTTGGGAAAAATTCGCGTTGATTCTTTGGGCGAAAATCCGCAAGTTCTTCCCGATGCGATGGTTAATAAATATTTTAATCGGCGGGAAGGTTCAGCTACGTTGAGCGCCGTTTGGATGAATTTGCAAATGACCGATATCAAGCGGGCTTATTATTATCGCGCTAACGATCCCGAGTCGGAACCGGGTCCGATTTCCCGCGATTCGTCCGACGCTTTGTTTAGCGGATTGTTTTTCGGAGACGCGAACGGTTCTTACAAACCCGTCGCTTACGCGTTTAAGCTTTTTTCGAGACTCTACAATAACTATCCTTATCTCCTTTCAACCGACGGCTTTTCCGAAATTGGAATTGCGGATTCATTGTGGATTCTTGCGGCTGAAAACAGAGAAGGAAAATACGCCGTATTGGTAAGCAACGTGGATTTCGACGATAATCTTTCTTTCCGCCTAAAAATTAATAACGAAGTTGTCGATACAAATCGATATACAATTAGATTCAGAACCGTCAATAATAACGAAAACGGCGAGGCGTTGCATAACCAATATTCGCCCAATTTTAAAATTAAAAGTATGAACGTTATGCTGATAGAATTGGAGAAGAAATCGGTCCTTTCGGTCGGGCAAGAATTGAACGAACCTGCGGTTATTAAATTAAAACAGAATTATCCTAATCCTTTCTCAAAAGGAGCCGGCGGCAATTCTTCCACAACGATTGAATTCTCTCTTGCAAAAACCTCTTTCGTTTCCGTTAAGATTTTTAATATGCTCGGTCAAGAAATTAAAACGCTTGTAAATTCCGAACTTTCCGCCGGAACGTTCGAGATAATTTGGGACGGAAAAGATTTTGCGGGGAACGCGGCGGCAAGCGGAGCTTATATTTACCGTATTTCCGACGGAAAAAATTTTATTGCCAAAAAGATGTTATTGATGAGATAAATCGGTTATAAAATTTCAAATAAGAATTTTCACTTTACTGTTCTTACAAAATCAGATAAATAAATTTATAAAAGAGGTGAATCATGCGTTCGATATTTTTATTTGTTTTTATTTTTTTTAACGTTTACTCTCTCTTTTCGCAAAACAACGAACTCTTTTTTGCGCCGGATTCCGGCAAGCGCGT
>JAADIR010000056.1 GCA_013151245.1 Chlorobiota bacterium
GAAGTTTTCAAAAATCCGTCGTTGCCGAATTCTTGTTTCAGTTTGAAGCCCATTTTGTGAGCCGCAGGGTCGGTAATAACGTTCATAGTACCGCCGATAGACGGGGTAGCTAAGTTAACCGCGCTAAGACCTCTCTGCATCTGAATGGACGAAGTAGCGTCGCCGATACCGTCCCAGTTAGACCAATATACCCAGCCGTTTTCCATATCGTTAACCGGCACGCCGTTGATCATGATGGCTACGTTTCTCTGGTTAAAACCGCGAACGTTGATTCTTGCGTCGCCCGCGCCGCCGCCCTGCGCCGTTGCATAAACGGATGGAGTGACGTTAAGCACTAAAGGAATATCTCTTGAGCCGAGAGTTCTTTCCATATCTTTTTTGTCTATTTCCGAGAAGGCAACGGGAGTTTCTCTTTCCTTGGCTTTATCGGCAAGCACCGTTACGGAAAGAGAGAATTGTGTTACTTTCAGTTCGAAATTCAATTCCATATTGGCGTTGAGATTAACCGTTGATTCTACTGTTTTGTAGCCAATATAACTGCAGACTACGGTGTAAGTTCCTTTTTTCAGTTCAAAGGAATATTTCCCGTTTTCGTCGGAAGCCGCGCCGGTATTGGTGTCTTTGACGTAAACGTTAGCGCCGATGAGTTTTTCACCGGATGATGCATCGGAAACTACACCGCTGATGGTGTACTTCTGAGCAAACAAGGTTGTGCTCACTAATAAAAACAGCGTCACAAGTTTGTAGATTTTAGACATATTACATCCCTCTAATTAGTTTATGAATTAGTTTGTTAGATATAGTTTGAAATAAATTTCCCGCTGCGAAGAAAAGGACGGAAGTTTTGCTTCCGCTTAAATGTAGTGACAATCTAATTAGGTTTTCCAAGTTTTTCCGAATTTAGTTAAAGTTTTAATTTATATTAAAACAACCCCCAACATCAAAAAAAAATATCGTAAATCATATTGTATAGAATCTAACTTAACCAAATCAGCAAATCTTTATTCGAATATTGCTTTATGCTAATTTTTAAAATCTTGGTTGAATATTTTAACATTTTTGTGATACAAATCAAAATTTTTTTTGTATAATGAGATTATTAATTTGTTAGAAATTTGTTAGGAAATTGAATGGAGCAAAAAAAGTTAGCGATTATCGAACTAATTTTAAGCGACGTGGACGGGGTTCTTACCGACGGAGGTTTGTATTATTCAACGGAAGGAGTCGCGTTCAAAAGGTTTAACGTGAAAGACGGTATGGCTGTTTACATGTTAAGGGAAGCCGGTATAAAGTGCGGAGTTATTTCTTCCGACAAATCGGAGATCGTCAAAACCCGCGCGGAAAGATTGAAAATGGATTTTGCTTCGATTGGCGTTTGGGAAAAGAAAGCCGAAGCCGAAAGGATTTGCAGCGAATTAAATATCACTCTTGAACAGGTCGCTTTTATCGGCGACGATTTGAACGACGTTCCTCTTCTCGAAACCGTCGGTTTTTCCGTCTGTCCTGCCGACGCGGTAAACAAGGCGAAAGAAAAAGTCGATTTCGTTTCCGATATTCCGGGCGGTCACGGAGTTTTCCGGCAAGTAGCCGATATGATAATCGCCTCGCGGCAGCCGGATTAAAACCTTTCTCGCTCCAATGAATGAATGAATTCCCAAACATTCATTCATTCATTCTTTTTATCTGACATCTTTTTTAAATTCCCGCCATCCCTCAACCTCAGCCTCAAAATTCCCCTTGCAATTTTCGAATAAAAATTTAAATTATAGTGTATGTTTGTGCACTATAATGCAAAGAGAAAAACTACATAGCGAATCGGAAATTTTGAGAATGGAAGAGTTCTCTCTTCCCGCAAAAGAAATTCGCCGCCTCGCTTTTCGTTCGGCGGGAATTCCGCGCATACGCCCCGCGCTGCGGAAAATTAAAGGCGAAAACGAAATCGATATTTACGATTACGAAATTCTCTTTAGCGATGAGGCGACGAAAAAAATAATGCGCGAAGGAAAGACAATCGGCTGCTTCTATATCGAGTCGCCGGGAATGCGTTCGTTGCTGAAGCGTTTGCGGTGCGACACGTTCGAAGCGCTTACGGCGGCAAGTTCGGTTATTCGCCCGGGCGTGGCGGAAAGCGGGATGATGCGGGAATTTATCGCGCGCCATAAAAATCCCGCGCGGAGAAAATATCTTATTCCCGAAATGGAAAAGTATCTCGGCGAGACTTACGGCGTGATGATTTACCAAGAAGACGTAATTAAAATAGCTCATCATGTGGCGGGACTTACGCTCGAAGAAGCCGATTTGCTGCGGCGGGCGATGAGCGGAAAGATGCGCTCTCACAAAGCTATGCAGAGAATTGAGAAAAGATTTTTCGATTCGTGCCGCGAAAAAAAAATGCAGCCGCGCGTTGCGCGCGAACTGTGGCGGCAAATTGAATCGTTTGCGGGCTACGCTTTTTCAAAAGCGCACAGCGCTTCTTTTGCGCTGCTGTCGTTTCAAGTCGCTTATCTGAAAGCTCATTATCCGGCGGAATTTTTGGCGAGCGTTTTGAACAACCGCGGCGGCTACTATTCGGCGGCGGTTTACGCGCGGGAAGCCGTCCGGATGGGAATTAAAATTCTTCTTCCCTGCGTCAACTCAAGCGATTACGAATATACCGCCGGCAAGAAAGAAATACGAATAGGTTTTATGGCAGTGAAAAATCTTTCGGTAATTTCCGCGAAAAAAATAGTCGGCGAACGTAAAGAAAACGGAAAGTATGTTTCGTTAATAGATTTTTTGGTCAGAACGCGAATCGGATACGAAGAAGCCGCCGCGCTTATTCGCTGCGGGGCGACGTCGGCGTTCAAGCAAACGCGTCCGACGCTTATGCGGCTGCTCGACGTTTATCTCAAACATCGCAAATTATACGACGAAAGCCGGGAAGATTTTTTCGGAGCGGAAAGTTTTGCGCTGGAAGAAAAAATAAAAACCTCCGTCGAGTATTCCATCGAAGAGATATGCGCCGTTGAGTTCGAAACGTTCGGGTTTATGGCAAGCAGACATCCACTGGAATTTTTTCCGAAAGTCGTAAATCATCCGTCGATTGTGCCTTCGGCGGAAATGTTCCGTTACGACGGAAAGAAAATAAAAATGCTCGGCTGGTTTATGGCTTCGAAGCGAATCAAAACAAAGAAAGGAAACATTATGAAATTCCTTTCGCTCGAAGATTTAACGGGAACGTTCGAGGCGGTTATCTTTCCGAAAGTTTATTCGGTTTGCGCCGAAAAGACAATGTCGATGGGACCGTATCTTTTGGAAGGAAAAGTTGACGCCGAAAACGGAAACAATTTAATAGTGGAAAAACTCGCCGTCCTTTCGAACGAAGAAATAAAATCGTTCACGCAAAAAGACAGCGCGGAAAACAAATACTTCGGCGACGAGGAGAAAGTTTACGAAGAAGACTTCAACTTGGTTGCCGCGTTGGGTAAAGAAAAATTGCGGCGCGCTTATTTGTAATTGACAAATTGCGTCGGGAAAGGGAAGTCGGCTTCTTTAACGGCTTGAATTACCGTTTGAAGATCGTCTTTGCTGTTTCCCTGCACGCGGACGCGTTCGTCCATAATCTGCGCGTTTATTTTCAGCTTCAAATCTTTCACGAGCTTCGTAATTTTTTTTGCGTTCTCTTTCGAGATTCCGCTAAGTAAATCTATCTTTTGCTTGATTCTTCCGCTTGCGGCAGGTTCCGGTTCGTTCATTTTCATTGCTTTCAGCGGAACGCCCCGTTTGAAAAATTTCGATTCGAGAATATCGATTGAAGCTTTGCGCGAGTAATCGTCTTTTGTGGTTATCGAAATAAATTTGTCGTTTTTGTTCAGCTCTATTTCGGTGTTGGAAGCTTTCAAATCGTAACGCTGTCTGATTTCTTTTATCGCCTGATTGACGGCGTTATCGACTTCCTGCATGTCGATTTCCGAAACTATATCAAAAGAACTTTTTGCCATTGAATGTTCTCCTTTGTAATAATAATTGAATGCTAAAAAATAACTAATTCGCATGAATTAAACGAGACTTGCGAGTAGATAAAACGCGGGGCGGGAAACGTAAAACGGAAGACGAAAAACGAAAACAGTTCGTCATTACGAGCGGAGAGAAGTAATCTGTCGCGCAGTGTAAGAGGTGAGAGGGTAGAGGTAAGAGAACCGAACGTTTTTACATTCTCGTGTTTCTTTGACAGATCGCTTTACTCACTCCGTTCGTTTGCGATGACCCGGAAACGGCAAGAGATAAGAAATAAAGTCAAAAGGAGAAAAGGTTAAAAGGAACAGAGGAAAAACGTAAGACGGGAAAAGAAAAACGTTTCGTCGTTCCGAGCGGAGCGAAACCTGCATCGTCGTCAGACGGGGAATCTGTCGGTTCGTGTAAGAGGTAAGAAGGGAGAGGTAATAAAACTGCACGCTGACGGCTGAACGCCGGTTTTTTCTTTCCATTCATAATTCAAAATTCATAATTCCAAATTATTTCATCCAACACCATCCAATTCATTCATAATGACCATGCCTGAATAACGCTGACTTTTTTGCGTAGATATTTAGGTTAGCTCATTTCCCCCTTCTTTGTATTTCCAACTTCCTTTTTTTCTAAAGCAGCGATTTGATTACGAGATTTTTCGCCAAGCGGATTTTGTAATAATTCATATCCATCGGATCGGGATTTTTGAACGCTTCGTTTGAAAGTTTTGTTAAAACCTCGTCGTCGTTAGTAAAATTCTTAGCCGCTTTGTTCAAGTTGTTGTCAATCCAAGGAACAGGGGCGACGCCTCCGAAAACAAATTCGGCGCGCGAGATTCTCAGTAATTCTTTTTGCGCCTACGGCGACGCTGGCGACTGCAAAATCCCACGAACCTCTTTCCTTCGCTTTTATGAAATTCGAAAAATTGAATTTGCCCGGCGGAAGAATAAACTCCGTGATAATTTCGCCCGG
>JAADIR010000057.1 GCA_013151245.1 Chlorobiota bacterium
TGTTTTTTATTGCCTGCCGCGCGTATTGCTTTTTTATTACACAGCGGTAAAGAAATTTTGAAGATTAATTTAAGAATGAATGAATGGATGAATGGATGATGGGATGAATGAAAAATTTAAATCGGTTGAACTGAAATAACTATTGTTATGCTCAAAATTCCAATTATCCATTATCCATTTTCCATTATCCATTGCGGTTTACCGCGCTATGATTTATCCGCGGCGTTCATAAAAATCTGCGTTCCGCTAATTTAAAGCGTCAAAGACTCGCCGAAAGACAAATATCCTTTATATTATAAAATATCTTCGTAAATTTACCGCTTAATTATTTTAAATTTACTAACAAATTATAAGCGGGTATCTTTCAATGAAAAAACTATCAGTTCTACTATTATTGTTGTCCTTCGTAGTCGAGGTCAACGCTCAAACCGACAAAATAACCGGCGACTGGCTGATGACGAAAGCCGAAGTTAACGGAGAGGTTTCGGAACCTTATCAAGCGTTCGAATTTAAAGCGGACGGAAAACTTCTCGCAATGGGAATGGAGGTTGCTTTGTGGAAATACGACGAAGCCGCCAACTCCGTTATCATGCGTTCCGATATGGATAAAGATTTCAACGGAGAGGGCAAAGTGTTGAAGCTAACGGACAAAGAAATGACGCTCGAAAAAGACGGCGGGAAGTTTTACTATTCGAAAATTAATTACGACGACGTTTACAAGAACAACGAACAGTCAGGTTTAACGGGAGTTTGGCAAGTCGAAAACGACGAAGGAGCGCTGCAGCTAGTCAAATTCGAGAAGCCGGATGAATATACTTTTACCGACGTTTACGAAGGAACGACCGAAACGATGCGGGGAAATTGGATTTTTAATCCCGAAGAACAAAGCTTGATTGTTGTTAGTTTTCATAATCCGTTTAGAGGAAAAAGTAAAATAGTCGAACTGACTTCAGATAAACTTGTTATCGAAAAAGACGGAGAAACTTTCACTGCGAAAAAAGGGAAATCCGTTTTGCCGGAAATTGAAAAACTTACTTTCAAAGAAGAAGACTTTCCCGAAGATCAACAACAAGACCTGCTTCCCGAAATGTGGTATGATTTCGAAAGAATGATTGCCCCGTTGCAAAACGTTGAAGAACTGATTTTCAAAACAGGGAAACTTATCAGAGATATGAAAACGTTTGATTACACTACGTATATTTCCAAAATTGAAGTTGACCCGGAAAAACCGAGCGTGACGTTTACGAACCTTGTTGTTGAGCATGGCGATACGTCGCAGTATTCGCAAAAACATAAAGGCGGTTTGTCGGAACGTTACAACGATTTCTTCCCAAAAGACGAGCCGTGGCCTTACAGAGCCGCCGGCGCGGAAACAATTACCGTTCCCGCGGGAACGTTTGAATGCACAGTTATTGAGGGGTTTGATTCGGAAAACAAAATTAAATATTGGTTGGTAAACAATATGCCGGGAGTTTACGCAAAAACAATCGAAGAAATTCCATCTCCGTTCGGAGACACGGACTATTTTGTAACGGAATTGGAAAACATTAAATATAAGAAGTAAAAATTGTTAAACCGAAAGCGGGAAAAATTCTTTTCCCGTTTTTCATCCGCGGTAAATTTTTATTTTCGAAGAATAGATATTCTCATCTACCTTTCGTATTTTATAAAAAATGAAAAAAACTCTGTTAAAATATTTTCTCTTCGGATTATTTACAGCCGCTCTTTTTCCCGCCGTTGGAACGGCGCAAATCGATATGACGAAAGGTTCTTTTCTGCATCCCACGATTATGACAAACGGCGAGTACAAGCATGAGTTCTCTATTGTTCTGGCAAAACTTCCCGAAGATCAAGTGGAGGCGATCAGCTCTTGGATTTACGCGCCGCTATTCGCTTATCGCGCCAAATACGGACTTCCTTACGGGTTTAATTTGAAAGGAAGCGTTAGCACGAACATCATTACGTTTCAATTTAGAGCAGGTCCGCAGTGGGGATATGACTTCGGCAAAGTTACTCTTTCGTTGAATCCGGACGTCGCATATTGGTTTGGGCAATTGAATCAGTTCGGTTTTAACAGCAAGGTAAACGCTTGGAGCGGTTATTTATCTTTGCTATTGGGCATTGAATTTGAAAAATTCACGCTTACGCTAGGCGGCGAAACGGAACATCTTTTTTCGGTTACTCAAAAAGCCGACGATATTGAAACTTCAATTACAAAAAATCTTTTGGTTGGATATTCATTCTCGATCGTTATCGAACAGCCGGTTTGGGGCGATAATTTTATGACGCTTGGAGTCAAATTTAATTATTCAAGATTTTATTGGCCCGCGTGGGCGGTTTTTCCGACATGGGACAGGTTTAATTTTTTGCCGGAAGTAATAGTGGGTTTTGTTTTATGAAAAAATTCATATTTATAATATTGCTTCTCTTACTCGCTTCGTGCGAAAACACGGTTGAATTGTTAGCGCCGGAATTTTCGGACGGATCTATCTTAACCGATACGGAAAATATTCCCAACGAATTGAAACCCAAGTTTGAAGGGATTTATTCCGTGTCGAAAGGAGCGAGCGATTTCGGTTCGGACGTCGTTCTTAAATGGAGAGGCGAGAACCTTTCGGTTTTCGGAAGAAAGCTCGGAACTTATTTTATCTTAAACGGCGGAATGAAAGATTCCACATTCCTTTTTGAAGGACATTGGAGACACGCTCAGAATACCGACAACGGTCTTATCCGGCTGCAAATCAACGCCGACAACGGAGCCTTGCAACTGCTTTACGCCGATTCTTTGACGCAGCCGATAAAATTCGCCGGCTCATACGGATACGGAAACACGCCGAACACTCAGAAATTGGAACTAACTTTTAAACGTCCTTTCAGCGAAAAAGCGAAGAAAAAATTTATCGTCGTTGCGCACAGAGGCGGAGGCAGGAATTCCGATTATCTCGGCGTTTCGGAAAACAGCGTTGAAATGATTTCAAAAGCCTACCGGCTCGGCGCTAACGGAATTGAAATCGATATCAAGTTGAGTAAAGATAACGTTCCGTTTTTATATCACGATCCTGATATTAATTTAAGATTAACGCGGGAATCTCCGCTCTGGGGACCGATTGAAGATTACGCGTTTTCCGAAATAAGAACGTTTCTCACTCTTGTCAACGGAGAACAAATTCCCACCTTAAGAGAAACGCTGGAATTTGTGTTGAATAAAACTAAATTAAGATTTGTTTGGCTCGATATGAAATCGGAGAAAAACACGATGCCTTTTGTGATTCCGATTCAACGGGATTTTATGGAACGCGCGGAAGCGATGGGACGCGATTTGATAATCGCAATAGGAATGCCGTCGGAAGAAAAACGGCGGCTCTTTATGGAACAACCCGGATTTGAAAACATTCCTTCAATCAACGAGGGGACGGTCGATGAAGTCCGCGCAACGAATTCCCTTGTTTGGGGACCGCGCTGGACGTTGGGAACTCAAATAGATTTGGTCCGCCAAATGCAGAGCGAAGGACGGTTCGTTATCACTTGGACAATAGACCAGCCCCAGTTTATCGATCAATTTATGAGCGAAGGCGAATTCAACGGCTTCTTAACTAATTATCCGACAATCGTTTCTTACTTCCGTTATGCGAGATAGAACGTTAAAAATATTGTCTCTTTTGCTTTTGATTGTCGCCTTGGCAACCGTGAAGACGAACGCCCAAAAACAAGATTCTCTCTATCGCATAAACGCGGAACTTGGAATCGGACCTTCTTTTTATTTTACCGCCATTGCTTACGACAAATTAAAAAACAATTATCCCGTTACGCTCTCTTTCAGACTGATGTGGAAACCCGAACATAAATTAAGTTTGGGAATTGAAACCGGATATATTCCGCTCTATTTTCTAAAAACAAAATTTTACGATACGGTTTTCGGTTCAACCGACGCTAAACTGCAAATGACTTCCGTTCCAATCATGGCGGTTTTTGCAATGACGATTGTTGAAAACTTCCGCATATTCGGCGGAATCGGCGGTTTTGTTTTGACGTCGAACACGGAATCTTTCGGCAACGCAGTCGGCGGTTCTTCGTGGAGCAACGCTTACGAACTTGGGTTGTCCTATCTTTATCCGCTCAGCGACAAATTGAAAATTGGCGGCGAAGTAAAATCCTTTTACATCGTTCGAGTTGAAAATTACGCTCTGATTTTCAATGTTGCATTTAAGTACTCGCTTTTTTCTTATTAGCCGAAAAGCGCGGCGGCGGTTTCCTTCGCCAAAATTCAATTGAGAACAAAAAAGGATGAAACCATTTTCATTTTTTATCATCAAAATTAATCTGTATTTAAAAATAAAAGGAATGGATAAACATGTCACAAGCAAAAGCGTACGTAAAACAGTTACAGGGAATTACATTTGCAGGGAAAACCGATTCGAATAATTGGGTAATAATGGACGGTCCGGAAGCGTTCGGCGGAAGCGACGCGGGAATTCGTCCGAAAGAGATGCTGTTATTGAGTCTCGCCGGCTGCACGGCAAGCGACGTCGCGTCAATCTTACAAAAGAAAAGAGTTAAGCTCGACAATTTAGAAATAAATATTTCCGCCGAAATGACGGAAGAACATCCGAAAGTTTACTCAAAAATACATCTTGAATTTGTCTTTTACGGAAAAGAGATAAAAGAAAAAGACGTTGACAGAGCGATTGAACTTTCGCAAACAAAATATTGCGGCGTAACTGCAATGCTGGAAAAATCAATCGAGATTACGCACTCAAGAAAAATTATTGAAACGGAAGAATAAGATTATTGAGTTATATACATAACGCAGCAAGCTGCAAAAAGAGATTTAAGAACAA
>JAADIR010000207.1 GCA_013151245.1 Chlorobiota bacterium
ATATTTTGAATAGACTAATGAACCAAACATTTAATAGTATGTATAACGCAGTAAGCTGCAAAAAGAGATTTAAGAACAAGGATTAACGATTTTCGATTTCAGATCAAAACTTCAAAAATCGTTATTCGTTAATCGATATTCGATATTCAAAACGTACTAACTTTGCAAAAAAAATACATTTGCAAATTTTTTAACAAAAAAAACAGCTTGTCCCGATGCTTTTTATCGGGAAGGATTTAATTGACAATGCTATAGATTCCCGCCTTCGCGGGAATGACTTTTACTATAAAAACGGAATTTTAGTTTCGTTTAAATCGTTTGTATGCTCAGGAAAAAAATAAGAATATTTGATATCTCCTTCTCCGAAAATAGATACTAAAATTCTTTTGCCACCGATTTTAAACTTGTGCCCAATATTTACGGAAGAAGTTCAATTAGTTTAATAACATAACTAATAGCTTCTTCCGCTTCCTCTTCATTTTCTATGATTTCCGTTGCGATTGTTTTAGCTCTGTCCAGAGATTCTTTTTTCTTTTTCTTATTTTTTGAATAATAGGAATACATAATTTCACGTACAACTTCAACTCCCCATTGAAGAAGATACTTTTCTATGGGCGACGGAGAAGCCGACAATTCGTAAAGCGAAGATAATCTGCTTTTTTTAATACCCGCAGAATTGAGAAGGGGAGCGACGAACAATATTAACCGATGATCTTCTTCCGGTATAGCGTCAAATATCGAATCTTCAATTTCATCAAAAGATTCTTCAAAATCATCTTCGTCGTAAAAATCTTCTTCAAGTTCTTCGTCGTCGCCAAAAAAATCAATTTCAATTTCGGAAAAAAACTTGCGCTTTCTTGCGGCATTCATCTTCGATAATTTTTCCTTTTCAATCTCATACATTTCGGTGAAAACATTACTAATTTGAAGAAGAATTTCTTCTTTTTCTTGTTCGTCAATAAAATCGGAATCATTTATTTCATTAAAAAATTTTTTCTTCTGAATTTCTACAAAAGTAAAAATATCATTAAAAAAACTCGAATGAGATTTAAGATTTTTATAATTATCGAGATATAAAGCAAGATAAAAAATAGCGAAATGATTTAACGGGTCTGTTTCGATAGCGTTTACCCAACGCTCAACAGCCTTTTTCTTTTCTCCCTTTTCCCAATATAATTTTCCGTAATTTAAAAGCCAATCCGACTTGTGAATTGTTTCATCGTCGGGGATTAATCCTTCAACGTCATTCAATAGTTTTTCAGCCTCGGCTAATCTATTTTGTTTTGTGTAAAGAATAGCCAAATCTTCAGCTAGTAAAAACCGCTCGGGAAATCTTTTAATTCCTTCTTTTAAAACTTGTTCAGCTTTGTCAAACTCTTCTAACAATTGCAGCTGCGAATTTATTATCGCATAAAGAAGAAAAAGATCTTCATGCCTATCAAGAAAGGAGATGAGAAAATCTACAATATTTCCCGTTTCGCCTTCCTGGAAACTAACCAATTTATCGGTCATTTCCTGTATGGCGGTTCGCAGCTCTTCCGATTGATCCGATAGAGAATGTTCTTTTAGATTAAATATTTTTGCCATAGAATTTCATTGTTATTTAAATGGTTTTTGTGAAAATAATTACTTTTTATTCCGCTCCGTAAACTTCATCGTAATCTTCCATTGCGGCTTTTAGGACTTTGAAAGCTCGTTCTCTTCCGTATATTTCTTCAATGGAAAATTTGTTCTCTTCGCCGGGTATCATTTTGTAAGTAGTGAAATAATGGCGAAGGCGTTCTACCAAAACTTCGGGAAGTTCGGAAATATCTTTTATTCCGCCGTAGATGTTGTCGTTTTTTAAGACGGCGATTATTTTATCGTCCGCTTCTCCGTTATCAATTCCCTGAAGTCCGCCGACTACTCTCGCGCGTAAAATAATTTCGCCCCGCGTAATCGGGCGTTCGCTTATTACGCAGACGTCCATCGGGTCGCCGTCGCCTTTTTCGGCTTTCGGACAAAGCTTGCCTACGCGCGCGCCGCAATATGTTTGAGGAATGAATCCGTATAACGCCGGCGGATGCGAAGAACTTCTCTGAGGACGGTCAACGTGCATATAACCGGTTTTTTTATCGACTTCGTATTTTACAAAATCAAAAGGGGTTATTTCAATATATGCGTTTACAAATTCCGGAGGATTTTCTCCCGTTTCAAGCCCGTGCCAAGGATGAGGACGCCAACGGTAAAATGCTTTGGGAAACGACATGTTTTTTCCTTTTCTTTGTTATGTTTAATCAAAAGTTAACTTTACTAAAATAGTTACTATTATTGATTTCTCAAATATTCAAAAAGGATGAAATAAGAGGATAAAAAACCGATTTTATTTTATGAATCAATAATGTTATATTCAAGTGAAAAATTTCAAAATAATCAACGAGGCGCACGATGTACGCAAGGATGACTACATTCCATTTAAAAAGAGAAGACGTTGATAAAGCTGTGGATATTTATGAAAACAGCGTTGTTCCGGAAGCCAAAAAACAAGCGGGATTTAAGAGCGCGTATTTTCTTTTAAATAAAGTCGCGGGAAAGTTTGTGTCAATCACTTTTTGGAATGAAATGGAAGACGCCGCTGAAAGCGAAAAAAGCGGATATTTCCAAAAGCAGGTAGAAAAGTTTTCCGCTTTCAGCATTGTTCAACCTGAAGTGGAAGGTTTTGCAGTCGGGGTTTCCGCTTGTTCGGACGATAATTAGTTTCTGTTTTTTGCTATCTTTGCCCAAGTATCTCGTAAAGTTACGGTTCTGTTGAAAACAATTTTTTCGTTTCCGGTCTCTTTCGTATCGACGCAGAAATAACCGTTCCGCTCGAACTGAAATTTGTCGCCCGGCTTTACGTTTGCAAGCGACGGCTCGAGCTTACAGTCGCTTAATATTTCAAGCGAATCGGGATTGAGAAATTCCTTGAAACTTTTTTCTTTATCTCCGTCGGGGTTCTCCGCCGTAAACAATCTGTCGTAGAGTCTTATTTCCGCGTCAATCGAGTCTTTTCTCGTTACCCAATGAATCGTTCCTTTAACTTTCCTCTGCGCCGTTCCCGTTCCGCTTTTGGTTTCCGGATCGTATGTGCAGAGCAGTTCTATCACGTTTCCGCTTTCGTCTTTAATAACTTCTTCGCATTTGATAATGTAGGCGTAACGAAGTCGCACCTCGCGTCCCGGAGCTAAACGGAAGAATTTTCGGTGAGGGTTTTCCTGGAAATCGCGATCTTCGATGTAAAGTTCGCGCGAAAATGGAATTCCTCTTTTGCCGGCGCTTTCGTCTTCGGGATTGTTCACCGCTTCGAGCGTTTCTTCTTTCCCTTCGGGATAATTTGTGATCGTTACTTTCAACGGACGCAACACAGCCATTCTGCGCAATGCTCGTTTGTTCAAATCTTCCCGTAAAGAATGTTCGAGAAGGGAAACGTCGGCAATTGAATCTCTTTTTACAACGCCGATTCTGTCGGCAAAATTTCTGATCGATTCCGGCGTGAAGCCGCGGCGGCGAAAGCCCGATAACGTGGGCATACGCGGATCGTCCCAACCGTCAACGTATTTTCCTTCAACAAGTTCAAGAAGTTTTCGTTTGCTCATTATTGTGTAAGTGAGATTCAATCGCGCAAACTCAATCTGCCGCGGATGGTGAATTTCCAATTCGTCCAAAAACCAATCGTAGAGCGGACGGTGATTTTCAAATTCCAGAGTGCAGACCGAATGCGTGATTCCTTCGATTGAATCGGACTGTCCGTGCGCCCAATCGTACATCGGATAGATGCGCCATTTATCGCCGGTTCTGTGATGCGATTCGTGTCTGATGCGATACATTATCGGATCGCGCAAATTCATATTCGGAGAAGTCATATCAATTTTAGCGCGCAGTACGTGTTCGCCGTCTTTGAACTCGCCGTTTTTCATTCGTTCGAATAAGTCGAGATTTTCTTCAACGCTTCTGTTTCTGTAAGGACTTTCGATTCCCGGTTTTGTGGGCATTCCGCGGTATTCGCTTATCTCTTCGCTTGTGCACGAGTCAACGTAAGCTTTTCCTTTTTTGATTAACTTAACGGCGTATTCGTAAAGCGCATCGAAATAATCGGAAGCGTAAAAAAGACGGTCTTCCCAATCGAAGCCGAGCCATTTAATGTCTTCCATAATCGAGTTTACATATTCGACGTCTTCTTTCGAAGGATTCGTGTCGTCAAAACGTAGATTACATTTGCCGCCGTACTCTTTGGCGAGACCGAAATTCAAGCAAATTGATTTTGCGTGTCCGATGTGAAGATAACCGTTCGGTTCCGGCGGAAAGCGCGTATGAACTTTTTCATACTTTCCGTTTTTTAAATCTTCGTTGATTATTTCTTTTATAAAATTCGATTGTGGTTTGTTTTCGTTTTCGCTCATGTTTTTTAACCGTTTTAGTTTGGCAGTTTTTCCAATGCAATTTTAATTCTTTCGAGAACTTCTTCTTTTCCGAGAATGAAAAGGACGTCGAACAAGCCCGGTCCCGCGCCCGTTCCAGAAACGGCAAGACGCGCCGGATGAATGAGTTTTCCAAGCCCGACTTCCAATTCTTCCGCCAATGATTTTAGAGTATGTTCGAAATCTTCTTTCGTCGGGTTCTCCAATTTCTCAAATCTTTCCGCCAAAGCTTTCAAAAATTTCGGCGAATCTTCTTTCCATCTTTTTTTGACTGTCTTTTCATCGTATTCCGTCGGGCGTTCGTAAAAATATTTACAATTGTAAATAAATTCTTTTACGAAAGAAACCCGTTCCCGCATCGCTTCAATGATAAGGAGAAGACGTTCGTCCGAAATT
>JAADIR010000213.1 GCA_013151245.1 Chlorobiota bacterium
ATTTTTTGACGTTATCGCGCAAAACCTTTGCGGCATTGAACATTAGCTTGCTGCGCTCGGCGAAAGTCGTTCTCCGCCATTCCAAAAACGTAGCGTGCGTCTTCTCAATTATTTCCAACAGCTGATCTTCCGACGCCTCGTCAAAAGTCTTTACGAGTTCTCCCGTAGCGGGATTTAAAGTTTGTAACGGCATTTCATCCTCCATTATTTTTTATCGTCAAAGATCTATTTGTAAAGCATTTTCCTTGACAAACTATTTTTCCGTTTTGGGAACGAGCCGTAGTAAACTTGTTTTGTTTTTATAAACCTTTTCTTTTGAAAACGGAACGTTCCATCTTTTTCCTTTTCTCATTAAATCAACAAAATCGTCGTAATGTTTGCTGCGGATTTCCCGACTGCCCGACGTTCGTATTTATAGTAAACGCGTCAACGTCGTTCCAGTCAAGCACAAAACGCATGCTGGGTCCTACTATTGATTTAAAAATATGAGCCGTCGTATCATACGAAGTAAAGTTCGAATTCAGCGTTCCGCCGTCGCCGCCGCTTGGGAAAGGACCTCTGTTCAAATCAAAATAAAAATCAAGAATTTTAACGACCGAGAGCGGATGCGCTATTGTCAGCTTGCTTATATCTCCGTAAGTTTTTCCCTTTGCGGTTTCGAGCGCAAGTTTCAAAGCGTTCGCGGAAACGTCGGGGAGGGTTTCAATTTTATCGGGAGTTCTTTTGTCGTCAACATATTCGGCTATCGGATCGGTTAAAAACTTATTGATGACATATTTTCCTTTATACCAATCTTTGCCGAAATCGTCTTCGAAAATCGTCTTCGGAAGAAAATAAAACCAAAGCTCAAAAACCGCGGCTTCGCGGCTGCTTTCAATTACTTCTCCGTTCCAATTCTTTAGTCTGGCAAGTAAATCTTTGTCGCCCAGTTCTTCGGCGCCTTTAATCATCAGACTCTTCCACTGAATCGCCTTGCCGGAAATTCTATCGAGCTGAAAATTTTGAAAATCCGCAACGTCGAATTTTTCTTTGCTCTTCAGCAATTCGTTTGCCCTGATGATTCTGAACGGATCGTAAAAGCCGGGCAATTTATATTTCCACTTATCCGAAACTATTTGATTGTTGCACGTGGCAATCCATCCTTCTTCGGGGTTGTATGAATAAGGAGTTTCGTCAAGCGGGCGGTATCCGCGCCATTGATATATCGAATCTTCCGCCGGATGATTGATGAAACTGTCGTCAAAATTTCTGATGGGAATCGGCGAGCCGAGCTGGTAGCCTACGTTCCCGTTCATGTCGGAATAAGTCCAGTTCACGTCCAGCGCCCCAATGCCGGTTACCGCTTTTCTGAATTCGTCGAACGTTCCAAGCGCGTGAAGCTTTAAAGCGTTCTCAAACATTTTAGCGACATTGAAATCGAATCCCGCCCATTTCATCGAAACGTAAAAAAGCGAGTCCGATTTTACAATCGGTCTTCCGTCGGAGTAAAGCAAATCAACCTCGCGCGGCTTTTCCTCGTCTTTCACTTTAATATAATCTTTTACAACATCAATGTTTTTGTAGCCGTTCGAAGTTAAAACTTGGAGCGAATCGTCAGGGTTTTTCTTTTCGTTGTAATAGTCAATCAAATCAACCGAAGCCACGGTAAAGGCGTAAGCTATTTTGTCCGTGTGTCCCATCGTTATAAAAGGCATTCCCGCCGCGGTTATTCCAACGGCGTTTATTCCTTCTTTGGAATGAAGCCCTGCGATATACCAAAATCCCGGCGTCATATTTATTGCAAGATGCGGGTCGCTTGCATGCAGAGCTTTTCCGCTTTTTGATTTGAACGGAGCGGCGACCCACGAGTTTGAGGCTTCGGTCATTCGCTGCTTGAAACCGTCTCCGAAAATATTTTTGAGAAAACTGTTTTTTACCGTTACGGGCGACCAATCCATAAAAGTTTGAAAAACGTCGTCGATCTTTCCTTTTGTAGCTTTGGAGAGATAATCAAACGCTTCGTCGTGTCCCATCAATTCATGCGCAAACCAAGTTTGGTAATATAGTATAGTCAGACAGTCTTCCGGTTTCCACTTTTCGGGCGTTAATCCCAAAACGACAAACTCCGGCGGCAGAACGGACTTTTGATCGATCCAATCGTTAACCCCGCTACAGTAACTTTCCAATACCGATCTTGTTTCCGGCGAGAGGTCTTTCGCATCCTTTTTTGCTTTTCCGTAAAAACCGATTCGCCGCTGTTTTAAATCCAATTGAAAAGCGTCCGCGCCGAAAATTTCCGAAAGCTCGCCGCGGGCAAAACGCCGTACAAGTTCCATTTGGAAAAGTCTTTCCGAAGCGTGCAGCCGTCCGAGCGCATAATACATATCGGCGTTCGTTTCTGCCCAAATCTGCGGAATCCCTTTTGCGTCAAAAGTAATTTCAACCGGAGATTGAATTGCAGAAAGTTCAATTTTGCCTTCGTATTGAGCGGTTGACCGGGAAAGATAAATCTTTCCTCCGAACCATAAAACGATTAAAATTAGAAGAATAATAAAAACGAGACGAGTAAAAAATTTTTTCACGGTTTCCTCAAAATAAATTGATGAGCAGATGAAAAATACAATATTGGATTGAAGATTGAAAATTGTTTTTCGGCGGAAAAGATTCAATGCGGTCGGCTTAATAAATATTGATTAAATTTTTAAGCGGTAAATGTGACTATCCAAAGGATTTGTTCGCTTAAGTTTGGAGATAAGAATGACTTGTTCGAGATAAGAACCGTTTCAATGATTTTGCAAAAGAAACAGCCGAAATATTTGATTCCGGATCGCCGTCGCGAAGATAATTCAAAAAATTTTATTTTTTTTTATTATCTTATTATTCGTTTCCGGTAAAAAATTAAGAGATAATTATGAAAAAAACGCTTACCGTTCTGTTTATTTTTGCCGCCGCGACGTTGATCGCGCAGGGAAATAAATCGTCCGATTTCGAAACTTTCTTAAAATGGCTGCCGGGAGAATACGACAATTATCTTCAAGTGATTACTGAAAAAGAGAACAAATCGGGAAACCCGCATTTCAAATTGAACACGGTTATCGCAAAAATAAATTTCCCTTCTTTGGGAGAAAACGTTTTCTACATTCAGCAATATTCCGACGGAAATCCGAATAAAATAATAACTCAGTTTTTACTGAACGTCTTTCGCAACGATGAAAATAGAATAGCTATGGAAAAATATTCTTTTCCGCTTGCCGCCGCTTTTCGCGACGTTCATCTTTATCCTTCAAAGTTGAATTCCTTAGATAAAAGAAATTTGAAAACCCGCGACGGCTGCAAAATAATCTGGAAAAAATCAGGCGATAAATTTATCGGCAAAACGGATAAAAACAGATGTTCGATAAAAAACTACAAAACGGATAAAACGCTCAATATCGAACAAACGCTGATTCTTTCGAAAGACGAAATAGATTATTTGGAAAACGCTTACACCAACAGCGACACGCTGGTTTACGGGCGCGCAGACAAAGTTCCTTTTATGATGAAAAGGGTTCATTATTATGACGGTTACGCAATTGTTGACGAAAAAAAAATATCGAATATAAAGTTGAACGATATCGGCAGAATTAAAACTCTCACAACCGAATCGGGCGACACGTTAAATTATTCGCTTCAAATTTTAAAGAAATATATCGGCGGCGAGTTAAGACTGGTTTTAAATTTATTGAATAAAAATGGAAACGAAGCGATTGTTTCCGCGTGGAGCGAAGCGGATTCGAAAATCATCGCGCTCAAAAACAAAAAAGCGGAAGCGGAGTTCTATTTAAAATAATTTTTAAAGACTAAATAATTATCTGCGTAATTGAACGCTTACGCCGGCGTGAAGCCGGCGGTTACACCCGGCTTTTGTAGCCGCAGACTTTACGTCTGCGCAAACTCGCCAATTGCAAAAGCTCTATGTTTAAGTAAGAGAGAATTTCGATTTTAATAATGTTTACATATCGGGAGGTAAAATGATATACAGAAATTTAGGCAAATCGGGGTTGAAAGTCTCCGCGCTCTCTTTTGGCGCGTGGGTTACGTTTCACGATCAAGTTGAAGACGATACCGCTTATCAATGTATGAAAGCGGCTTACGATGCGGGCGTTAATTTCTTCGACAACGCCGAAGCTTACGCGCAGGGAGAAGCTGAAAAAATGATGGGGCGCGTAATCAAAAAGACGGGATGGAAACGAACCGATCTTGTTTTATCGACTAAAATATTTTGGGGCGGGCAAGGCGTTAACGACAGAGGTCTTTCGCGCAAACATATTTTCGAAGGAACAAACGCCGCGCTGAAAAGATTGGAAACCGATTACGTCGATTTGATTTTCTGCCACCGTCCCGATATTCATACTCCCATTGAAGAAACCGTTTGGGCGATGAATCTCATTCTTCAGCAGGGAAAAGCTCTTTATTGGGGAACGAGCGAATGGAACTCAACGCAGCTTATGGAAGCGTATCAATTCGCCCGCCGCGAACATTTGATTCCGCCGCTGATGGAACAGCCGGAATACAACATGTTCCGCCGTGAAAAGGTTGAGAAGGATTACAGACCGCTTTACAAAAAAATGGGTTTGGGAACCACGATTTGGTCGCCGCTTGCAAGCGGAATTTTAACGGGAAAATATAACGACGGAATTCCCGACAGAAGCCGTCTTTCTCTCGAAAACTACCAATGGCTTAAAGAGAGAATTTTCAGCGAAGAGGGAATGAAGAAAATCGAAAAGGTAAAAGCTTTACAGCCGGTTGCCGACGAACTCGGCGTTTCGATGGCGAATATGGCGATTGCGTGGTGTTTGAAAAATCCCGACGTAAGCACAGTAATAACCGGCGCGTCGAAACCGGAACAAGTCGTTGAAAACATGAAATCGCTTGAATTCGTGGATAAACTTACAGACGACGTAATGGAAAAAATAGAATCCGTCTTACAAAACAAACCGAAACCCGAACCCGATTGGCGGGGAATGTAAACGCTGTCGAATAGAAACCGGATGACGTCGGATGTATTGGATTTTGATTGATGGTATTTTGTCAGGACAGAGAACAACAATAATTCCGTAGAGCGAAACTCCCGTTTCGCTTTGCGGATTTTAAGC
>JAADIR010000044.1 GCA_013151245.1 Chlorobiota bacterium
TGTAAGAAGAAATAAAACTACCGTCGCCAAGTTTATAATAACGTAGGGGACGAAAATTTTTCGTCCCCAAAACATAAAAAAACGCGGACAGGAATGTCCGCGCTACGTATTTTTTATCGTTTTTCGTACGGCGGTTGTTTTGGTTTTTGGGGAGCGGTTTTTATTTCGCTCATTACCACTTCGACCGCTTTTTCGAGCTGCGGGTCTTTTCCCTTTGCCATAAGCGTCGGGTCGTCAACCACTTTGATATCGGGATCTACGCCGTGACCTTCTTTGAACCACGTTCCGTCGGGATTAAACATTCGGAAAGTGGGGACGGTAATCATTCCGCCGTCAATCAAGTTCGGCGCGCCGGTGATGCCGATAAGTCCTCCCCAAGTGCGCATACCGATAATCTTTCCGAGTCCGGCTTTGCGGAAGAAATCGGGAAAAGCGTCTCCGCCGGAACCGCTCCAGCCGTTTATCAGCATTGCTTTGGGACCGAATTGTGAGTTAGGCGGCCAGTTCCAATTTTTGCCGTCGCGCACCGCCCAATAGGCAAGCGGTTTTTTGTTGAGCAATTCTATGAAGCGGTCGGGAATTTGACCGCCGCTGTTAAAGCGTTCGTCAATTATCAAGCCTTCCTTATCGACTTGCGCGAGATATTGCCGCACTAATTCGTTCTGTCCGTCAACGCCGGTGCTGCGGACGTAAATGTAACCTATTTTTCCGCCGCTTAATTCATCGACGGTTTTTCTGTTCTTCTCAATCCACGCAAGATGACGCAAGCGGGATTCGCTTTTCAAAGTTTTAACCACTACTTTTTTCGCGTCTTCGAAAGACGGCTTATCGTTTACCGTAAGTTCAACCGTCTTTCCGGCAAGCCCGGCAAACGCCGCGTAAGGCTCTTTGGAAACGTCCATTGGAACGCCGTTAACGGCGAGGATAAAATCGCCTTCTTTCACGTTGACGTCGGGAAGATCAAACGGCGAGCGGACTTCCGCGTCCCACTTTCCGCCGCGAATGATTTTCGCAATTTTGAAATGTCCGTCTTCCGCCGCCCAATTAATTCCCAGATAACCGACGCCAAGACGTTTTCCCTTTTCCATATCTCCGCCCCCTTTATAGGTGTGCGAAGAGCTTAATTCTCCAATCATTTCTCCGATAAGGAAATTCAAATCGTATCGCGTTGCGGCAAAATCGACCAGCTTTCCGTAGCGTTCGCGGACTTCGTTCCAATTTACGCCGTGCATGTTGGGATCGTAAAAATAATCGCGCTCCAATCTCCAAGCGTCGTTGAATATCTGTTTCCATTCTTCTTTCGGATTAACCGTCATACGCAATCCGTCCAACGGAACGGCGTCTTTCAGTTTTTGTTTTTCTTTGATATCGATTAAGTAGAAATTATTCTTCTTTGAAACGAGAGCTTTCTTTCCGTCGGCTGTTATTTCGTAAGAGCCGGCGTCGTCAACGATAGTTTTTTCTTCCCGTTCTTTCAAATCGTAAAAGGCTATCGGACTAGTCGTCTTTTCGCCGCGGACCGTTTTCTGATAGACCAACTTTCCTTTAACGGTTTGAAGATTGTAATATCTTCCCGCTTCCGGCGGCAAAATAACAACGCGTTCCTCAAAATTGTTGAAATCGATTTTTGTTTCCTTTTTTTTGTCTTTCTCTTTATCTTCTTTCTTTTCATCCTTCTTATCGGAATCTTTTTTCTTTTTCATTTCAACCGAATCGTTTTTGGGAGCAAGCGGAGACTTGATTTCCGGCGTTAACGCAACCGCGGCAAGCTGCGCGGTATTGTTATAAATGAAATTATTATTTACGCTGCCGTATGTAGGAGAAAAATGTCTGTCGGTAACATAAAAAAGATACTTTCCTTCCGCGTCAAAAACCGGATCGGAATCTCCATAATAACCGGACGTTACTTGATGAAGTTCATTCTTCGTAACGTCGAAAATGAATATAGCCTCGTGTTGATTTTCAAGTCCTCGGCTGTACGTGATATATCTGCCGTCCGGCGACCAGCGCACGGTAAATCCTTCAAGACTTCCTTGATATTTGTACAGAGCTTTGTCGGCATTAATAAATTCTTTCTTTTTCAAATCATAGATTCTTATATTCATCGCGTTATCGATGAAAGCAAGTTTGTTGTTGTCCGGCGACCAGAAAAGATTGTATTTGAATTTCGCGCCGGTTGAAGTCAGTTTTTCCGCGGGCTTGTCGCTTTTTAAGTCTTTAAGATAAAGTTCGTATTCGCCGGAAGCGTCGCTCCAATAAGCGGCTAATTTTCCGTCGGGCGACCACGCCGGATATCTTTCAGCCGCTCCGCTTGTGTTGGTGAGATCGTAAGTAACGCCTTCTTTTGCCGGAAGCGAAAATATTTCTCCTCTCGCTTGAATCAGCAGCCGATTTCCGTCGGGCGACGGACAAGCGTTTGTCACATATTTTTTTACGTTTTTTGAAACCGGATGAAGAGCAATCTGATCGGCGATAATTTCAATTTTAACCGGAGAATATTTTTCCGTCGATAGATCGAGCAAATACAATTCGCCGCCCGCTTCAAAAACAATATCCTTTGGACCGATCGAAGGAAAGTGAACGTCGAATTTATCGAAGAAAGTTACTTGTTTCGAGTCGCCGGATTTCACGTCGTAAACCCAAATATTGTAACGCTCGTTTTCCCCTTTATCGGTAAGAAAATAGAGCTTGCCGCCGCTCCACATGGGCATTTCGCTGTTGGCGTCGTCGTCTGTAATATTTTTCGATTTGTAAGTTTCAAGATTGAAAAGCCAAATATCCGCCGCCATACCGCCGCGGTATCTTTTCCAAGTTCTGAACAAGCGCGTGCGCGGGGTAAACGCAAGCGTTTTTCCATCCGGAGAAATCGCGGCGAATTCGCCGTAGGGTACGGGAAGTATTTTTGCGAGTCCGCCGTCGGCGTCAATAGTAAACAATCGGGAAAAACGCTGCCTTCCGCTTTCGCGAGCCGACGCAAATAAGACGTCCTTTCCGTCCGGCGTCCAATCGAGCATTCTATCGACCGACGAATGGTAAGTGATTCTTTTAACGAGTCCTCCGTCCGCCGGAATTTCGTAAATATCTTCGTTGCCGTCGTAATCGCCCGTAAAGGCTATCGATTTCCCGTCGGGCGAAAACTTGGCGAGATATTCTTCTCCTTTGGGAGAGCTTAATTTGTTTGCCGTTCCGCCGTCTTTATCGACGACCCAAATATCGCCCGCGTAAGTGAAAACTATCTGCGTTTCGGAAACGTCGGGATATTGGAAAAGCCGCGCGTTAATTTGCGCGAAAGATAATTGCGCCGCAAAAAACGCAAGCGTTAATAAAACAAAAAATTTTTTCATGTTTCCCTCATGCTTTGTAAATGTTTATTATTTAACTTTTATAGAAATCAAAAATGCTTTCTATAACTTAAAAATTTGACGACTATAACTGTTCATAAAAACAACATTGAGTTATATACAGACGAACGGTTAATATATTAGTAAAAAGGTCTGAACTTTACATTTAATACTTTTAAGTCATTCCCGCGCGTTTTAAACTTGCGTTCTTGTAAAGATTCCGACTTTTTCAAAATTTTCAAGAAACCGCAGTTTAATTTTAAATCGCAGATTGACCGCTTCGCTAATCAATCCGCGTTACAAATTACCGCCGCATTCGTTTTTCGTTTCCCGTTTTACGTTTTTCTCCGCCCTCTTTCCTCACGTCTTTTACGGACATTTTTATAAATAGACGTTTCAAATTAGAGTAAGTTTCCCGCCTGTTATCAAAACTTTTTTCATTTTATTTGTCCTTTTGGTTATGTTCAAAAAACGTTTTACAAAGTTATGCGAAGAAGCTCAAAGTTTCACGGAGATTTTTCCGAGCGACTCTTTGCGTTTTAATTCTTTGCGGACTTTGCGTGGGAAAGTTTCACGCAAAGATGTTAAAGACAATTCGCAAAGAGCGCGAAGAAATATAAACTCGAATTGATTTATAATCGGCTATTAATTTATTATCTTGCCGAGAAAACATCTAAGGATTCTTATGAAAAAGAAAGAAATAGTTTTTCCGCAAACCACGTTAAAATATCTTCGCAGACTGAAAAAGAATAATACCCGCGAATGGTTTGCAAAGCACAGAGAAGATTATGAAACGGATTTCCTTTTACCCGCGCAAATATTTGTCGAAGAAATCGGTTACGAGTTGAGTAAATTTGCGCCGTCGTTTCACGCCGTTCCGCAGATTGACAAATCGATTTTCCGCATCTACCGCGACACGCGATTCAGCAAAGACAAAGCCCCGTATAAAACGCATCTCGGAATTTTCTTTTGGGAAGGAACGAGAAAGAAAATGGAATGTTCGGGAATGTATTTCCACTTGGAACCAAACGAATCTCTTGTTGCCGTGGGAATGCACGTCTTTCCTCCGGACATTTTAAAGAAATATCGCGAAGCGGTTTCAAATCCCGATTACGCAAAAGAATTGACGGGCATACTAAAAAAAATCGAAAGGAAAAGAAATTATAAACTATCAACCCCGCATTACAAAAGGGTTCCCAAAGGTTTCGATAAAGAATACAAATACGCCGGGCTATTGCTGAACAACGGGATTTACGCTTACCAAGAAATTGGAGACAAGGAATTTGACGAAAAATCCGCCGTTAAAATCACGATGAAGGTTTTCAAGGATTTGCGTCCGCTTCACGACTGGCTTTACGACAATCTGTTTTAACAAAAAAACGGCTGACAATTTTTCTTTATCAGCCGTTAAATTTTGCAGAACCGAGATTCTGGATTTGAAACTATTCGAACGTGAACTCGGCGCTTTTATATTTTTCGGTAACATCTTTTACGATGTTTTTCAAATCTTCTTTATCGGCTTGGAATCGAACGAGGGTTTGACGTTTCCCTTCTTCAATGCCTAACGTTGAAGTAAGAATTGAAACGCACTTAAAAGAACTCTTTCTCATCAAGTCGCAAAGCTCCCTAATACTTCCGGGCACATCCGGAATTACAGCTAAAAGTCTGTTGCCGGATTTCCTTGCTCCCGTAATATTTATTAACGCTTCAAAAATATCCTGCTCGGTTATTATGCCCACAAGTTTTTCATCTACCATTACGGGAAGCCCGCCGATTTTGTTGTCGTGCATTATTATTGCGCACTTTTCAATAGTTGAACCGGGATTAACAGTAAACGGGTTGCGTGTCATAATATCTTTTATTTTGATATTGGACATAAGATAATGAAGTTCCCAGATATCAAGCGACGTTGCTTTCGACGGCGAGGCTTCTTTCAAATCGCGGTCGGAAACAATGCCGACTAGTTTGTCGTCTTTCATTACCGGCATTCTTCTGATTCTGTTTCTTTTCAAAGTATTGATCGCAACCGAAAGAGTGTCGCTTTCTTCAACGGTTACAACTTTTTTTGACATCCAATTTTTGACGTACATTTTTCACCTCGCAAATTTTATTTTGGCGCAAACAGCATTATTTTACGCTTGTAAACTTAACAATTTCTTTTTATTTAAGGATATTAGATTCCTAAATAAGCAGAGCGAACATGTTCGTTGTTCAGCAATTCTTCTCCCGTTCCTTCGAGCGTAATTCTCCCGTTTTCGAGCACATAGGCGCGGTCGCAGAAAATTAAGGTGGACTGAACATTCTGTTCTACAAGCAATACCGTAATCCCCTGCTGTCTAATGCTTTTTATAATATCAAAAATATCTTTTACAAGCACGGGCGCAAGCCCAAGAGAAGGCTCGTCAAGCATCAAAACTTTAGGCAGAGACATCAGCCCGCGCGCAACAGCCGCCATCTGTTGTTCGCCGCCGCTTAGCGTTCCGGCTAACTGCTTTTTCCTTTCGCGAAGACGCGGGAACAAGTCGTAGCATTTTTCAATAGTTTCATTTCTTTTTAATTTCGCTTCGCCGTGCAGCGAACCCATTATTAAATTTTCTTCAACCGACATTTCATTAAAAAGCCTTCTCGCTTCAGGGACGTGGACTACGCCGCTTTTAATTATTTCGGACGGAGGAATTTTAGTCAAATCAATTCCGTCAAATTCAACGTTTCCCGAAGAGACGGCTTGGAGTCCGGAAATGGTTTTAAGAATAGAAGATTTACCCGCGCCGTTAGCCCCGACGAGAACTACAATCTCGCCGTCGTTAACATGAAATGAAATATCCCAAAGGACCTGCAAGTCGCCGTAACTCATATTCATTTTTTCAATTTTCAGCATTGCTAAACTCCTCCGCATTATAATCGGAACCTAAGTATGATTCGATTACGGCAGGGTTTTTCGCCACTTCTTCGGGCGTGCCTTCTGTAATCGTTGCGCCGTGCGCTATTGCGTGAATTCTGTCGCTTAACGTCATTATCACTTTCATGATATGCTCGACAATCAGAACGGTTATCCCAAGTTTACCTCTAATATCTTTGATAATTCCAATCGCTTCGTCCAATTCGCCGGGATTTAATCCCGCGGCTGTTTCATCAAGTAGAATTATTTTGGGCCTGGTTGCCAAAGCTTTTGCAATTTCCAATCGCTTTCTTCCGCCAATAGGAAGACTTCCCGCTTTCATCATTGCGACGTCGTCAAGGTGGCAGAACTTAAGAACGTCCCTTGCGGCTTTTCTGGCGCCTGCAAAAGTCGCTTCTCTGTTAAACGCCGCCGCCATTACGTTATCTTCCACCGTAAGTCTTTTTAACGGCTTAACTTTCTGGAAAGTTCTTCCCACTCCAATCCGAGCGATTTCGAAAGTTTTTTTATGAGTGATATCTGTTCCCTGGAAATAAATTCTTCCTTCTGTAACCGTATAGAATTGGTTAATCAAATTAAATATTGTTGTTTTACCGCTTCCGTTGGGCCCTATCAGTCCGAAGATTTCGCCTTCTTTAACGGAAAGGGAAACATGATCGACAGCCATAAGCCCGCCGAAATTTTTTGTCAGATTATCTAGCGTTAATATACTCATGCCTCGCTCTCCGCTCTTGTTGATTTACGAAACCGTTTAGCTATAAGCTCCCAATCTCCCATAATTCCACCGGGCATAAAAAGGATAACAACAATAACAAGGACGCCGAAAATTAATGCGTGAAGCCCCGAAAACCACTGAGGAGCCAATCCAAAGAGAGCCGATCTGAAAAGTTCTTGTACAAAAACCATCGTAACGGCTCCAACGGCGGGACCCCAGACAGTTCCCACTCCGCCGATAATTCCGACCAGAATAGAAAGAATCGAAATATTATGGAGCGAAAAAACAACTTCAGGGTCAATGAAGCCCATATAAATCATGTAAAAAGCTCCGGCAATTCCAGCCCAAAAAGTTGAAACCGCCATTGAAATATTTTTATACTTTTTAGTATTAATTCCCAATGCAGCCGCGGCGTCTTCGTCTTCTCTAATTGACAGAAAATAAAAACCCGCTTTAGTTCTCATAATAATTTTTATTGAAATAACGCTGGCGGCGGCAAGAGCCAAACCGACAAAGTAATAAGGATATTTGGAAACCCAAGTGGTCATATATAAAATTCCGTTGTGACCGTTTGTCAGCCATTCCTCTTCCCCGAAAACCAGGCGAAGAATCTCTCCGGTTGCCAGCGTGCCAAGAGCAAAGTAAGGTCCGCGCAATCTAAACACAATAATTCCCAGCAGATAGCCGAAAATTACGGCTACAAATCCGCCTAACAATAATCCCCACCATGGCGATATTTTAAAGTGGAAGTACAGTAAACCTGCAG
Organism: Chlorobiota bacterium; assembly: GCA_013151245.1. Taxonomy (GTDB): domain Bacteria; phylum Bacteroidota; class Ignavibacteria; order Ignavibacteriales; family Melioribacteraceae; genus JAADIR01. The sequence goes on from JAADIR010000044.1 coordinate 7,722, forward strand.
TATAAGCGCCCACTCCAAAATACGCCGCATGACCGAATGAAACTTGTCCCGTAAATCCGGCGAGCAAATTCCACGAACTCCCAAGAATAACCCAAAGCATTATAAAAATCAATAACCCTTGAATATAGGGAGAAAAGTCAAATATAAAAGGAAGAATAATAGCTCCTATAAGAGTAATTATTTCCCACTTTGTAAATTGAATCATTTTTTTATTTTCACCCATTTCACTCACCTATATCTTAGTAAAACGTTTCAACCCGCCGGGTAAAAAGACCAGAACGAGCAAGAAAATCACCAAACCGACGGCGTCGCGGTAACCCATAGAAATATATGTCGCGCCGAAAGTTTCTGCAATTCCAAGCACAATACCGCCGGCAATTGCGCCTACAGTTGAACCTAAACCGCCCAAAATTGTAATCACAAACGCTTTTACGGTAAACGCCGGTCCAAAATCAGGATACAGATAATAAATCGGCAAAAGGAATATTCCCGCGGTTGCAACTAAAGCGCTGCCGATGCTGTACGTAAGAATTGTAATCCTTTTCGAACTAATTCCCATCAAAGTGGCGGCGTCGCTATCCTGCGCGGTCGCTCTGATCGATCGTCCTAAATCTGTTTTCATTAAAACAAAGAACATTCCACCGGTTAAAACAATTGCGGCAAAGAACGCGATAATTAACGGATAATTCAACGATATCCCCGCAATATAAACGCTTTTGGCATTATAGCTGGTTTGAACGGATCTGTAGTCGCTAGTAAAAATAAACCTTGCCAATTCAACTAACACCATCCCGATTCCTACTGTCATCAAAACTTGATTTTCAGGAAGAATAGAATCTTTTTCAATTAGAGGATGGAGTAAAAACCGGCTAATCCCGTCGCCCAAATAGAAAACAATAGGAACGGTAATAATTATTGAAAGATACGGATCGATTCCCAGAAAATACCACAATGTCCACGTAATATACATTCCGACCATCATTATTTGACCGTGCGCCAAGTTAATAATTTTCAGCACGCCCATAATAAGCGTCATTCCTATACCTATTATCGCGTACAGTCCACCTATTAGCAACCCCGACACCAGTGATTGCATAAAAATTTCCATCACTTTCCCCTTGAATTATTTTATGTAAGACTGCTCCAAAGATCTTCAAGAATTGACGATTTTTTTTGCCTTGAAGCAGTCTTAAAAAGAATTGTTAGAACAATAAAAAAAATCAGACTTAAAATTATTCAGCCCAGATTTTTTCCCAATCAATAGGATATACAACGTCGGCATTCGCCAAATCTTTTGGCCAGATAAGTTTAAGCGTGCCGTCTATCCATTGAACGACATAAGTTTCCATTTTATTCTGATGAATTTTCTTTCCGTAAGATTGGAATTTAACCGGACCGAAAACCGTCATCATATCTGTAGCGTCGAGCGCTTTTTTAATGGTCTCTTTCTCATAATCGCCTTTGCATCTTTTAAGAACGTCGGCAACAACCATTGCTGCAGAATAAGCTTCCGCGCCGTGATAATCGGGACCGTCGCCGCCGTATTTTTTAACATATTCGTCGTAATATTCTTTAGCGCCCGGAATAGGTAAAGTTTGATGCCAAAGAGTAGCCGAGATAACGCCTTCGGAAGCTTTGCCTGCATTATCTTTAAATGCGGGCATTGTAAAACCTGCGCCGGCTCCAACAAATAATTTAGGATAAAACTTGATTTCTCTGGCTTGTTTCATCAGCATTGACGCGTCCATAACATAAGAAATCATATAAACCATATCGGGATTTGCTTTTTGAGCGTTTAGAAGGATAGGTTTGAAATCGACCGTTCCGCTTGAATATGATTCTACATTCAAAACTTCAATACCTAACTTTTCAGAACTTTTCTGAAACGCTTTTGCTCCTTTGGTTCCAAAGGTCGTATTTTCATGAATGATGTAAACCGTAGCCGGTTTAATAACGTTTGCCAATAATCCTTCGAGCCCCGAAGCATATTCCGAGACAGGCGGATTCAATCTGTAAATATAGAATTTCGCTCCGTCGTTAACCGTAAGATTAAAGGCTTCCGGCTGAGTAATTTTATCAACCGAGCCGGTATTTACGAGAAACGGAGTTCTGTATTGCTGAGCGACTGCGGCGGCGGCAAATGTAACGGATGAACTGTAACCGCCTGAAATCATTGGCACTTTGTTTACGTTGATAAGTTTTTCGGCGCCCGCTCTACCCACGTCAGGTTTGCCTGTATCGTCTTCATAAACAAATTCAAGCTGCCTGCCGTCAATTCCGCCCGCCGCATTAATTTTAGCTCTGGCTAATTCATAAGAATTTTTTTCCATTGAGCCAAAATTAGCCTGATGACCGGTTAAAGGTAGGAGCACTCCTATTTTAATCGGGCCTGTTTCGCTTTTTCCGCAGCTGTTTAGACTTAGTGCAACAAAGCCAAAAGCTAATAAAAGCAAAATAATTTTTATTTTCTTCATGGTGCCTCCACGTATGGAAATAATTTGGTAAAACACTGATGGATAACGCCAGGTTATCCATCAGTTGTTAACTTTAAAAAACTAATTGAAACATTAAATAAAACACGTCATTATCAACAGCAGTTCCTTGCTCGCCATGAACTACATAAGCGGCAGTGATTTTGCCGGCTGTTTTCTTTGTCGGGAATAAGAAATATCTCGCGCCGACGGTAATTAAATTCTGCGCGTCTTCGTCAACATCCGCGTTCGGATCGAAGCTTTCATATCTTGCCAAAAGTTCAATTTTTGGGGTGAAGAAGTACCCGCCGAAAACATAATAACCCGCGCTTGAAACTTCCGAAGTATTGTTTTTCCATCCAATATATTCAGCTTTAATTTCAAATTGCGAAGGCGTATAATATACATAAGCGTTATAAGCGTTATAATCGTTGAAATATTTGTTGCCAACGCCATAATAACCGCCGGCTTCCAAACCTTTAACAGATGCGGGTTTAAACGTAAGCATTCCGCTGAAAGCAAAACCGGAGTTTAATGTCTTTCCGGCGCCTTTATGAGTAGCCTTGATGTTTCTTGCGCCGTCGCCGTTATGAATGGTAACGTTATAAGAAAGTCCGCCGGCAATCTTACCGAAAACCGCCAAACCGTAATCTCTGTAATCGCCGCCTATTGTAGCCGCGCCCCATCTCTGCGCCGTAAGCGGACGCTCGACAATGTCGATAACCGTATGGGAAGTTAAACCGCCTGACCTAACGCCAGCTCCGATGAAGCGACCTACGCGAACATTAAAATTTTCATTAAGACCATATGTGATTCGTGCATCTAATAATTTCGGATTGGTTACTTCCATTTGAATCATACCTTTAAAGTGTTTACCGTAAGAAGTGTAGGCTCTTAGACGAACTCTGCGTAAACCAAACCCAATTTGACTTGTGTCAACGCCGCCGGTTTGAGAATAACTCGCCATACCTTGAACAGTTCCGCCGAGTCTAACTTTTAAGTCAGGCATATCTTGCGAGAAAAGAAATCCCGAAGTTAGTAAAAGTAGCAATATTGTGAATGTGACCTTAGTAAATGCTTTCATAGAACCTCCCTTAAGTTGTTTGTGAGTGACTTAAATAAAAATGCATGTAACTCGCCCTGTTATAGATTGTAAATAACTTAGCTATTCAAACTACATACCAAATTTTAAAAAGAAACTTAAATGAAAATAGAGCTCGTTTTCAAATTGCAACCGGTTAAAAAGCACAAAACATCGGCTAATTTTCGCCGGTAATGGCGAAAATTCACCAACGAAAAAAATTTATCCAATATAATATGTTTTCGAAAAAGAATGCTCCTATCATTTTAATTATCTTCCATTCAAAAAATATTAAAATTCAAAAAGCGAAATCGGGCGTTTCCGTAAGATGTTATCGCAAAAACAGTAAGAGAAATTGTCCGGGGCTACCAGATTAGTTTAAAGACGTCTTTTTCTGAACATATTTTCATCGAATTAACTAAAAAGAAGGCAACCCCGAAAATTAATACAATAATGATTTCAACCAAATTATAACAACATTTAATATTTGAATGAACGGCAATTTATATTATATCAAACCCTATACCAAGATATTTTTACGACACATTTTCAAAGAAGTGATTTAAGTTTATTTAATTGTTATTATTCTTTTGAGCAAATAAAAAACAAAAGAAATAAACACTAAAATTTATTTAACACAAAAAAGATAATAAATTTGCTTCATTTTTCATATACAAATTCTAAAATTTTAAACTTTTCTAATTTATACCTTAAAGTCTCTCTCGGTATCTGAAGGATACGCGCGGTACGGCTTATGTTGCGGTTTGATTTTTCGAACGCTTCGGTTATAAGTTGAGTTTCAACCGCCTCCATCATATCTTTAAAGTTTAAAGTGTCCGAATCGATGGACAACTTAATTTTGTTTTTCCCGTTTTCCATTGCGTAACCGATTTCCTCCAAAATGTGTTTTTCGGAAATGATATTCTCGTTTTGAAGAATTGAAATACGCTCGATAACATTCTTCAATTCGCGAATATTGCCGGGCCATGAATAGTTTAGCAGAAGAGATTTGGCTTCTTCGGAAAAACCGTCAATTTTTTTATTAAACTTTTCAGCGTATTGAAGCAAAAAGAACTCGGCGAGTTCAAGAATATCTTTTCCTCTTTTCCGCAGCGGCGGAGCTTCAATGCGGAGAACGTTCAGCCGGTAGTAGAGATCTTTTCTGAAATCTTTTTCGGCAATCGCTTCTTCGAGATTTCTATTTGTCGCGGCAATTATTCTTAGATTAACTTCCTTATCGGTCGTCGAACCGAGTCTTCTGAATTTCTTGTTTTCAATCACGCGGAGGAGTTTTGCCTGCAAAGCCAAACTCATTTCCCCAATCTCGTCGAGGAAAAGACTTCCGCCGTGCGCTTTCTCTAAAATTCCTTCCTTCGATCTCGTTGCGTCTGTAAAAGCTCCTTTTTCATATCCGAAGAGTTCGCTCTCCAAAAGATTTTCGGGAATAGAGGCGCAATTAACTTCAATCAATTCATTTTTTGCCCGTGGACTAAGGGCATGAATCGAAGAAGCGATCAATTCTTTCCCCACTCCGCTTTCGCCCGTAATTAAGACTGTTTCGGAATCATACTTTGCGTATTCTTTGATTTGATTTTTTACTCTCAAAATTGCGGAGCTGGTTCCGAGCAGTTTTTCCAAACTGGAATTCCCCGGCTGAAGACTTTTGAGCTGCTTGACTTCTTTCTTTAAGGAAAGAGTTTCTATCGCAAGTTTGATTATCAATTTAATGGCGTCGGCTTTGAACGGTTTTTTAATATAATCGTAAGCGCCGAGTTTGATGGCTTCTACGGCGGATTCCACCGAAGCGTATCCCGTCATAATAATTACAAGCGTTTCTTCGTTTAGTTCTTTTATTTTTTTCAGAACTTTCAAGCCGTGAATATCGGGCAGGTTCAGATCGAGAAGGATGAGATCGTATTCCGTTTTCTTCAGCAAATCGAGAGCCGACGTTCCGGACTCAAGAACCGTAACCTTGTAGCCCGCCGAACTTAATATCCGTTTAATATTACTGCGAATAAATTCTTCGTCGTCGATTACAAGTATTCTCTCTTTTTGCATATCCGTAATTTTTATTTTACCGGTCGTTTTAAAATAATGTTTTATTTTGTAAAAAAATATAGCGTTGAAAATTAAACCGGCAGCGCTATAATAAATTTCGCTCCGCCGAGAGAAGATTTTTCAATAAAAATTTTCCCTTTGTGTTCGTCAATTATACTATGAGTAATTGAAAGTCCGAGTCCCGTTCCATCGGCGCGATTTGTAAAAAAAGGATCGAAAATTTTTGAAAGATTTTCTTCCCTGATTCCGTCCCCGCTGTCTTCTATCGTAACTACTAAAAACTTTTTCTTATTCAATTCCGGCAGCATGTCTAAGTTTTTTCCGCATTCGGTCGTCGCCTTCAGTTTCCCTCCGGCGGGCATAGCTTGAACGGCGTTTAATAAAACATTCAAAAAAGCCTGTTTAAGTTTTTCTTTGTCGGCGGAAATTTTTGGCGATTCGCAAAATTCCGTCGTCAGTTCTATTTTATTTTTAGAAAGCTGTTTCGTCAAAAGATTAAGGATTGAGTTAAGCAATTTATTCAAATCAACTTCTTGAAAATCATTTTTCCGAGGGGAAGCATAATCCAGAAGTTCATTAACAAGATTTTCAAGACGCTCGACTTCATTCAGCGCTTGTAAAATTACGGCGGCAGTTTCTTCGTCGTTTGACGTTCTATCGTGCAGATCGTCGAGAAAGAGACTGATTCCCGTAAGCGGATTTCGAATTTCATGCGCCAGCCCGGCGGCTAATCTGCCTAACGAGGCGAGTCTTTCCATTCTTTGAACTTGCGAATCGAATTCCCGTTTTTCCGTAATATCCTGGATTACAATTATTGCGCCTTGTCTGTTTTCTCGGTTCCCGACAATGGGAGAAACGTTTATCGCAAAATATTTTTTTCTTCCGGCAACATTCAACTCAATATCATATTTGTTGAACGAACCTTCTCTGACGTAAGTTTCCTCAATTTCATTAATAACGTCGCCAAACCTGCTCAGCGCTTCCTTGGCGGTTTCCCCGACGACATTTTTCTTTGCCAAGCCTAAAATATTTTCCGCGGCTTTGTTAACGCTTGTAATAATCCCATTGGAATCAACCGAAATAATCCCGTTCGACATATACTTTAATATATCTTCCACAAAATTTCTTTGTTCCACAAGTTCCTGATAAAGCCGCGTTGTTTCGATAACGCGCGAAGCTTGATTCGCCAATATCTGCAGCGATGAAATATCCACTTCCGTAATCTCGCCTCCGCTGCGCAGTTTATCCGCGCCCATTATGCCGATAATTTTCTCCTTCATCCTCAACGGCACAAATACGAACGAATTGCTTTTGGCATAGGCGCGTATTTTCTTGTCGAGTTCGGTGGCGTCTTCATATTTTGTAAAATCTTCGATAAAAAATATTTTTCCTTCCCTAACGACTCTTGTTTCGATAACGTCGAATTTTTCCAAATTATATTTAGAACTTCTTGCGCGAACTCCGTTTTCTTTTTCGAAACCGAAGATTTCTTTACATTCAAGATACTTTCCGGTATCGTCAATCAGATAAAGAATCGCGCGGTCGAAGCCGATGCTGTTTACGCACTGCTGAAGAATGATTTTGAGAATATTATCAAGCTCGAAAGTGGCTCCCAAAAGATTGCTGATCTTCTGAATTGTTTTAAGAATCTTAATTTGATATTCAAGATTTTTAGCGTATTGTTCAACGGCGGCTTTTGATTCTTTCAAATTCTCCATAGAATTGATCAGCTCTTTTTTACTCCGTTTCAGCTCAATTGCCATATAGTTAAACGAACTTGCCAGCGTTCCGATCTCGTCTCTTCTGTTGATTTCAATCGATTTTTCCAGCGAACCGTCGGCAAGTTTTTTTGCGCTTTTATTTATTTCCAGCAGAGGCACCGTAAAATGCTTCGAAACAAACCATGAAATTAAAGCGACGACAAATGAAATAACGAGGAAGAAAATAATAGTGTTTTTTATGAAAACTTTTATAGTGGCAATTAAATTCTCATGAACGGAATTTGCCGGTTGATAAAAGCGGTTTAGCTCCGCGCCGATTGTAACGCCGCCGAAAACGCCGTATTTTTTATATTGCCCGCTCTTGTAGTGAATTGGCGCATACGCCATTAGTTTTCTCGTGCCTCCTACGTTGACGGTCGTTACCGAACCATAATTTCCGTTTCTTATTTCTTCCGATACAAACGGATAGTTCGGGTGAATAAAATCGGCTTGATCCAAATTAAAAGGTATTTTCCCTTCGCGCAAAAGTCTTTCGGCGTCTTTTTCCCCATAGCGGTTTACAAGAACTCCGTTTTTATCCACTCCTCTAATATCCCAAAACTTTGGATGCGTAATAATCCATCCTTCGTCGTCGAACATGAAAGCATAGTTGCCGGATTTGTAACTCGGGAAAACGCTTTCTTCCTTTCTGTTCGGCTGGATATGCTGCGTAAATTCCATCAGATGTCTGTGATCCAATCCGAGCGTAACAATTCCGATTAAGACGCCGTTTTCGAAAACGGGAAGCGCGTAACGGATAATTCCATTATAACAAATCTTTCCGGGATACAGAGAAGAATCGGCTTCCATTTTCATCTGGTCTTCTTTAGTTATATAAAATCCGGTCACGTGGGAAACGTAAATCCCTTTTGTTCCCAGCTTAATCGTTTTTTCAAAATAGTCTTCGCATTTGTATTCGGTGTTTTTAGGAAACTTGACGTTTTTTAAGGAAGCCGCCGGAACGATCTTTCCGTTTAAGATTCTTATTTTTTCGTTTCCGTTTACGTCAACGAAAGCGATATCTTTGTAAAGGGGAATAGTTAACCGGACGCCGCCGGTAGTGTCATTTTTTGTTTTCCGCGCCCAAATTTCCGAGCTGTGTTTATTGTAGAAAGATAAATATTTTGCGGCGCTGCGCTGATATTCAGCAAGGGAAAGTAAATCGCGTTCCCGCTCCATTAAAAATTTTTCAATAGATTTAGCCGCCATTATTGCTTGAAGTTCTATGGTTACCTGCGTGTGCGCGTCTATTGAGTTTTTGATTTGCTCGTTAATTTTTTCCGAAGCGGAGCTTAGTTTAACGATTCCGAAAATTCCGAAAAGGATTACCGGCAAAGTCGCAATCAAAATAAAAGAAGAGAGTAATTTCTTAAATATCCCGAAATTCGATTCCGACAGAAAATTTTTAAACAGCTTGCTCATAGTCGTTCTTTCATTATGTTAAAAGAAAAGCCGCAGAAACAAACCTTTTGATTTCGCGCTCTTTTTTTTAGAAACCAACGCTTACGCCAACGCTGTAAAAAGGTTCGCCGGAAGCGTATGGAGAATTTTCATTATTTAGCACATCAAACAAAATTTGGAAATAGCCGGTAACGCCCGGAGAAAACTGCTGACTGAATCCGCCCCCGAGAAATAGGAACGGAACGCCTTCTCTAACCGAACCGCCCGAAAAAGTTGAGAATTCATAACTCATATAAGCGTACTCGGCATGGAGATATATCTGAGGAATAATTCTAAATCGGGAAAAAACGCTTCCGCCGTAGTTGCTGTACGTTTGAGTTGTCGGATAACGTTTATCCTTAATATATTCGTATTCAAAAGTTACGCCGAGCGATAATTTAGGCGTAATTTTATAACCGATAATCGGTTTAATTGAAATTCTTGTGTAGCTGCCGAAAGTTAAACCGAGTCCGCCGCCGTAATAAATTTTATTTCCGCCGGAAGCAGGGAGCGCGGTTTGGCTGTAACTTGAATTAGTAATATCATCTTTGCCGGAATTTGTTCCGTTTCCCGCAAAGAGGAAAGAAGACAAAGACGCCATTAAAATAGTAAAAATTGCTTTTCTCATTTAACCCTCGTATATTTTATTTAAGAAGCTAACAAAAATTATTTTCATGAATAATTTACGTTGAAATTTTAGATAAATCAAAAATTCTTGAGGCGTTCAAATGAAATACAAATTTTTTCCGATTGTGATTTTATCAATGATTACTCTTTTAAGCTGTTCCTCCGTAACGATAAATTATGATTATGACGAAGGGCAGGATTTTTCAACATACCGCACATTCAAATGGCTGGCAAAAAATAGGAACAATTCTCCAAGCGCAATGAAAGATCCTTTGGCAAAAAAGAAAACTAAAGATGCCGTAATCAAAACGCTGGAAGCAAAAGGTTACAATTTACTGGAAAAGGGCGAACCCGATTTCTACGTAATCGTTCATGCAGGCGTTAGAAACAGAATAGACATAACAAATTGGGGATACCATTACGGTCCTTGGTACGGTCCGAACACATCCGTTTATCGTTATAAAGAGGGAACGATTTTTATTGACGTAATTGACGGCAAGAAAAAGGAACTTGTATGGCGCGGAACCGGAACGGGCGCCGTCGATCCGTATTATACCCCCGAAGAACGGGCGGAATCGATCAAAGAAGTCGTCGCAGAAATTTTGGAATATTTTCCTCCAAGTAAAGAATAGCCATGATTAAAAAATTACTCGCGCCGCTTTTTTTCTTTATTTTAATAAGCGAAGCGGCTTTTGCGCAAGGTTATTATTTGCGTAGAATTGAAGGACTTCCGGACACTTTAATTGTTAAGAATCCGAAAAGTTTCTATATTCCGTACTACTACCTTGACGTTAGAAGTTTAGGACGCGGCAACACGGAAATTGCAAACGGGAGGCAATTCAACGCATCTTACGTTAACCCTGCATTCCTTGCCGAAAAGCAGCCGCTCGGCGGATCTATTATCGTAGTTGCGGGCGTTCCCCCCGTTACATTGGACGCGGCGAGTTTTCTTTCGAACAACATCGACCAATTCAAAGAAGGAATAGCTTTAAAAAATATATGGAGTTCCTCGCTCGAGTATCTTGCGAACCAATATAATCCGGACGCGCAAAAAACCGCAATAACAAAATTGAAAAATTCGCTGAAATTTCCTCAACAGCTTTCCGAAAAAATTATTGGAAATCCCGACAACTCCAACACTCACGGTTTAAACGCTTTTGCTTCGGCTAACGTATTTTTTGATAATTGGTCTTTTTCATTCCACGCCTACGGTCAGTCGGCTTTTAAAGGCGAACTTGGACCGTTCTTTACCGAATTATTAAAAATTAAATTACCCGAAGATTTGTCGAATAAAGACGAAACAAAAAAAGCCGTCTCTAAGTTTGAAGACCTGTTGGAATACGTTGTCGATACGGAAACAGGACAAGTAAATCTTGACGCATTACCCGCAATTTATTCTTTTTCATTTATGGATTTATTGTTCACAGCGGGTTACGGGTTTAAAATCAACGATAATTTTTCAGTCGGAGCAAACCTGAAGTTTACCAACAGACGATTTACGGCGGCTAAAATTCTGGCGATTGATTTTGGAAGAATTTTTGAAAAAGCGTTCAAAAATTTCAACACAAGTATCTTCACAGTTACAACCGATATCGGCATAACTTACAAAAATGATTCGGGGTTTTCAGCCGGGTTTATCGTTAAAAATTTGCTCCCTTTGCCAAGTTTGAATTCATCATTTAATTTGGATTTGTTAGAAGTAAATTTAGGGCAAGATAAAGATCAAGCCGGAAACCCTATTGTAAACGCCGACGGCGATACGGCGCTGGTAAGTTATTACAGAAAAGTAAAAATTGAAGGTCCGTTAAAATTAGCGACTCCGGTCATTACTAGTATTGGTTTCTTCTATCCTCTGCTTGAAGATTTAGACATTTCGCTTGATATCACCGACGTTTTCGAACAAACCAATTTCATTGATAATTATTTGTCCAGAGTGCAACTTGGAGTTGAATACAGATATTTTTTGGCGAACGATAATTTGGAATTAGCTTTCAGAGCCGGACTATTCAGAAAGAACCCTACGCTTGGTTTTGGAGCGGGCATATTGAAAATTATCCGCGTTGATCTCGCTTATTATCAGGATCCGATTTTTTCCGAAAAAAATATTATCGGACAAATTAGTTTTACTTGGTAAATTAAAAATCTCATTGGGGCAGCGAATGAAAAAATACACGCTTTTATTTTTATTGATTACGGCAACGTCTTTTTATTCTCAAGAAAGATTCGGCGCGGGAATTTCGCTCGGGTTCTCTTTTCCCGTCGGCGATTGGTCTAAAGTTTACAATCCCGGTTTCGGAGGAGATTTTTCGTTTGGTTACTACCTGGAAGACAACCTTTCTTTATACGCGTCAATAGGCGTTACCAACTGGAGTTTGGACAACGAAAAATTTAACGGCGAAGTTAACGCTCCCGGTAAATTTGATCTCGACGGTTCGGTGCAGGCGCTTCCGGTTTTAATCGGGCTGAAATGGATTTTTATGAATGAGGGATTCAGTCCGTTTATTTTAATTGAAGCCGGACTTTATAATTACTCGGTCGATATCGCCGGCAAATATATTGACGAAGACGGCGACGTTTCAATCGTTTCGGCTATTAACGAAACTTTCCGCGAAAGCGGTTTCAATTTCGGACTTGGATTTGAAAAAGAGTTGGAGGCAAATTTGAAGCTTGAGATCAGAGGGAAATATCATTTGGTCAGCAATGGGAAAACCTATGATTACGGCGACGGGAACAATCAATACATCGTGGGCACAAATCAATTTATTTCTTTCAGCGCGGGAGTATATTTTAAGTTTTAATTTTTATTCGGTTTAAAACAAATTATTCAAATCTGTTTTTTATGTACTCATTCATTTCGCTGAGAGAAGCGATTTCTTGAGAGCTGTTTCCGGAACGTACGAAAAACTTCTCAATCTTCTTTCCCTGCTTATCGTGAACCGTAATGAATAAAGGCTTTTCTCCTTTTTTTGTGTTTACAACGCAAATATTTTTCCCGTCAATTTCCGGAAATAGAATATCGACAAATCGCGTTGTATAATTCACGCCGAAAGTTTGATTCAGCAGATTACGCAAGTGAAGTTCAAAATAATCGATGTTTTGTTTTTTTAGCGTTGCAATATCGTTTCCCAATCCTAAAACTTTTCCGTCGTCGTCAACTCCAATAATTAAAGACCCGCCTTCCGCGTTGCTGAACGCCGATACGGACTTTAAAATTACTTCTTCTAATTTTTTATTTACCTTTTCTTCGCGATAATCCCAACGCAGAGAAGACTTAAACTCAAGCGACGACGATTCTCCTTGCTTAATCATTTGCTCTATTTGAGCCGAATAATCTTTTGAAGTAAATTTCACAAATGAACCGCGTCGTTTTTTTCTGTAAATCAAAAACGCGAAAGTTGACGCAATTAAAACTATTCCCAGCAGAACCCACAACAATAATCGCTGCCATACAAGTTTAAAAACCAAATCCGATTCTTCAACGGCAATGCCGTACAACAGACGGCTTTTTCCGAACGGGAACCGCTTGATGTTCGCCCACCAAATATCTTCGTCTGCGGTAAATTTAAACATTGAGTTCTCTTTCATTCCAAGCATTTTCCAATTGGCGAGCAATTTGCCTAATATTGAGTCTTTTTTAGAAATTGTATCGATGTTTTTTAAATCGTCTGTAATCAAAGACGAATCGATATCGCCCGTAGAAAGTTCAAGCAGGCGGTCGTTCCAGTTGACAATAAAACTTCGTTTAAGATCAAAATTGTCGTTGATGGATAAAGCCGAAGAAAGTTTTTTTACGGGAACTTCAAACGCGCATCCGTAAAGGAGCGAATCGTTTTTTCCGCGCCAAAAAATTGCGCCGTCAATAGAAAGCTGTTTTGTGGCAAAGGAAGTGATCGGTTCAGTCCAAAATATTGAATCTTTTGCATACGCCAGATTAACTTGCTGATACCATTTTTCTTTTCTGGAATCATACTCCGTAGTTTCCCCCCACTCGTTGACGGGCTTGTCGAATTTTTTCCAACGTCTCCACAAAACTTTTTTCTTTTCAATTTTTTCATTTCTGAAACTCGAAACCCAAGTGTCTTTATCTTTGTAAATAATATATTGGTCGCCGACGCTGTTTGCAAAATATAAAGTGTTTTCAACAGAAAACTTTTTAAGATATTCCGCAAACTTTTTATTCAATTCAACTTCCGAAGTAAAAATCAGCGAACCGTTCAATCCGTCTTCTCTAATTTGCTGCAGCGCTTTAATAGGCGGGTCAAATATTTTGCTTAAATCAGCTTCGGTTTTTTTAGAAACGATTTCCATTAATTCGTCGGGATATAAATCTATATTAGCTGTATATAAAAAAACGCCCCCGGCAACAATCGCCAACCCCAGTAAAAGATAAAGTAAACTGAATCTTCGCTTCAAAACAATTTCCTTAAATATACTTCAGTTAATTCGGACAAAAAATTATTTATCTTTTTAAGATATATAAAAAATAAATGAATTTGTAGAATCGTTGAATTTTCTTACTTTTGTAGCTCAAATTTTTTTAATACTGATTAAAAGTCTTTTGTTCTTCGGAGAGGTGGCAGAGCGGTTGAATGCGGCGGTCTTGAAAACCGTTGAGGTGTTACAGCCTCCGGGGGTTCGAATCCCTCCCTCTCCGCAAGTTTATTTCAAAAGTTATGTTTTATACCTACATATTAACTAGCCTCAAAAATAACCGACATTACTTCGGACATACTAAAGATTTACAAAACCGACTTAAGAGGCACAACGCCGGGAAAGTACGCTCTACTAAAGCTTTTCGTCCTTGGGAAATCCACTATTATGAAAACTTTAACACAAAAAGCGAAGCTTTCAAAAGAGAAATGTTCTTTAAATCCTTGGAAGGAAGAATTTGGTTGAGGGAAAATAATATCATCTAAATATTAATTAAAATTTTGTCAGCTTAGGGAATTTCGCAAGTGCGGTTGAGTAATTTAACAAAGTCATCCATTTAGTTGAATGCGGCGGTCTTGTTCGCAGAATCCTCACAGAGTCTGCGACCTTTGGGAAAAACCGTTGAGGTGTTACAGCCTCCGGGGGTTCTTCACTGAACTCTGCGAGGAATCCCTCCCTCTCCGCAAAGTAAGAATCAAGAACCAAGACTTCGTAATTCGCTTGTTTTTCCAATAATTCACAATTCATAACGCAGCAAGCTGCAAAAAGAGATTTAAGAACAAGGATTAACGATTTTCGATTTCAGATCAAAACTTCAGAAATCGTTCCCGAAAACTTTCGGGATTAATCGATATTCGATATTCAAAAATGTACTATCTTTGCAAAAAAAATGCATTTGTAAATTTCTTAACAAAAAAAACAGC